>JACRIL010000129.1 GCA_016235825.1 Planctomycetota bacterium
ATTTGAGTTCGATCCATCGATGTCGTAGCCCATCGTCTCATGCTGTTCTCCTTGACGGGCACGATTATACCATGCCTGTCAAGATGGCAATTCGCGTGCCAACTAAATCGACAAGCCCTAAAGCGGGGGCCTGTCAAACAAACCAAGCCCGATGAATCGGGCTGAACAACGACTTTTCAACAGAGCTTCAGAGACTCTACATCACTTTTCGCCGAGCATCTGCCTGGCCTTCGCCGCCAGGGCCGACTCGCCATAATTCCGGACGATCTTCTGGAGGGCTTCTTTGGCCTTGTCCGGCTGGTTCATCGCCTTGTAGGCCTCGTGTGCCTCCATCAGAAGTTCTGGCGCGTAACTTGAGGTCGGATTCACGGCCAGCAGCATTTCGGCCTGACGAGCCGCGCGGTCGGGCTTTTTCATCGCCAGCATCAGCCGAGCGCCGAGCAGCGTCGTGTACCCTTCGAGCTTGTCGGTCGGGATGGCCAGCTCCCACTCCGCCAGCTTGTCCTGCGCCGCCTGCAATTCTCCACGCCGCAGAAAATCCTCGACCTGGCGGGCGAAATCGCCCTTGAGGATCGCTTTTTTCTGGGCGAATTCCTTGCTGGGCAGGCCCGCATGCCGGTAGGCTTCCATCGCCTTGTCGTACTCGCCGCTCGCCCGCCAGACGTCGCCCATGCCTATGCGTGCCTCACGAATCACCTGCCCGGCGGCGCTGACCTCGTATTTTTCCAGCACGCCGGAGTAAATCTCGCGGGCTTTTGCGACATCCTTCATCTCGTCCATAGCGATCTGGCCGGCCCTGTTCAGCATTTTGGCCGTCGCGGCCGGAACGCCCGACATCTTCGAGGCCTTGAGCAGCGCATCGACCGCCCGGTCTGCCTTGCCGGCCGAAAGCAGCGCGTCAATGTAGATCGTCAACGGCTCGCGAATGGCCTCGGGCGAAAGATTCTGCCTGGCGACAAAGGCCTCGCCGGCCTTGAGGAGCGGGTCAGTCAGTCCGGCCTGATGGAGCAGCACTATCGCGTTGGCGTTGGCCTCAGGCGAAAGGCCAGTGAAATCGTACCCGGCAACGATGTCGGCCTGCTTTTTCAGGCCGTCAAGGCGATTCTGGGTAACCTCTTCCCACGGCCGGGCGACCGCAACGCGATTTGTGATGCCATATGCCAATCCGCCCGACTTGCACGTGAGCTTGACAGGGTAAATTCCGGCCGCAAGATACACGTGCGACACCGACTGCCCCGTCGCCTTCTGCCCGTCGCCGAATTCCCACTGCCACTCGGCAGGCTTGGCCGCCTCGCCCGACCATGCCGCGTCGAAGGTCAGACGCTGAAGATACCTGTTGGCTACAAAAAGCTCGCCGGCGTGCTTGAATGTTAAATCGGCGCTGCCGATCTTGCCGTAACATTCAACCGGCCCGGCCGTTCCGCGAACCACCGGCGAAAATGCGCCAATCGGGATTGGAACCACATTCTTCTGGCTCGGCGGCTTCCAGGCCGCCACTATCATCGGGTCTCCCGCCGGGCAGACGTGATAAACCGTCAGTTTGTGCGGCCCCTTCGTCAGGTCGATCTGCCCGTTGGCGCTGATGTCGCCCTGCGGCCTGTGCAGTCCGCCGTTGTCCACCACGCATTTATCATCGACCAGAAGGAATGAGGCGTTCATGCTCGATGTCGAAAACGTGTACTTGCCGTCCTCCGGGCAAACAAGCCAGCCGGTGAACATCGTCGCTATGCTGCTTTGCGGCCCGAACGGATTGTATCCCAAAAATATCCGGTCGCGGAAATCGCGCCCGATGAACGTCTTTGCCTGGCTGAAAATCCTCTCGACCTGCTGGAGCGTCTTTATCCCGCCGCCGCCGAAGTCCCACGTCTCCATGAGCAGGCCTCGTTTGATTTCCAGCGGCTTGGCCGGCGCCGAAGCCTTGGGGTTGCCGAAATAGATGTAATATTTCTGAACGTCCTTGCGGAGGGCGAACGCGACCCTCGCCTGGTCGCCCGGGCCGACCATCAGCACCCGGCAGGGCACTTCCCCGCCGCTTATGGTTGCCACGCGAATGTCCGCCCCGTCGTCCCTGCACTGTCCGCCGGTGGTGATATCCACGACGGCTATGTCCTCGCCCTCAAGGCCCGTCGGATCGGCCTTGGATATTGTTATCGGCTTGCGGCACGAGCAGTTCTGGTCCAGCCAGCCGTCGCTAAACGCCTGGCCCGGCCAGCCGGACGCCGCGAATACAATCGCCGCCAGAATTATGTCAAAGTTCTTTCTCATGCCTTTCGCCTGATTCTACCAGCCAAACGCCGCAGGTTAACGTGAAATTTCACGGTTTGCCCGACTTAAAAAATTCCTCCGCCTTTCACGCCAAGACCAAGTCGAACGCCGCATTTTTTATACTCTGCCCTTAGCAATTCAGAATCGATAATGTATACTCGCCGCTTCGCCTCGCGACGAAAAACCGGCGTATAAGGTCTGAGAAAATGGCGTATCTGCCTCTGGCGAACATAATGCATTACCGTCTCCGCAGCGCGTTAAGCGCGCTGGGGATCGGGTTCGGCATCTGCATGCTGGTAACGCTGACGGGCCTGAGCCGCGGAAGTTTGGGCGAGATAGCCGACCGCTGGGAGGCCGTCGACGCCGACCTGATCGTTTATCCCGCCGCATGGGGCGACAACATCACCACGATGAACGGCCTGGGACTGTCCGACAAATACGCCGCTAGGCTCGCTGCCGACCACCCGCAGCTCATCGGGCGGGTCGTGCCGGTCTTCCTCTGGCAGATAAAACTCGGCGGGCAGGACCAGACCGCCGCCGGCGTCGACAGCGGCCAGTGGCAACATCTGACCGGCGGCCGGCCGCTCAGCCAGGGCAGGCTGTTTGATCCACAAGGACAGTTCGCACGATGGCTGGAACAGAAGCTGACCGCCCAGGCCGACACGCAGGCCGCGGACGACAAACCCGTCGAGATCGCCGAAAAAGACCTCAGCGATCCGCAACACAACGGCCTGGAGATAGTCATCGACGAGCGGCTGGCCCGCAGCGGCCATTACTCGCTCGACCAGGTCGTCGAGTTCGCCAATCACCACTGGCGGATTGTCGGCATCGTGCCCGACGGGGCCATGACCCGCGTCTTCATGCCGCGACGCGCCGCACAGTTCCTCTTCGGCAGCGGATCGATCCAGAAGAGCACGCTCATGTTCGTCAAGCTCCGGCCCGGCGCTGATCACGACGCCGCAGCCCGAAAGATTCGCACGCCGATTCTCGAGGTCGTGCAGGTCCGCCAGTACCGCGCCATGCTCGAACGCAAGTTCGGCGTCCTCTACGGCTACGTCGATGCCGTGAACGTCATCGCGCTGGCGATATCGTTCCTGTTCATAATGGTTACGCTCTACATGATGGTGCTTCAGCGGACGCGGGAGATCGCGATCCTCAAGTCGTGCGGGGCGTCGCGGCTGTTCATTATGCGACAGGTGCTGGCCGAGTCGGCGATACTGACCGCCGCAGGCACGATAGTCGGCATCGCGCTGACGGCCCCGGCCGCATGGGCCATCTGCCGATTCAAGCCGCTGCTTACCGTGAAGATCACGTGGGAGTGGATAGCAGTCGCCGTCGCCGTCGCGGTGGTCGGGTCTATATTCAGCGGGCTGTACCCTGCCTGGCGGGCGACGCGCGTGGACATGGTGGAGGCCCTGGCCATTGAGTGAAGGCCCAAACATTTTGTCGGCAAAAAGGCTGCATAAATCCTTCGGGCGGGGCGACGCCGCCGTGCACGTCCTGCGCGGGCTGGACATCGACGTTCGCCGCGGCGAGTTCCTTGCCGTCATGGGCCCCAGCGGCTGCGGCAAGAGCACGCTGCTGCACATACTTGGAATGATGACCCAGCCGGACGCCGGCAGCATCGAACTGGACGGAAAGGCCGTCGAGTTCAGCCCGGCCGGCCAGACCGCCATCCGCAAGACGCGGGTCGGCTTCGTGTTTCAGCGGTTCAACCTGCTTGGCGTGCTGAGCGCGCGGGACAACGTGAATATCTCGCTGCAAATCCGCGGGCTGCGGCCCGACGGCCGGGCCGACGAACTTTTCGGCACGCTGGGCATCGCGCACGTGGTCGGCAAGAAGCCAGGCCAGATGTCCATCGGCGAGCAGCAGCGGGTAGCAGTCGCCCGCGCGCTGGCCCACAACCCCGACATCCTGCTGGCCGACGAGCCGACCGGCAACCTCGACTCTCAAAATGCCGCCCGCCTGCTGGAACTCTTGCGGGAAATAAATCGCTCGCGAGGCCAGACGATTCTTATGATAACGCATTCGTCGGAGGCGTCCGCCGCCGCCGACAGGATTCTGAGGATGAAGGATGGACGAATCGTCGGCTGAGACAATCGATCCGGCGATGCTGCCCGACAACATAACGATCCGCCACTGGTTCGCCGCTTACGGGTTTTTCCTGCTGGCAACCGCGCTGCCGCTGTGCCTGCTGCTGGGCGGCCAGCAGTGGCAGTGGACCTGGCGGCCCGAGCAACTGGGCCGGCAGCTCGCCGACATGAGCAGCACGATCAAACTGCTTATGTTCGTCATATACATCTCGCTCTGCTGCACGTTCATTCCGCTGCCGACCGGGCCGATTGTCGCCGCCGTTGCGATGCAAGGCGCCGGAGTTACCGGAGAACTGTGGTCCACCACATTCATAGTCGCCGCGGTGGGGGCCGTCGGCTCGACCATCGCAAACCTCAACGACTATCACCTGTTCACATGGATGCTCCGCAGCAAAAAGGTCGCCGGCCTGCGCCGCACGCGGCTTTATCAGCGGCTGGCCGGCTGGTTCGGCAGGTCGCCGTTTTTCCTCCTGACTATCTTCAGCTTCATCCCGATACCCATAGACGTGATCCGGCTGCTGGCGATAACGTATCGCTATCCGCGCCTGCCGTTCTCGGCCGCCAACTTCGTCGGCAGGTTCCTGCGGTACGGCGTTATCGCGTTTATAACCTTCAAACTTGGCGACAAAGGCTGGCTGGCCGTCGGCGTGCTTTTCGGCCTGGCCGTCCTGCTGGGGCTGGCAAAACTGCTGAAACCGCTGGCTGTAAGAATATTTGCGAAATGATTTGACCGGATAAAAACAGTGCCCGCAAAAATACGTTCCCCATATTGACATGAGGGGCTATATAAAAGGCGGATCGGAATCGCCGTTTTATCCCGCATGATTTTTACATGACATGGATACCCTGCGAATTCATCGTCGCCAGGTTTAAGGCCCATCGGGCCGGCATGTTTGTAGCCCAGGGTGAAGCGAGGACGGCGACAGCCGTCCGAGC
>JACRIL010000133.1 GCA_016235825.1 Planctomycetota bacterium
AAGTTGGCCTGATGTAGTCATGGAAAAAAGAAAGGACGCAAACATGAATACGACGAGAAAAGAGAGCAAACAGACCGCCGCCGAAACATACGCCCAGCGCCGCAACGATATCGCCGTCCTGATGGATTGCATCGGGATGCAACTCGGTGTGCACGCCGAACGCGCCAAGGCCGACCCGAAAAACTATGGTTTCGTCGGGGACCTTGACCACATACGCCAGACGATGAAAGAGACGCTGGCCTTCCTGATGATCGGACGTAACAAATTCTCCGAGGCCGAGGCGTCGCGGCTCATCGAGGACCACATCGAAGAGATGCGAGACCAGAAGGATTGAATGGACCGGCAAACCACCCGGAACTTCAAACAGGAGACAACCATGAAAAACGGAATCGGACAGACTCAGACGAGCCAGCGGATGAAGGAATGCAAAGAAGACATCCGCACCCTGATCGGGATGCTTGGCGATGCGGTCGAGAAGACCGATCCAAGCCAGGCAATCAACGAGATGCTTTCCCTGCGGCACAAACTCGTGAGCGCCGTCGCGGAGCTGGGACGGCACGACCCCGAGGTGATCGAGGAGTCGCTGGCGTTCATCCGCGACGAGGCCTGAAGACATCGATACGGAAAGGATAAAGAAATGAAATTCCACTTCACAGACATCGAACTGGTGGCGGTCAACAAACACATCGACGGCGGCGTCTTCGCCGTCAAGGTGGCCGGCCAATGGATCAACCCGCTGGGGCTGAGCCTCGAACGCAAAGAGGAGTTCGGCACGGCGTTCGAGTGCAAGACCGACTACCGCGCAAGGCAGGACGGCGACCTGCGTAAGATGCGGATGCTGATGGAATAGGAAAGAAAGGAAACAAACATGAGTATACGAAGCCTGATAGCGAAACAGACAAAAGACGGTATTGAAGCCATCTATTGCCACAACGGCGGTTTTCCGGAAAACCAACTTCCGATCCTGACCAAGAATTATGTCACAGACAAGAAGGTCGCCAGACTCATAGCCCTCGGCGACCTGAGCGTTCTTGGCCAGCAGATTGGCAAGAAACATGATTACGAGACGCATGGCGACGACGCACTCTCGAAAAAATGGTGCCTGGCCTACGGGCGCGATCGCGAAGAGAAAAACATCGCGAAACGGACATATTCGTCCGAGTCGGAATTCCTCGCCGATGGCAATAAACGATGGGCCGTTTATGTCTACCTCTTCCGGGAAGGACGCTGGTTCTATAAGAGAATGGATGACTTCGCACCGTGGGTAGCATGTTAAACCATCCCGCCCATGGCGTGCTCGCGTGAGCCGCCGATGGCAGGGCTTTTTTATCACAGGAGATTTGCAATGGAAAAGAAGAACATCGAAATCGGCAAGGTCTACAGCGCCAAGTACGGCGGCACGTGGCTGAGCGTGCGGATCGACAAGTCGCTCGGGCATGGGCGCTACGAAGGCACGTCGCTGCCCAGCGGCAAGGTGGTGATAACCAGCACGGACGCCATTCGAGGCGACGGGCAGAGCGAAGAGCAGTGGAAGGCCAGCCGTGCGCCCAAGACGCACGATTTGCCGGTACCGGTCCCGCCGCCGGCCGCAAAGATCGAAAAGCCCAAGGCAGAGAAGAAAAAGCAGCGCGGCCCCAGCGGGCTGGATTCCGCCGCGAAGGTGCTCGGCGACGCCAAGGGGCCGCTCAACACCGCCGAGATCGTAAAACGGATGCTGGACCGCGGCCTGTGGAAGACCAATGGCAAGACACCCGCAGCGACAATTTACGCGGCAATCTGCAGAGAGATAAAATCTCGCGGTCCGAAATCCCGTTTCAAGAAGACGGACAAGGGCATGTTCACATTGACCTCCGCCAGCAGGGAGAACGCGTAAAACATCTTTCGCAGGTAGCGAATATGTCATAACCTTCCCTCCGCCCCGATCCCGGCATGGATCGGGGTTCTCTTGGTCTTGATTCCGGCATCCTCCGGGTCCATGAACTGGATCGGTAAAAATAAATCTGCGGCGATCCGCATCTCGGCCAGCACGCCCTTGCTCATATGCCAGCCCGGCAGGGCCAGCACGATCAACCGGTCGCACCGCTGGAGAAATTCCCTGTCGAACTTTTCCCAGAAGGACCAATCGCCCGGCAGGCCATATCTGGCGATGCCGAAGCTGTGCGCGATCGGCACGAAGACAATCTTTCCCTGCCGAATCAAATATGCCGCCGCTTTGCATGCCGCCTCATATCGCCAGCGGCGGACGGATGGTTTTGGATCTGAAAATGGGCTCCCAAGATATATCACGCTGGCACCTCCTGGGCATTGCCAGCCGCTATCCTCTGCGTCTTGCCGCCAGTAAACTTCTCCCAACGCTGCACTATTACATCCACGTAGAGAGGATCGATCTCCATGAGGAAAGCCTTCCTGCCTGTTTGTTCACACGCGACCAGCGTGCTGCCGCTTCCTGCGAATTGATCCAGAACGATCTGCCCGGCGTTCGAGGAATTCCCGATATGCCGCCTGACCAGTTCGACCGGTTTCATCGTGGGATGCGATTCAGACCGCTTGGGCCTGGGGAACTCGAACACCGAAGTCTGGCTTCGATCTGGCACCGCATGGTGCGCGCCGCCCGGCTTCCAGCCATAATAGAAAACCTCGTGGCGGTAATGATAGTCCAGCCGGCTGATCACCAGGCTGTCCTTCACCCACACCAGGCTGCTGTGCCAGATTCCCAGATCGTGCAGCACCATGCTGAACGCCACGCCCATCGGGCCGTGCGGGGCCGCCACGTACCAGACGGCCCCGTCCTTGCATGCCGCCAGCGCCAAGTCGAACGCGCCCCGGAGGAACGCGACCAGTTCAGGCACGTTCAGATTGTCATTGGCGATTCCCTTGCCGCCTTCGGCCCGCGCCTGGGCCGACGACATGCTCCGGCCCGTTCCGACGCGGCTGGCAATGGCCACACCGTAGGGCGGGTCCGTCCAAACCATGTCCGCCGTGCGGCCGTCCATCAGCCGGGTCATGTCTTGCGCATTCCTCGAGTCGCCGCAGAGCAGCCGGTGCTTTGATTCAATGGCGGCCGAATATTCCTTGCCGCATTTGCGGCACGTGCATTTATGTTGTGTTGTCATTGGTTCTCTCCAATCGGGATGGGTGACTCTCGGTCCGCTCCAGGACGGCGGCCTTGCCCGTAAAATTCTGCCAGCGACTGACCGCGACATCGACATACTGCGGCACCAGTTCCATTGCGAAGCACCGTCTGCCAAGCTGCTCGGCCGCGATGATCGTGGTGCCGGTCCCGCAAAACGGCTCGTAAACGATGCCACGGGTACCATCGAACGATTCGAGGATGTGAAGCGCCAGATGAACCGGCATGGAGGCAGCGTGAATTTTCGACGCCACGTTCTCTCCGCTTGCGCCCCGGCCTTCATAGACGTTCGATACCGTGGAATGGAACCTGCCTGTCGGGATGGCGCGGGAAGGTTTTTCTTCAGGTGAGAGAATCCAGATATCCTCGAACCGGGAATTCAGGACGTTCGCGGCCATCGCGGGCTGGCCCTGGCCTTTGAACCAGACCATGCGGTCCACGAGGTGATCGCGGAAGCGGTAAATCCAGTCCAGCACGACGATTTTATTGCCTGCCAGCGATTGCAGGTTGATTGCGACCGTCTGGCAGAACGACAGGGCTATCTCTGTAAAATCCACCAGCAGTCTCAGATATTCCCGGGCGGGCTTGTCGTCGCTGACGCCGATGTACTTACTGTCCACGCGGTTCTTGTTGCCGCCCAACGAGTTGTCGCCCGCGTTATATGGAGGCGATGTGAAACATAGCGCCGCCTTCTGGCCGTCCATCAGCCTGCCGACCGCAGCTTTATCGGTTGAATTGCCGCAGAGCAGCCTATGCCTCGACTGGACAGGTGCGGAATATTCCTTGCCGCATTTTTTGCAATGGCATTGGCGATTCATAAATCATTCACCTCGCCGCAGTGCGGGCAAACGGAATAAGCGCCGAGCAGGCACAGGTCTCCGGGCTTGGTGATCGGCTCGTCCGGCGGGGCGGGCACGTCGTCCGGATCGCAGAGGCCATCCTTCACGTCGCCATCGAGTAGCTTGGCCAGTTCTTCCTCGTCGAAACCGAGCTTTGATAGATCGAAATTCGCCTGCTGAAGATCCCTCAGCTCGATAGGCAACAGGTCCATGTCCCATTCGGCAAGCTCCGCGGTCTTGTTATCCGCGAGTCGATATGCCCGAACCTGATCCGGCGTCAGGTCTTTAGCCACATGCACAGGCACCTTCGCCAGGCCCAACTTCAGCGCTGCCTTGAACCGCGTATGGCCGCAGATGATTATCCCATCGGCGTCGACCACAATCGGCTGGCGGAAGCCGAATTGTTTCAAACTGGCCATCACGGCATCCACAGCACCATCATTTACGCGCGGATTCTTCTCGTAAGGCCGTATGCTTGAAATTTCCCGTAACTCTATTTGCATGTTCATTTCTCCTTGCTGGTTATGCGTTTTTTCACGACCGACCGAATGTGATTTTGTTGCCGACTGTTCCCCGCTCGGTCGGCAAATTTATTTTTCCCGCGGAGGAACCGTTGCACCTTGGCCCAAATCTTCAATGTCTGACTGATCGTAGTTCTGCTCAATTGAGCGAGACATCTCTCGCCCTGCGCAAACGTGGCGCGTTTGTGCGGCGTTGTCGCGTGAAACTCTCTGGCACGGTTCGAACGCGCCGCACCAATCGTCTGACAAGACCAGCGGCCATTGGCCATAGTCGTATTCCAGATCTTTGCCCTCGCCGCGATAGTGACCGACGACAGGCGGGTTTCGGCGACAGTGGCCTTGAAGGGTTTTATCGCGATCAATCGGATCAAAGTCGTCGGAACGGATTGCAAGAGCGAGCGCGGTGAAGAAGCGGCAATCAAAGCATGATTCCTGTAACATGGGATTCCTTTCTGAAAGAGGGCTTGTGGCATAGGGTAGAGGCCTGATATTTGAGAGAGATAATTGCGCGCCCCCTCGCGCACATAAAAAGAGGTAAAAAAATGAATTGAGATAGGGGTACTATAAAATAGACGGTTATCTCTCTCTCTTTTATATATATTATTATTTTTTAAGGACTTGTATCTATGAGATAACCGCTTTTTAGGCGCGCGGTTATCTGCGGTTATCTGCGGCTTTCTCCCCAAAATGACCCCTAAAGATGGAGATAATTGCGCGCCGCACACGGTGATTAGCGGCTTTCTCGCGGTTATCTTTTTGGGATTATTCATGAATTCCTCAGCAGTCTGTAGCCAATTTTGGGCCTGGTCTTGCAAGGTTGGCTGGTCATCGCGATCTCATGCCGCTGTTCCAATTCGAATATCACGTCCTTGAAGGCAGTGGGATGCAGCCCCAGCCTGCGTCGAAGTATCCAGGGCGGCATGACGGCGTCCGGGCCTTCCTTGAGGTGCCAGTCGCGAAGGACGCGAATGACATTTTTGCACATGCCGTCGAATTCATCCCTGGCCGCGTGCATCGAAGCCATGAACAACATCCGTCGAGTCTGGTGCAGTATGAAGTCCTTGGCCCAGGCGACGGCTTGTTGACTTATAATTGGGCTTTGATGGTTCTCGCTGACGGCGTACAGCAGGGCGAGCTTTCTGACATGTTCGCTGACGCGGCCCCAGACCGTGGTGCCGACGGCGTCGTTGTCGGAAGCGGCCTTGTCATACTGGCGTTCGGTCTCCTCGCGTGTTTCAATCAAAAGATCGCGGGCGTCTGCGGTTTGTTCGACTGTGGCAGGCGTGGGATGCCATTTTTCGAGATTTCCCGACGGCCCTGGGCATAAATCCGCCCACCATCGGGCGGTTTCCACAACCTTTTGTGGAAGATCGCGGATGGAAGGCTCGCGTCCCTGCCCCCTATGGCCGGCCTCGAGGATTATCATGCGTGCGAAAAAACCGTTGGTGAGCATCCGCTCCGACAGCGCCTGATAATAATGATTCGGAATGGCGGTGCCGAAAACCACCAGCGAGGGCTGGTCGATCACGCCTGGCGCTTCCTTGCCGGCCTTGCTGCGCATAGGGACAACGCTGTTGGATGAAGAGTACATCGTCAGCAGAGTCGTCATGATGCTTTCGTGGCGCGCGTCGCGGGCCTTGTTGATCGACTGGAGTATGCCGTCGATCTCATCGGTCTGGTACATCATGGAAGGACTGACGAGCAGGCGGTCCTGAATGCCCTCGCCGGATGCGAATCGTTCCCCGAGGCAGCCGGAAAGGCCAGCCTCGTGCATGATGCGGACGTTTACTTTACGCGGATGGTCTTTGCCCGCGGCCGAGTGTGCCAGGCCCAGGAGATAGATATTCGTGCGATTATCGCCGGAATCTCGCACTTTTCGGCCGGCCAGAAACGCCTGAAGCGCCAAAGCGCCGCAAAATGCCAGGACTTTGCTTGGATATGGGGCGGTTTCCAGGGAATATTCCATCACTTCCCGAATAAAACCCGGTACATCGAGCAGTTCTTCCGGCAATGGTCCGGGATCTTCAATCTTCGGTTTGGCCGGCCCGTCGAATGAAAAACGATCTGTTATGCCGGAAAGATCGACGCCTGATGCATCCGGCTCACCGCCGTAGCCTTCTTTTTTCAGCGCTGACGCCGCCGCGGCAAAATCTCCGGCGTGCTCCAGCAGGGCAAAAACCCTGAACGGCGAATAGCCAGTGTCATGTTGAAAAGGTTCGGCGTTGGATGAGAAGACATAGAAGACGCGATTCTTCAGCGTAGCGCTCCAGCCGAAATCTTTCCCAGGCCGACGCCAGTATTCGTTGTCGCCAGCCTGCGCGAGCGTCCAACCGTGCTTTTCAAGGATGGCTCGAACGTCGCCTCGGGCATTAAAATCATCGCCAGGCCTTCCTGCCACTGCATCAGCCGTGGACGAGATTTTGAAAAACTTCCAGCATTCGTTGAGCGACCATGCGGCTGATAGGAGGATTTCTCGCTCTTTTTCCGTAATAACCGGCGGATTTGCGAGATTTCCCTGCAAAATCTCGTAACCTGGCGACGGCGCGCATAGAAAAAGCCCGCCCTCGCCGCGTGTCTCAATGAGCGTTTGAGGTTTTCCGTCAGGACCGACCCGCTGGGCGAGTTTCAGATTGCCGCAGATTATTTTGTCAGTGAGATAAATGACATGCCTGCCTCCGCGGCACGATCGCTCCATCACGAGCCGCGCGAGCAGGCCGGGAGCCTGCGACTCAACGATCTTCGCCCAGCGATCAAAAAGCTCGCCTCCAAAATCAAAGTCGATCATCTCCAGATTTTTTGAGATCGCACCCGTCAGCAGGCAACACGCTGTCGCTGCTGTGAACCAGTGAGACATTTGTGCCTCCGAGGGAAGCGTTTCTTGAAAACGCTTCCAGCTACCCACCGCCGGACGTTTTTCATCCAGAATCGCTGGCAGGACGCACAGGCCGGCGCGGAGGTAGCTGGCGGCTGCATCGGCTATCGAACCCATGCAACCTCCCGGATTTTGGCCAAAACATCCTCAGGCACCTGGCGACCGCGGCAACGGTAGAGGATTTCCACCCACTGCCGCTCCGTGAGATATTCCCAGCCGACGCAGATATCGCCGCCCCTGGAATTAAGCGGGATTGGATACCACCACGAGAAATCAGTCGCATAATATGCGACAAATGCCGGCAGTTCGGCCCGGTCGGCCAGGTCAGTGATGGCCATAATGCTGGGATTTTTGAATTGAACCTGCCCGGCACCGTGACGCTTGTACTCCACGAGCGCAGCCGCCTTGCCGCAGTCGTATTCGATCACCAGAAAATCCACGTCCACCGCCGGGCAGTCGTAGCCCCACAGGCGGTGCCGCAGACTGATTTCCTGATCGCGCCAGCCGGTGCGTTCCTGTCGAACTTGCCCCGTCATTTGCCCTCCATCGCCGAATGGATGCGGGCTTTCGCTTTCTTGATACACTCGCAGTCGACGTCCAGTCCGATGAATCTTCGGTTCATCCGCACGGCAACGACGCCGGTGGTGCCCGCGCCCATGAACGGATCGCAGACAACTTCGCCGGGATACGTGAATCGCTGAAGGATGTCGGCCATGCCGCTTTCCGACTGGCCCCACCCGTGGAATCTTTTATCGTTGTCGTTTACCTCGCTGCGGCAGACGTCGCCAACCCAGTCGCCTTCATACTTTCCCTTCACGAACCAAAGGAGCGGTTTCCAGAAGGTGTTTACCTTCCTGCCCCAGAGCTGGGTCGACTGGCCGCCTGGAGTCAGATAGGAAAGAATCCAGTGATATCGCAATTTCGCGGACAATTTTGCGATCAGGTCGGGTAGATACGATTGTCCGACCATGGCGATCAGCGAACCGCCGGGTTTGAGCGCGTGATTAGCCAGTGCGGCCAGATGATCGTAAACAGCAAGGTAGTCTCTGGGGTATGGCGGATCAGTTATGATCCAGTCCACAGAGGCCGGCTCGATGAGCCCCGCGGCTTGGGCGATATCCAACCGGATAAGGCGGCACCGGTCCTCGGGCGGCAGATCTTTGGGTATCGCAGATTTAGCCTCCGCACGCTTCTTCTGTTCGGTCTCTTTCCTTACGGCCTTATACGCGGAGTTGATGCTGAGTTCGCCTAGACGGAGCTTTTCCTGAGTTTTGGCGTCGGCATGCCTTGCCAGGAATTTGCCCTTCTCAATAGTATCGTGTGAAACGTCGGCTTTCTTGGCGAGTTCCTTTTGGGTATGAATAGGCGGTTTTACAGATTTCTGTAAAACCGCTCCTCCAGATTCTCGCTGCTTTTCCTTCGCCTTTGCCGCGATCAGCGGCTCCAGCTTTAGTGTCAGTTCAACCCGCTGAAAGGGCGTAAGGTTTCGCCGACCGAATTGGTGTTCGATGATCCATCGCTTGGCCTCGTTGCGGTCCGGAAGGCTCACATGGCGGGTTGAAAATTCCAGACTGTACCGATGGCATATCTCCAGCCGGTTATGTCCATCCAGCAGTATGCCTTTTTCTCGCCAGATTATCAGCGGCTCCAGGCATCCGTCCTGCAGGATATTCGCCTCAAGCTGCGACATCTCCTGATCCGTCAAGGCCGGGATAAGAGCCTTGAATTCTTTGTCGACAATCGGAACCGTTTCGGCAACAGCGGTCATGATGATCGTCCCTCCTTCCGTGGAGGTGCAACCGCCTCGAGATTGCTGCGAAAATGCCAGAACATTCGCAGCATCTGGCGGGTAATGCCCTGTCCCTCGAAGGCCTCGGGCGGATCGTCAATCTGGCGAGCGGTCGATTCATGCGATTCCTGGACGGCCCGTTCCAACGCATCGGCGTCGATTTCCAGGACGCAGTCGAGGATTTTCCGCACACTTTCAGCGATTATTTTCGAGTTTTCCGACATTTATCTCCGCTCCGATCTTTCAAAATGGGATTTCATCCTCGGCCATTTGATAACGCGGCTCTGGACCTGCCTGATCGCCGCCGACTATGGCCGAAGGTTTTTCACTGAACGCATGCCCGATGATGCGGTCGTATTTTTCACCTGCGACATGACGGACCCGGACAATCTTTGTCTGTGCCAGGCTGCCCGATTCGGCCAGTTCAATTGCATCTTCAATCACGTGTGGCGCAGGATCGTTTGATCGCCGCTTCCACCATTCCTCAGCCTTCGCACGTGCGTAACCCGTGTGCTCCAGGCAGACCCACTCGGAGATGTATTTATTCCAACCAATGCGGTATTCGACTCGCATCGTTCGAGGGGTGTTTTCGTCAGCATCCCGTTTGACATGGACCGAATAGCTCACATCGAGGACCGGGTACTCGGTAATCGTCTCCTGACCGGAGAGAATTCCCTCAGTCGACGCCTCAGGATCGTGCTTTTGGCGCTCAGGGGGCGGGAATTCATGGCCACAGTCCGGGCAAATCGCATAACCTGCCGCGATTACCGCATGACATTGCGGACATTCCTTGGCTGGGGCCTCGCCATTGCCTTTGTTCGGCTCCGTAATACGCAGGTCGTCGACGGGCCCGTGGCGCATGACGTTGCCGCCGAAATCCAGGACGAGGCAGTCGGTTTTGCCCTCGCAGAGCCTGAAACCTCTCCCAGTCGCCTGATAGAAAAGTCCCGGCGAGTTGGTCGGACGCAGCAACACGACGCAGTCCACGTTCGGCGCGTCGAAGCCGGTCGTCAGCACATTGACGTTGCACAGATATTTTAGGGGACGATTATCGCCGAATAATTTTTTGCTGAGTTGTCGACGGAATCGCCCGATCAGAATATCTCGCTGCGCTGCCGGCGTGTCGCCCGTCACAAAGCCACATTCTACGCCGTGAACGGTTTGGAAAATTTCGACGATGTGACGGCCGTGCTGGATGCCGGCCGCGAAGATCAGCACGCTCTGGCGATCCTGCGTCTGCTCGACAATCTCGGCGCAGGCGGCTCGGACCAGATCGTCCTGATCCATGAGACGCTCAGTCTCATCGGCGATAAACTCGCCACCCCGTATATGAAGTCCGCTTGTGTCAGCCCTTACGACGCCACTTTTCGTCCGAAGCGGGCACAAAAAGCCGTCGCGGATCAGTTCCTTGACGCCGATTTGATAACAAATGCTGTTGAGTAGGTTATCTGGTCCGCAAATACTCCCGCTGGTCATTCGGAACGGAGTGGCGGTCAGGCCGATCAGCCTGACGTTTGGGTTGATTATTTTTTCGTCGGCCAGGAACTGCCTGTACATTCCATCTCCCTCTGGTGGGATCAGATGCGCCTCGTCGACGAGAATCAGATCGAAAGAGTCAAGATCGCCGGCTCGCTTGTAGACCGACTGGATGCCCGCGACGATCACCTTGTGCTCGGTGTCCCGTCTGCGAAGTCCTGCGGAGTAAACGCCAACGTCCAGGTTGGGCGTCATTCTCGACAGCGTGCCAGCCGTCTGCTCCAGCAGTTCCTTGACGTGCGCGAGGATCAGGACGCGGCCGTTCCACTGTTTAACGGCGTCGCGGCAGATCGCTGACATTAGCGCGGTTTTGCCGCCCGCTGTTGGGATCACGACGACAGGATTGTCATCATGATCCCGCAGGTATTGGTAGACCGCGGCCACGGCCTCGGATTGATATGGGCGAAGGGCGATCATCAGGCGGCCTTTGCCTCCTCTTCGCCGGCCAGCGGAAATAACTCTTTGAGGCTGGGACGAATGGACGACAGGGCGATGTCAGTCAGGAATGCCGCAAGCGTCCGCTCGACTTTCCCGTATTGCTCGCGAATCTCGTCTATCGCATTGCTCTCTTTGCGACCGCTTAGATAATCCCGCAGCAGGATTATGGTTGCTTCGGCCGGATTGACGGCCATTCCAGTGCGGAGCACCTCGCAGAACCGGCGGAGTTTTTCCATGTCGACTGAGTACCACGCCCTCGCGACCACGCCGCGCGTGATCGAAGAGCCGACGCCCTTGACCCGGTTGGTAGTAAGGTTGCCAATCGCAAAATCCACCACCTGCTTGTGTCTGGCAAATTGCACCATCTCGGTGTTGAACGTCATCCTACTGTTCGGCCCCAGTCCGCGAATCATTGCCCGCAGCGCCGCCAGCTGGTCCTTGTTGACTCCGCCCTTAATGCGTCCGCTGAGCGTCATCCGCTCGTGGACCATGCGTTTCTTGCCGCCGTCGATATCTTCAATGCATTTTTCCGGGAGGTTGAACGTGACGTTCATCTCTACGAAACAGCCGGACATGACGATGGCCCAGAGCCTATGTTGGCCGTCCTGCAAGACGCCATTGACGTCAAAGGCTATGCCTTGATGCGTGGATTTCCATCGCCCGGCCTTCATCTCGGAGGCCAGGTAGTTGACGTATTTGTTGTCCAGAGTCCGATTGCGAATGTTTAATTCAAGCCAGCGCGTTGCCTCATCGGGTCCAATCGACATGAGGATGGTTTGCATCTGTTTCGGTGCCGTGGGATTTTTGAGACGTTCTGTTGTGGTAATCATTGCGAACTCCTGTTGTGGTCCGAGGTTTCAGGATGCAGGCCCTGCAAGCGGACCGACTTGCCGATCCTGCGATATTGTTCAGTTCGGAGCTTCAGGAACGGATCGCGGTGGTCGGCCTGGTCGAATGCCAGCACGACCTCGTCCCGCAAATATCCCTGGAACTCCCGGTATCGACGCCAATTCATCACAAGCCCCTTTCGTCCAGGACGGCGGTGACGCGGGCGACCATGGCCCGCAGATAAGGCGGCTCGCAGTTGGACAGCAGGGCGCTCGCCGCGGCCTGGGGGTTATTGAGCGGGATGGAGATGGTCAGCGTCGGGATTATCTCATCCGGCGTGCGGAACGGTTTGGCGGCATTTTTGGCGATCCCGCCGTATTTTTGTTTTGGCTTTTGGGCCTTTCCAATCTTGTCAATCTTCATCTGGTAGGTCTTGCCCTTGCGGGTGACAACTCGGGCCGGCTCGCCGGATTTGGTCCTGTCGCCATTTGGTATCTTGTAATCTTTACAAGATGGCTCTTTTCTCGAAGGAGGCTGCATTTCACCGGCATCCTTGAGCTCAGCGCGATACTTGGCGACGGTGGGATGACAGACTCCGATATGCCGGGCAATATCCATATCGCTTCGGCTTCCCTTGCAGTGCCGCAGGGCCGACTTGACGGCGCGAACCTTGTCGTCATTGGTGCGTCGCATGCCGTTGGCCTTGTTGGCCGAAAAGCTGAACCACTGGGCGTCGGCAAGCGTGCCCTGGCGAACGTCGCACTCGATGGCTTGAAGCTGGAGTTGCATCGCAGCGCCCCAGCGGTGAAAACCGTCGGCCAGCCAATAATCCTTGCCGTCGTGAAAAACTATCAGCTTCGGGAATGACGCCCCGGCCTTCATATCCTGGGCATATTCTTCGATGATGTCCTCCTGGATGCGGGCCCGCGTCTGCGTACCGCCGTCCAGGCGTATCTTTTTAAGAGGCAATTTCATGTTCAATGTCCTTAACTGTTGATGGGTCCAGCGGGAGAATGCAGATGATCACTTTGCCGCCGGGTACAACCGTCTCCCGCATAACGGTCAGCAGCTTCTTGATCTGGTTGTCATTGCCGAACATCCCTCCATGCTGGAGGGCATCAAGAGGGGCCTTTTGTGCGTTGTCCACGTCTCGAATGCGACGATCAGGCGGATACAGGTCCAAGCCCACTGCCAATTTTCCGTCCATGGGTTTCACGCCGGCCCGCCGGAGGATCGAGCATACTGTGATTCGGTATGCCCGACCCTCGCGGCTGATCAGCGTCTTGAATCCAACGTTCCGGTAATACCGGTTCACGCTGGGCGGATATGGCAGTTCCAGCCTGATCATCCCTGACGTCTCCACGGCGGAGTGGTACTGCCAGGAGCAGCCTGCTGGGGCTGACCCGCTGCCGCTTCCTTGCGGGCATATCCCTTGATCCTGTTCTGCAGATCGCCGCTATCTTTGCGCGTGACGCATTTGACCGTGATCAATAGCGGCAGATTGTGCAGTTGCGTCGAATCCTGCGGCTTCAAGACGCCTACGGCCTTGCAAATACTGGCCAGTTCGGCCCGGGCGTACTTCACGACGTCCGCGTCCGGGTGATTGAGATTCAGGTTGGTCCAGAGCTTTCGGCCTGCGTACTGGCCTTCGATGACCTCAAATTCCAGGCTCAGATAAGTGTGTCCCTGTTTGCTTACCTTGTCCTCGGAGCCGGCGATCATGGCCAGATACTTCCCGGCCGGGATTGGCTCAAACTCCGGCACCGGTTCCACATTGTCAGCGTCGAATCCATTGAGATTAGGCATTTTTGTTCTCCTTGTTATTTGGGTTAGTCATTGCATCCAGCAGCGCCTGCCACGACAGCGACAGAGGCGTGGTGATCTTGTAGCGGTTCTTGGCCAGAAGCTGGCCGGTCTCGCTGAGGATCAGTTCCCTGCCGGCGGTTCCGATGCGAGCAGCGCCCACGAAGTCCGACCACTCGATCATGGTGTTGGCCAGGTCGGGATGGATTTCCGGACCGGACTTTTCCATGGTCACGCCGTCGATGGTCGTGATTTCGTGCCTTGCGGTGTGCGCCAGCAACAATACGGCGATCCCGGAGTTGACCAGCGTGTCAAAGATCGGCAGCAGATACTGATAGACGTAGTTGCGGAGAACCTGCTTGCCGTTGCCGTATCCGCCGTGCGAGCGGTTGAGCGTCTGCTTCAGACCGGCCAGCGTGTAGTTGACGCCGCTGACGTGTTCCTCGGCCCTGCGAAGCAGCCAGTCCAGGGAATCCACGACGACGGTCTCATATTCGTGGTCGCCCGAGGCGAGGGCCTCCAGCCACTGCTGGATAGAAGGCCAGTCGTAAAGATACGGCGTGCGGTCGCAACTGACGTGCGAAGCGCCGTTTTCGCAGTCCACTATGATGGCCTTGACCGCTGTGGACCCGAAGGTCGTTTTTCCGACTCCGGGTGGACCGTAGACGATCCCCTTGGGGGCTCGAATACCGGCCCGGGTTAGTACAGATGATGGAAGCGGCATTTTTTTGTTCCTTTCATGTTTAGTTTTTCCTTGTTCATTGATTCATTCCCTGTGTCAGGCCGGCCGGCCAAATCGGGCGGCGGGAGTCGAACCCGCCCGGTGGGACTGTCTGGCATTGCCGTTGACCCGTCGCGCACCGCCTCCTGGGCCCAAATGCGTCAGATCGCGTCGAAAACTCGCAATTCCTCGTATCCCGTGGGCCAGCTATTGAGCCGCTCGCAATTCCTTATCCGCTCGATGGCAGCTGCGTTTTCGCGTGCACACTGATTCAGCGCGTCATCGCTTACCTTCCACACGCCGCAACGAAACGGCTCATGCTTCTCGACCGCGATGAAAAAGCATGGCACCGGCTGTGAGATGACTTGCGAAAGGACATCGCGATAAAAAGCCAGTTGATATGCATAGCCGTAGCGCCTGGCATCGGCCTCAAACCATGTCAGGTCATCGCAGGTCTTCATGTCCACGATGCCACGATATGAATTGAGCCAGTCAATGCGAATCTGGCAGGCAGTGCCGCAGTAATCGGCCCGAACAACTCCCTCTGCCACGCCGTTCATGATGAGATCGACGGCATGCTCGTTAATGGCCACACCTGCGGCGAGGTTTTCGATCAGGTCGGCCTGGTCCTGGGTTAGAACGGGTTTGCCCTGCTTTTCCGCCCATTCCGCGAATGCCTTTGTGCCGGAACCGAAGGGTTTGCTCGTATTGGGATTGATCGGACCTCCGACTGCGAAATTTTCCGCATAACGGTCGCTGCCCTCCAGAATTCGGCAGTGTGCTGCCCGACCCAATTGATATGCCGGACGATCTTCATCGGGCAACAGGCCAAGTTTGCGCTTCTGATAAAGCTGCGGGCATTTTCGGAAATCGCCCAGAAGATGGCTTGTCAGGAATTCTCCGGCCTTGGCGCGGTAAGCACTTTCGTCTTCCCGCAGCAGCTTGCTCACGTCGATATAAACGTTCTCGCCAACCATAAAAGCATCTCCTCTGAAAAGTTCTTGTTTTAGCATTGCCGCTGAAAACCAGTTCGCGGCGTCTACAGGATTATTTGCCGCAGAGGGGTCTTTCTCGCCGCCGAAGTGCCAATGTCCCCGCAACTCACATGTCTGACATGTCCCCGACATATCGCAGACATATCGCCATAAAAGCGGACATGTGTCTGACATATCGCCTGACATGTGAGTTTTCGCGGACAAGCCCAGCCCTAGATAAATGTCCCCGGCCTCTCCGGCAGAATCGGGATAGCACGGTTGGGATGGGCCTGACCGGCGAACTAAAAGGAATTTGACTATGGTCGCGAACACTCAGGCTGGAATGGATGCCGGAAAACCTCATGAACTCGAACAATGGAAGCTGGACTTGGCCCTAAGCCGCATCCGTTTTTATCACTTCCCCAAGGACGATTGGGATGACATCCTGCACGAACTGGCCGTGGATATCCTCAAATTCAAGTTCGATCCCCAGCGGTCCAACGGGGCCAAGGAATCCACGGTCATATTCGCCATGGTTGACAAGCGGCTGAAGATGATGATGCGAACCCGCAAACGGGAGCGTCAGCGGATGCGGCAGTATCAGGTCAACCAGACGGACGGAACCGACGAGGATACTTTTATGGCCGTCGAGGACAGCACGCCCATGAATATGGACGTCCGTAACGCTATGGAGACCTTGACGCCGCAACAACAGGACGTCATCCGCCGCTTGGCCGGAGGGCAGTCCGTCAAGCAAATCGCCAGCCATCTTAATTGCGGTTGGCACACCATCGACCGGATCATCGCGGAAGTTCGGCGGCGTTTTGACGCCATGGGCCTGCGTGGCTGGGTTGGCCGCTGACCATGCGGATCGCTACAAAAATGTCCCAGGAATTGACTGGATTTAACGCGGGCTTTGAGCAACATGATCCCTCGTCGGAGCCGGCACGAACGCTGGCAACGGCATGGATCAGTGACCAGTTGCTTGACTATACCCGGCGGGTCTGGTCGAAGGCCTGCGGGCGGATCATATCAGCCGAAGAGGCCGTGGAAATCCTGATGAACGTCAGGCGACTGGCGGAAGTCATCCTGAAGGCCAAAAAACGAAGGAGCGGCCTATGAACGTGGTAATCTGGTCGCGGGTGTCGTCGAGAGAGCAGCGGGAAGGCTACTCAATCGACGCCCAGCTTCGCGCCAACCGAAGCAAGGCGGAACGGGAAGGCTGGAAGGTCGTCCGGGAGTTTGTCGTGGCCGAATCGGCAAAACGCGGTGCCGAACGCGCCGTATTCAACGAGATGTTCGACTGGGTGCGGCAGAACGCCAGAAAGATCGGCCTCAACGCCATCCTGAGCCACAAGCTTGATCGCGTCTGCCGGAACATGCGAGACGCCGTTCGCCTTCAGGAACTGGAGGACAAGTGCGGCGTTCGACTAACCTTTGTGGAAAATCAGTTCGGCCCTGGCGCTGCGGGGCAACTATCCTTCAATGTGATGGCCGCAGTCGCGCAATACTACAGCGACAACCTCCGCACCGAAGTTTTGAAGGGCAAGGACGAGAAGGTTCTCCAAGGTTGGCTGCCATGCGGAGCGCCTTTTGGGTACATGAACTCCGACGACCGCGACGAACCCATCAAACTGCACCCTGAACAATCCCGGACGGTCGTCCGCATATTCGATCTCTATTCCGCTGGCAACATGACATTCAGGTCACTTTCCGACCGGCTTCAAGCTGAAGGGCTCATCTTTCGCGTCAAACAACCAAAGTTTAACCGCACGTCTCTTTCTTATGTTCTCAATAACCGTTTCTATCTGGGTGAGATCGTATGGCACGGCAAATCGTATCCTGGCAAGCATAAGCCCTTGATAGAACGCCACATCTTCCAGATTTGCCAGGACATCCTCAACGGCAAGAATCGGCGAAAGAGCGGCCGTTCAGATGCCCCGCTGGCCGGCAGCCTGTTCCGGTGCGCCTTCTGCGGCCAGTCCATTACAGGCGAACGCATACGGCGAAAGCTGAGGAAAGGCGGTGTACGCGAGCATCAGTATTATCGGTGCGCCAACAATGCTCCGGGCTCCAATCATCCGACTGTGCGGTGGCGAGGTGAAGATCTGGAAGTCGCTATCATACGCGATCTGGAATCGTTGCGGTTCTCGGATAAAGAACAAGAGGAATGGTTCCGCACCTCATTAAAAGACGCTGTTCGTGATATCGAAAGCCAGCAGCATCGCCAGCGTGCATCTATCCAGAAACGCCAGACGGAACTCCAAGGAATGCAGGATCGATTGCTGAATGCTTATCTGGCGGGTGACGTTGATGCGGATAGTTTTCAGAAGAAGTCGGCCAGTCTGAAAACCGATCTGGCGCGATGCAGGGACAACCTCGAACGTTGCAGGGACATTGACGCGGCTCGCGGGGACAACGCGATCCGAGTATTTGATTGGAGCCAGCAGGCCGCCGATCTTTGGCGCGGTTCAAACAACACCGAAAGGCGGGAGATTCTGGAAACGATTTGTTTGAACCGTACTTTGAGCGACGTAACTCTTTGTACCGAAAAGAGAAGGCCGTTCAACGTTCTCGCTGAACGGCCCTCTTGTCAGTCCAATCGGGGCGAGAGGATTTGAACCTCCGGCCTCTTGGTCCCGAACCAAGCGCTCTAATCCAAGCTGAGCTACGCCCCGTCTGCCTTCCGGGAAGGCAAGGCAGTTTAGCGGGTTTGTTTTTTTTATCAAGCGCCGACCGGATTAAAAAATCAACGGATCGGTTGCCGGGCATTGGCAGGTCAGGGTTGTCGGCCGGGGCAGGCCCGGCCCAGCAGGACGATCTTCATCTGGCCGTAGATTTTTGTCCTCTTATGCGCCAGCGGCCCCAGCGGGTCGGGAATAGCGAGATTCTCCGGCGTCCGCAGCACGACGATGCCGTCGGGGCTGAGGTGGTCCGTCAGCGGCTGGAATATCTTTTGAATAACCGCCCGCCAGTCCCACGCCCGCGCTTCGGCATATGGAGGATCGACGAAAACCACGTCCAGAGAGCCAGCCTCCTGCCTCTGTTCCGTAGGGCGTGCAACTTGTTGCACGCGGAAATTATTTTCCTGCTTCGGTTCCGTAGGGCGTGCAACTTGTTGCACGCGGGAAATATTCTCCTGCCTCAGCCAGTCCGCCAGCCGCACCTCCACGTCGCCCGCCCAGACCGTGGACCGATCCGCGACGCCCATGTCCCGGATGTTCCGTTTGAGCCGCTCGACGACCGCCCTGTCGCGCTCGGCGAATCGGCAGCTTGCCGCCCCGCGCGAGATGGCCTCCAGCCCCATCGTGCCCGTGCCGCAATAAAGGTCCGCCACGGCCGCCCCGTCAAGGGCCGGCCCCAGTATGTCAAACAGCGATTTCTTAGCAAGGCCCGTGATCGGCCGCGTGTTCGCGCCCACCGGCGGCTCCAGCAGATGCCGGCCCTTCAAACTCCCGGCTAGTATGTATGTCGTCATCAATCTCTCCGGCAAATCGCCATTTATCAGCGAATGAGGGATGTATTATCATTAAAGGGCATATAAGGATCTTCTATCACACTACGAGTGTTTTTTATGGGCATTTTTACTAATCTTTTTAATTTATTCCCACGCATCAGAAAGGGGCAGGTTGTTGGAGATTTCTTCTTGCCGGAAAGGGACGTTGTGGGCGTAACGCCGGTAGACTGGATTTTAACTATGGTCTCTTTTAACACCTTTGTTTCATCTATAAACATCGCTTTATCCAAGGCTACTTTCAAGGGTTCTATTGCTCTCCAATCTCCCAACTCTCCAAGAGCATATGCAGCATGTTTATGGACTATAAATGGATCCAACTCATACATGAGATGTTTCAATCTTTCTTCGTAACTGGGAATATGCAAATCAGATTGACGGCCCATCCGATAAGGAAGATAATTCCAGTCCGATCTCTGTAAAGCTTTTATCAAAGGTTCAACCGCTTTCCTGTCGCCGATTTGCCCAAGCGCCATGGCCGCACACGCGCGAATGCCCGGCGGTTCGTCGCTATCCAATGTCTTTAACAGCGGATCAAGCATGCTCGTATCGCCTAGAAAGGGCGGATTGCCCAAAAGGCCTAATGCTATTTCATAATATATTCGATTATGGTCCGGCGTGAATGTCGCCCATTTAATTATTAAAGCATCGATTGCTTTTTTGCCTCCAATTTTACAGATGGCTTGAATCATGGCCATTATCGTTTCTTCGTTGTCGCTCCCAATCAATTTTACCAAAGGTTCTATTGCTTCCTCATTGCCAAGTTCGCCGAGCGCGAAGGCCGCATATAATCGAAATGAATGATCTTTTCTTAAAAGTTCTATTAAAGGTTTTATCGCCTTTACATCACCCAATTTTCCAAGTGCCAGTGCAACAGTTTTCTTTGTATAACATTCCTCGCTGTCCAATAGCTTTATAAGCGGGTCAACAGCCCTCCGATCACCTATATTTCCTATTAGCAATGCAGCTTCTTCATGAAAAAATGATATTGAACTAAAGTAATGTTCTTGCGTCACAATATCCAATAATGGCTCAACAGCCCTTGGATCGCCCATTTCGGCAAGTGCAAGAATTACATAATCGTATTCAGAACCTTCCTTGTTTTTATGGTTCTTCAAGACATTTGCCAATGCATCGGCTGCCTCAGAACCACCGATTTGGAACAAGGCTAAGGATGCATATTTTTGTTCCCGCCGCCAATCTCCATGTTGAAATATATTCTTTAATATTTCTACAGCCCTTGGGTCGCCGAGCTGGCCCAGAGAGAGGATGGCCTCCAGGCGAATCCGCTGTTCCAGTTGATCATTCTGCAGAATCTGTATGAGGGCATCGACTGCCCTTGGATTACCGGTAAAACCAAGGGCAAATGCCGCGTAACGGGCGATGTCGGTATTTTCATTCTTTAGAAGCTCGGCAAGTTCCGGCACGGCGGCGGGCGCGAGTTCGAGGAGTTCTTTCCTGATGGCGTACCATTCTTTGGGCTTGGGCTTTTCGCGGAGCAGGAAGTCCAGCTTCCATGCTTTGATGTGTTTCTCCATGTTGCCGTCCGGCCAGCCTGCGGCCTCGTAAACCAGGGCGCGGACCTTGCGGTCAACTGCGGTGGCGTGCCAGTGCCAGCAGAATCCGCCGATTCCGCCGGCCAGGGCCAGCAGGGCCGCAAGCCAGACTATTTTCCGTCTTCGGGACATGCGTGCGATTATACCGTATCGGCAGAAAGGATTCAGATAAAATTGACAATGAGGCGCAGAAGGCCGAAGATACGGCAAAAGTTGTAACAGAAGAAACTGAGGGTGCTATTTCGCCCCTTCAGGGCTTGGATATCTGGGTGTGTCCATTCTCCTGGGGCGTTGCCCCAGGCTTTTATATTGTGCCCCTTTGGGGCTGACGATTTGGCCAATATTTGAAAACTTGCCAAGTAAATGGTGTGAAGAACCGGACGATAGACTTTACGCCCTGTAAGATGGCATGAGTAAAAAAAGCGGTCTCCTGTCGGGTCGGGTACAATAACCCGAATGAAAGCCAATAGGGGCTTTCAAAACAGGCCAAAGGCCAAGGAGACCGCAATGAGCACAGGTAAGGATATCATTTTG
>JACRIL010000134.1 GCA_016235825.1 Planctomycetota bacterium
AGATCGCGCGAGGGCGATACGCTCTCGTCACACTCGGGCAATATGCCCTCGCCACGGGCAGATACAACAACAGAACAATGACTAAGCCATTCTCATTGGGCTCGCTTTTCAAAAATTTCGCCGCTTCTGCCGTGGCGCGAACGGGGAATCGAAAACTTTTTTAATGACGGCGCAACCCCAGGTTCCGCGACGAGCGACTTCGTCGCGTCGTCGCTTCACCTGGGGCTACTATCTGCCGGCCCTTCGGGCCTTGAACTTGGCGGCCCTGAATCCGCAAGGTACTCCGGATTCGCCGCAACAGTTTCCCCTTGCCGGGCTTACAGGATGGCTCCTTCATGACAATGAGGGAAGTTGGGTTCCCAATACCGAGGAAATACAACGAATTCGGGATGATTTGGCAAAATAGGCCGCTGAGAATGGTTTCCCGACAGGGCAAGAAGCGTGAGCGTGCAGTGGTGCGGCGGCGTGGGCCGATCCGTCTGAGGTTGACGCTGGCCGGGTGGCTGGTGCTGGGCGTGTGTCGCGGGCGAACCGCCCGCGTGTGGCGATGGCATCTTGCCCTCGTATAGTGCCGCTCAAGGCCGTTTCAAAGCCAAAGGATTAACGCGACATCGCCACAGATTGTTTCGGCAAAATTTGAGAAATCATTTTCTGGACGGAATGCGCCGCAGCATGTTGTTGAGCGAAGGAAGCAGCGGCAGTTCCGAGTCGAAGTCCCGGCGGACGATTCGCCGGAAGACGATGAATCCGCATGACGTGTCGCCGTCCTTTATCTGCTGCTCGTTCGGCGCGAATTGCTCGTCCTGCGGGACCTGGAAAATCCAGTCCACCACCAGTCCGCGGAATTCCGGGATGACCTGAACGGCGCAGTCGCCGGGCCTCTGGACGATCAGCGACGCGACTTCCGATTTTCCGCCGGCGTTCGACGCGCAGATGCAGAGCCAGCCGGTATCGGTCTCGGCCGGGCTCCTGCCGGGCAAGGGGCCGGCTTTACTGTCCTTCGGCTGGAAGGTCAGATATGCCACGGGATAATAGCTCCTGCCGGACCTGCCCACGAGCCTGAAATGAGTGGCGGGCAGAAAATACCATCCGGCGGCGGGGTTGTTACGGGTGGATTCCTCCACCAGTTCCTCCTTGATCGCCACGCGGACGATGACAAATTTCGTCTTGCCCGCCTCGGCGGCGCTGAAAAGCGGATACGGCAGCGGAACGTTCCTCCGCAGCCATTCGGCGTTCTGCGGGTCCTGTTCCGGCGGGACGTAAATGGGCGCAGCCGCCGCCTGGCCGGGCATGGTGTCGGCGGGCCGGGTCTGCGAGGCCCCGGGGTTGAACGGCACGATCATCATGGAGCCGGGCTTGGTGTCTTTTCTGCCGACGTACGTGCCGTTCTTGTCCACTTTGCTGTTTCGCCAGCAATGCGCGTCGAGCAGCAAATCCTCATGCGTGTTGCGAAAAAAACGCCTGTCGCCTGTCTGCAACGTTCCGTCCGAGAGCATATTGACCATCCCCAGGACGAAATCGTCGGGATAGAACGGAGGCAGGCGCTCGACTCTCTGAAGAGACCTGTTGAACGGGCAATATGTCAACAGGCTCGGATCGAACGGCATCAGTTGCATGGTTATTATCCACATGCCGACCATGATTATTCCGGTGAGCAGTCCGAAAATTCCGCCGCCTATTCTGTCGGGCCACTGGCCGAACACCACGTTGCCCCTGATCGCCCAGTCGAAAACGGCCCGCAGGCCGTAGACCAGGCCGAAGAAGAGCAGGCAGAGGACTACCGGTTCGGCAAGGGTGGGCATATACATATACAGGCTCATGCCCGCTACGACGGGTTCGTATAGCGCCATCGCCATTGCGGCTGACAGAATCGTCAGGACGGCCGTTATCAGCGAGTTGAACAATCCTTGGCTCACCTGGTAATAGGCTATGCCAAGAATCAGAAGCGCCGCCACGATGATTATAAACATTTTTCCGGTTTCCTGTTTATTTCTGCTGCGTAACGCGAATCACTTCCTGGATGCTGGTGATTCCTTCAATGACCTTCTGAAGCGCTTGTTCCTGCAGATACAGCATCTTGTTCTTCCGGCAGGCGGCCTTGATCTGCTGCACTGACCCGCCGCCCAGTATCACCTGCTTGACTTCTGGCGTCACGACCATCATTTCAAAGGTGGCCGTCCTGCCGTAATATCCGGTTCCCTGGCAGGTGCTGCACACGACCTGCCTGCCTTTTTCATCCCGCAGCGTGTTGGTCGGGGGGCGGTAGAAGTTGCCGATCTTGTCGGCCGACAGGTTGATCTTGGCCAGAAGCTGCGGGTCGGGCTTGTACGTTTCGCGACAGTTCGGGCAGAGCTTGCGTATCAATGTCTGGCAGACGATGGCCTTCAGCGGGGCGACCGCGGTTTGCATGTTGCCGCAGACCTTGAGCCACTTTGCCAGCGCCGTAAACGTGTCCGGTCCGTGCAGGCCCAGTATGACGGTTTTGCGCACGGCGGCCTCGGCCACGATTTGGGCGGTCTGGCTGTCGGGACACTGATCGACCATGACAACGTCGGGGTCTCTTCGCAGGGCGGCCGACAGGGCTGAGACCAGCTTGTCGGGTTCGCCGTAGATATTCTGATTGATGTTGTCCATTTCGACCGGGGGCTTGGTCTCCAGCGTCGTCAGGTGCATCGTGTACGGGTCGTGTTCCCGCAGCAGGGCATACATCGTGCTGGTCGCCCCGTTTTTGGGTTTCGAGGCGACGATAATCAGGCCCTTTCCTTCCTTATTCATTTCCCGCAGTTTGAGCAGGACGTCATTGCTTATGCCGAGCAGGTCAAGATTCGTCTGCACAACCTCCTGGAGCACGCGAAACTGGATTCGCTGGCCGCTGGTTGTTCCAGCCGTCAGGAGATCGATCTCGACCGGATGGTTGGCCAGATCGACCGACATCTTGCCTTTTTGCGGCCTGCGGTGCTCCTCGACGTTCATGCCTCCGATTTTTTTCAGATAGTCCACAATTTTTTCGCTGTCAGTAAGAGGCATCGACTGGCCTTCGTTCAGTATCCCGTCGATGACGTAGCGGATTTTCGTTTCCTCGCCCGAAGGCGCCATATCGGCCTCGCTGGCGCGGCGGAAAAGAATGTCGTACAACAGTTCCTGAACGAGATTGTAGGCCTCGCAGTCGGTTTTGGTCCCGCCGGCCTTATCGGGCGGAAGGATGATCTTGCTGTCAAACGCGTAGAGTTTGAGTTTGGTGATGGTTTTGACGGCCTTCTGCTTGCGGTCCTTCCTGAACAGGCCCGAGATATGCGCCGCGGTGAGGACCCTTCTGTCGGGATCGACCCTGCCGTTGCGATATGCGACGTAGACCAGGACAGCCGCCGTGGTGAAGATGATGTAAGCCAGAACGCCGACTATGTAAAACGGCAGCAGAAACCAGACGGCGATTCCGAGAAAACCGGCCGCGACGACCAGCCCTCCCCAAAGCTGGGGCAGCGAGCGCACGAACTTGGCGTCCCTGTGCACCCACGGCGCCATGAGCATCCACGGCGTCAGGAGGACGAGCATGAACACTATTTTAGGAACCGACACGTACCAGCCGGTCGGGGCCAGGATTGCCATTGTCTCAACCATTCAACGCTCCGGACCGGTCCGTAGGACCGCCATGCGGCTTGAACCTGAATTCGCTCCGCTCATGAGGATCTTCCGATCAGGCCGCCGCTTGCGCCTATGTTGATTCCCTTCATCCTCATTTTCAGTTCATCGACGTTTGGCGCAACCTCGTAGGCGACGTGCGGATCGATCAATTCGCGATCTATCAGGTCGAGCAGGCTGCTCGTGAAGCTCATCATTCCTTCCCGCTCGTGCGCCTTGATCAGATCGGTCAGTTCGGTGTCCCTGCCCTCGTGTACGAGCGTTCTGACCATCGGGTTGGTCAGGAGAATTTCGACCGACGGAACGCGGCCAATATCCTTGCGAATGCTCGGCAGAAGCTTCTGGCAGATGATCGCCCGCAGGTTGAAGGCCAGGCCCTGGCGGATAAGATCCCTGGTCTCGGCGGGAAACAGGTCGAGGATGCGCCCCAGAGTCTGCGGGGCCGTCGAGGCGTGAACGGTGCCGAAGACGAGGTGGCCCGTCTCGGCGGCCTGGAGGGCAGTCCGGAATGTCTCGTGGTCGCGCATCTCGCCGACCAGGATGATGTCGGGGTCCTCCCGCAGCACGAACTTCAGGGCCGACGCGAAGTCGGGCACGTCGATGCCTATCTCACGCTGGTTGATTATGCACTTCTTGTCGTCGTAGAGATACTCGATGGGGTCTTCCATTGTAACTACGTGGCATGCGCGGGTCTGGTTGATGAATTCCAGCATGGCCGCGATGGTCGTGCTTTTGCCCGCCCCGGTCGGCCCCGAAAGCAGCACGAGCCCCTGGTGCTCGTTAGCCACTTTCTGGACGATTTCGGGCAGATGCAGTTCGGTGAAGTTGGGTATCTTTCTTTTTACGCGCCTGGCCGCCAGAGACACCTCGTTGCGCTGCCGGAAAACGTTGATCCTGTACCGGTCGCCGCCGGGCACCTGATAGGCCAGATCGACGCTGCCGTTGTCCTGGAACTGCTTTCGCATGGCGGGGGTGATAATCTCCAGCGCCATCGCCTCGATCTCCTGGCTGGTAACCGGCGGAGCCTTGGTCGGGCGCAGGACGGCGTTGAGCCTGAAATGCGGCGAAGAGCCGGCCTTGAGATGAAGGTCGGAAGCGTCGAGCTTGGTCATCGCGTTGAAGTAGCTCTCGATCTTGCAGGCGGTTTTGCCCGGCGCGACGGTGCCCGCCATAGTTATGCCATTATTGTCGTTGCTATTGCTGCTGCCGTTGTTTTGTTCTGCCGAACTCAATTGGTTGCTCCTTGCGGAATTTTATCAGAACCTGTCCGATTGTCATGTGCGATTCTGACCGGCACGCCCCTGTCGGCCAGATACTGCTTGGTCTGGCCGATGGTATACGTGCCGTAGTGGAAAATGCTGGCGGCCAGGGCGGCGTCAGCCTTGCCCGCCGTCAGGACGTCATATATATGCCGCGGCGAGCCGGCCCCGCCCGAGGCGATGACGGGGATGTTCACCGCCGAGGCCACGGCCGCGGTGATCTCGATGTCGTAACCCTCCAGCGTTCCGTCGGCATCCATGACGGTGAGCAGTATTTCCCCGGCCCCGAGCTGCTCGACCCGCCTGGCCCACTCGACGGCCTGAAGCCCGGTCGGCCTGCGCCCGCCGTTTATGTATACCTCCCAGAACTCGCCGCCGTCGCGGATGACCCGCTTGGGATCGATCGCCACCACGATGCACTGCGAGCCGAACCTGCCGGCCGCGGCCGTGATGAACCGGGGATCCTGCACGGCGGCGGAGTTGATCGACACCTTGTCGGCGCCGGCGTTGAGCAGGTTGCGGCAGTCGTCCAGCGTTCTTATTCCGCCGCCGACAGTAAGAGGCATGAAGACCTGCTCGGCCGTCGCGCAGACGATGTCCAGAATTATCTCACGCTGTTCATGGCTGGCCGTTATGTCCAGGAAGACAAGCTCGTCGGCGCCTTCCTGCTCGTAGCGGCGGGCGACCTCGACCGGGTCGCCGGCGTCGCGGAGGCTCAGGAAGTTCACGCCCTTGACCACGCGGCCTTTGTCAACGTCCAGACACGGTATGATTCTTTTAGCCAGCATTGTCTCCCGCGGCCGCTTAGCGGCCCTGACGGGGTGCATTTTACAGTCTGGCTGATACACTTGGCAATGGCCAAACCGGCCGGTATTCGGACTACTTTTGGTCGAGCGGCTTCACAATGCCGCGCAATTCGGTTAAGTTACCGGCATGGCCAGACAAATCGTGCTAATGGGCGGCACGTTCGATCCCGTGCATTGCGGGCACCTGATAGTTGCCAGGGCCGCGGCCGAAAAATGCGGATTTGACAGGATCACACTTCTGCCGGCCGGGTCGCCGCCCCACAAACATTCGCCCCTGGCCGACGGCTCGCATCGGCTGGCGATGCTGCGGCTGGCGGTCACCGGCGACGCGTTGTTCGAGATATCTGATCTGGAGCTTTCACGGACGGGGCCAAGCTACACGTTCGACACCGTCGCCGGATTTAAAACCGCCGGCAGGCAGACCGCTGTTGCGATTCTCGTCGGCATGGACATGCTGGAACTGCTGCCGGCATGGCACCGGGCGGCCGAGCTGCTAAAAATCGCCGACTTCATAATCGCCGTCCGCCGGCCATGGCTCGACCGGATGCGCCGGATTCAATCAAAACTCAACGAGGCGTTTGGCCCGCGGCAAGCCAGGAAACTCACCGGCCGCATTATCGAAACGCCCCTCATCGATATTTCATCCACGGACATCCGCAGCCGGGTCCGTCAGGGGCTGCCGATCCGCTACCTTGTTCCACAGGCAGTCGAGGAATACGTCCTCTCAAAAGGGCTGTATCGATCCGGAGAATAGCTGTTGGAGGCCGGATTTCTGTCGGGGCAAAATCCGCAATTCCAAGAAAAATCCGATTGTATTGGCCAGCAGGCGTTCAACTCACAGCTTATCCACAAACGTATCCTTTTTCAGACAAACGAGTTCGGTCAAAACATGAAAAACGATAAAATTTGGTTTAATATGGCTTGACAAAAATTCGGCGAAATACTAACGTATTGCCAGCCTTAACAGGCTCCTCGGTCAAACTCCCTCCGTTGGCCGAGAAACATGTGTGGACGCCAGGCTCCCCTCCCCTGGCGTCCGTTTTTTTGCGCCGCGATCATCCGCCCGTTTTTTTGTGCCGTTTTGTGCCGATCTCTTTGAGGACTTCCGGCGGGACCATCGCGGAGACGTCGCCGCCGCCTGAGGCGATCTGGCGGATCAGGCTTGAGGATGTCAGCACGTGCCGCGGGTCTGCCATGATGAAGACGGTTTCCACGCCAGCGACCATGCGGTTTGTTGCCGCCATTTGCATCTCGTATTGCATGTCGAGGCTGTTGCGGACGCCCCTGATGATGACATCCGCACCGACTTTACGCGCAAAGTCGACGGTCAGACCCTCATATGTCCGCACGGAGACTGACGGCAGATCGGCGACGATTTGGGACACGAGCCTCGCCCTGACTGCCGGCGGGAGCATCGGCTTTTTCCCCGGGTTGTTTCCGACTCCGATTATGACGCGGTCGAACAGCCTGGCGGCCCGGCGGATGGTGTCCAGATGGCCGTTGGTGGGCGGATCGAACGTGCCAGGAAAGACCGCCAACCGCCCTTTGGCGCCGGGATGCCCTTTTTTTGTCTGTGCCATTTGAAAACCTTTAACGCGGCGCAAGAAAACGCCTCCAGCCCGACGTGTCGGGCGGAGGCGCTTTTATCCGATTGTGTCGGGGCGGTTATTCCGTGCTGCGAGGATGATACTCGGTCAGACGCATGTTGCGGTCGTACAGCCAGAGGCAGTCCCAGTCGTCGATCATCTGACGGAAGTCCTGGTCGGTTACAACCGCGTAACGCCGCTCCCGCTGCTGGTAGGTATCGACAAGCCCGCAGCCGCCGAGCAGCCCCGCCATGCACAACGCCAAAGTCAGAATCAGGTTTTTCATCGTCTCCACCTCGATGTCCGAAATCCGTGTCAAATCCGCCCCGCCTGACCGGCAGACAAGGCGAAAAAAGCCATCGCAACTTCGCTAGATTATCATCGGCTTTCCGCGGACAGTTTCATTAGCCGCATATGCTTCCCGGATACTAATATTGGCGCAGTGGTATGTCAATAAAAAAGTTATGGACTGATCGCCGGATCGATGAATATTGTCTTTCCCGTTTATAGCAGGACGGAAAGGCTGTTGGTAATTTCCGTGTAGAGATAAGACAGGCCATGTCTGTCGTGAAGGCGTCTGATCTGTCGGTGAAATTGCTCGTGGATGGCGGACCGTTCGCGGCCGCCTTTGGGCGGGCAGAAAAAGGTCCTGCACCCCAGAGGCCGGCGGTCGCGGGCAAGACACTGGTCGGCCTGCTGATAATGGCATCTGCCGGGCGGGACAATCTGGGCCGGCGGATCAAGGCTGGTCAGCAGGGCAAGTTCGGCCGTCGTGGCGTATAACCGATGATCGACCAGTGCAAACCGGCAGCATTTGCCGCAGGCGGAACATTCGCCGCCGATCCGGGCGATTTGTGCCTCGGCCTCGTCGAGCAGTTTCCGCAGTTCGGCCATCGCTTGCTCGTCGGAGCGGCACTGGCGGACCGCCGCAAGCAGCTCCGACTGGCAGGCGGCGTCATTCACGAGTGGCCTGGACCTTTCGTGCGATCTCGTCGGCAGGGTGCATGGGGCCGCGATTAATCCCCTGACACCTGCCGGCCGCCCAGCTCCATGAGTCCATGTTCGCGACGTTTATCCCCCAGAAAGGCCATGTCCGGCACTGAGTCGGGCGGACGGGGTATATCAGGCAGCCGCGATGCCCCTGCGCGTCGGGGCCTGCAAGAAAGGGGCAGTCCATGTTGTCCGGCCGCATGGCCAGGCTCTGCCTGCCCCAAAGCCATCGGACGTATCTGCGGATGAACTCCTCCGGCGAGATCTTCAGGAAGGCCGATATCGCCGCGACCTCCTGCCTGCTGACCCAGACGAATCCCTCCTCCGGCCCGGCGCAGCACTGCCCGCAGCCGGTGCACTCGAAAGCCAGGCCCGGTCCGTACCAGGCATTTTTTTTTCGCAAATCGTCCATCATTTTTCAGTTAACCGAGGCCTGTCATCAGTATATATTATGAGGGCATTGCAAGGAAGGCTCGGTGCAGGCAACATGAGCGAGTGGATATTCGAGATTATTGGCGCTGTGATCGTCCTGGCGGTTATCGCCGCCGCCGCGATCGCCATGAAAAAACGCGGCGATGGCAAAAAATGACGGTCAAAAGCACCGGCCGGCAATTCCTTCAACTGCGGAATTGACGCCGGCACGCGGCGACGGTGTTTTACCTTTCCGCATTCGACTGTCAAATGTGACATCAAAGGGTTATGGGCAAACTCAATTTCCAATGGATGCCCTCTCTTCATATCGGCATGGCAGCATTTGTTTGCGTCCATGCGTTTTTTTGCTCCCCGCGTAATCGCCACGAACAGCACGGGCAGGGCGGCCGTGCGGCAAAACCGCCGATGTTGCCGGCGGATAAACCTCTAACATTATGAACGGCAAAGGCCCGGCGCGCCGATAAAATCAATGTGAGCGACGCCGACGCGAAGCTGGTGGAACGCTGCCTTGCCAACGAGCCGGGGGCGTTCGGGGAATTGTACGCCGCGCACGCCGGGCGCGTGATGGCGTACATGCTGCGCAGGGGATTCGCCGCCTCGGACGCCGAAGACCTGACGCAGGACGCCTTTCTGCGCGCGGCCAGGAGCCTGGGCAGTTTCGACGCCTCGCGCGGCTCGCTGGGCCAGTGGCTTGCCGCCATCGCCCGCAACATCTGCCGGAGGAACTGGCAGCGGTACGCCGACGGGCACAACTTCGACCCGCTTCTGTGCGAGGAGATTTTCGCGCTGTCCGACGGGCCGGACAAGGCGGCCGGCAACGCCGAGGAACTGGCCGCGCTGGAAGACTGCATCAGCCGGCTGCCGCAGGAACTGGCGACGCTGGTGAGGCTGCGATATATATGCGGCATGACCACCCGCGGGCTGGTCGGGGCGAGCGGGCTGCCGGAATCGACCGTCCGGCAGAGGCTGACCGAGGCGCGGGAAAAGCTTTCGGCCGCGTTGAAGGAAAAAGGATTTTTGAAATAATCCCGCGAATGTTCCGCGCAAAACCATCCGCGGATGGATATGGATATATAAGGGACCAGACGGCATAAGATGAACAATCCTGACGCCAGACTGGAGCAGTTGCTCAGGCAGTGGGGCGCCCGGCGGGCGGTCGACGAGGCGTCGGTTCCCGGCGTTCCCGCGGCGACGGCGGCGGCCGTTCCCGCTGTTCCTCCGGCGACAATCACTGCTGAACCTTCGGGGCAGGTTCCGTCCCCGCAGGCTGAATCAGTTGAACATGTTGAACATGCCGTTCAGCCGCCGGAACCCGTGCAACAGGCCGATCAGACGCCCGGCCCCGATTCGGCCGAGGTTGAAATGGGGCCGCTGGTCCTGGAGCTGGCCGAGTCGGAACTGCACATACTCGATCCCAATGTTCGCGAACCCCCGCCGGACGAGCCGAAAGAGCCAGTCAGGCCGGCAGAGCCGCAGCCGGCAGCGGCGGCGATTGAAGATTCAACGGCAGGCGACGCCGTCCTGTTTCCGCCCGCCGGCGTTCAGGCGGACGCCGAAATCACGGCGGCAGCGCCTCCGGATGCGGACAAGGGCGAAGAGTCCTGGCGACCGACTTCGACGCCCGAATCGTCCGCACAGCCTCAATCGGCCGAACCTGAGCCGGCGCCGGTTGAGATGAAAATTCCGGCCGACATCGCCGATCCGGCTGCCGGCGAAGTTCCGGCGGACGAAGCGGATTCGACCCCGCTTGCTCCGACCCTGGCGGGCGAGGACCTGGACAGGGCCGTTCAGGCTTCCGCCCCGGCCGCGGTTGTCGAGCCGGTTTCGACCGCCCCGCTGGAACACGTAACGGCCGACCTGTCCGCCGCACCCATGCCGCAGGGCGAACCCATAAGCCTCGAGATAGCCGGTCAGCCGGAACAGGCCGGACAAGAGCAGGAGGAACCGCTGGTCGAACTGCTGGAGGAGCAGGCCGAACCGGATAGGGCGACCGCCGCCGATATATCCGACATCGCCGACGCATCCGATATCGCTGACCCTGACGCGACAGTCCGGCTTGAGTTGTCAACCGGCGAGGGCGAGCCTGTAACCTGGCCGACAATCGGATTGACTCCCGCCCAGCCGGAGCCGGAGTCTCAAGCCAAGCCGGCAGCCGCGCCGGCACGGCAGAAAATGGCGGCCGCGCCCGCCGGCGGCAAAAAGAAGTCCGCCGCCGGGCTGATGTTGAAAATCGCCGGCCTGGCGATTCTGAGCGTGGTCCTGCTTTTCGTCGGGGCGGTGTTCCTGTCCGACTATGCCGACCGGACCGGCCTGGCCGGAGACATCCGGCGCATCCTGTCAATCCCGGACACCGGTCGCAAACACGATGCGGCCGCGGACCCCGACGCCGCCAAAGCCGGCCAGGAAATCCGGAAACTTCGCGACGATCTGGATTCCGCCCGCGACCAGCTTCGCAAGAGCCAGGACGCGCTGCGCGAGTCGCAGGACTCGCTGCACAAGACGCAGGAGGCTTTCATCGCGGCCAGGCTGGAAAAGGAATTGCAGGCTTCGGACGTTCAGACCCGGCTGACCGCGGCCAGCCAGCAGGCCGACACGACAAGAGACTCGCTCCAGACGGCTCTGAAGGACAGTCAGAACCAGTTGAACGCGCTCAAATTGCAGATGCAGGCGCTGGAAAAGAAACTCCAGGACGCCAACAAGGAAAAGGCCGGCCTTGCCGAAGAAGTCAAACAGATCAGCCGGTTGCAAAAGGACAAAAAGGAGACTGATTCCCGGCTCGCCTCGGCGACGGACGACCTGCGGAAGAAGTCCGCCCAGATCGACGAACTGGAGGCCGCCCGCAAGAAGACCCAGGACGAACTTGGCGGCCTGCAGGGTGAATTCCTGCGGACAACCCGGGCGCTCCATAAACTTTACATGTCGGCCTCGGCGCCCGGTCAGAGCGGCATGGCTGCGGCGCAGGCCGCAAGCAAGCACAACAAGCTGCTCTCCCGCTGCCACGAACTGACCAACACGCCGCAGGAGGCCCCGACAAGGCTCCTGCGCGACAGGGTCGACGCCGTCCTGACCAAACTGGAACTCGTTCCGGGCGGCGACTGGACGGCAGGACAGAAATTCACGAAGATGGTCGATGACACTGGCATTATTCCGCTCATCGACGAAACGCTCCGGGGCCAGCGCGAAGCGCCCGAGATAAACGCCTGGCTGATGGAAGTAAGGATCATTCTTGTGAGTGCCGGCTGTGCGGGTTGATAACAGGACATTCTGCAGGGTCGCACTGGCAGCCATGCTCTGGCTGGGCGCCGGCTGCGCGCCGACCCCCGCCACCGCCCCGGCCAGCGGACCGGCCGAACCGGGCGATTCAAAGGGCGGACAGACCGCCTACACCAGCATGACCATGATCGACCTTGAGACGGGCATGCGTCTGGCCGCGGAATGCAAATACTCCGACGCGATCAAGAAGCTTTCAACCGTCCTGCCGGTGCTCGAGCACAGCAACGACCATAAAAACGCCGCCGAATGCGCCTTCTGGATGGGTTTCTGCGAGGAAAAGCTCGGGCACTACCAACTGGCGGCGAACCATTACAAGAAAGTCGTCCAGCAGTTTTCCCGTCAGCCGGTCGCCGAGCAGGCCAAGCTGCGGCTCGGCGTATTGCCGTCGGCGGAGTCGAGGCCCAAATCGCCCGATTGACGGCGATTGATACGGCGGGAAATGCCGGCAGATCGCCCGCCGGACCGTTCAATATCCTCTCGATGCCGGCCCGCGGGATGGGCTTTCCTTGATATAGACTTCCACCGCGTCCCTGCCTTTTCTGCCGGAGAAGACCTTTCTTCCCGACCGGGCGAGGATCGCCTGCATGGCGCCGGGCGGGAGCGTTTTCGTCGGCTCGGCGCAGTACTCGGTCTCCCAGAAAAAAACCGTGCCGGGCGGCGAGCTGTCCCACGCGCTGCGTGCGGAATCCTGCCACAGGATGGAACACGGACCCTTCCAGAGCATCCGAACCGCCACGTGGCAGGTTATGGCGGCGTTGCCCGCCCCGCCCTCGCGGCAGGCCTGGCTGGCGCCGTCGCGGAGCAAGGAGTGCATTCCGGACGCCGAGATCGTCAGCGGCCGGATCGCGAATAATGCGTAGGCGCAGATAAAGACGGCGGCGGCGGTCAGCGTCGTGGCACGGAGCCGCCTGTGCCGGATTTCGCCGGGGCGTCCGCGGTCCGGAAGCATCGCGGCAATTCCTGCCGCGGCCACCGCCGCCGTCAGGCCGCCGATGGGCACCAGGAACCTGTCGTACCCGCCCGAAGCGAACAGGCCGAAGCGGTACAGGATCGTCTCGATGGCCACCAGTCCCAGACTCAGCAGCACGGGCAGGGCGGCCCGTTTCATGAAAGCCGCCGCCCCCGCCGCCCACAGAATGATGACGCCCGGCCCGCAGGCCGTAACCCAATTGACGAGGAAGTGAAGCCACGAACCCGTGCCGTACTTGTAAACTTTATCGCGGGCTCCGTCGAATATATGCAGCGGGGAGGCCGCGGGCGGAAGCTCGTACCAGATCGCGGCGAAGGCATAAACCGCCGGCGCGGCCGCGAGGGCGAAACATCCCAGCCAGAACCGGGAAGAATTCAGAAACAGCATGATCTTCCAGCCGCAGTCCCGCAGCGAGTCGCGAGCCAGCACGGCGGCCAGGACGGGGGCCAGGGCGGCGATCTCGTAGCGGGTAACGAACGCCAGGCTGAAAACAAGGCAGCCGATCACACGGTTGCCCCGCATGTAGAGCCACGTCGCCAGCGTCAGGTAGAAAGCGGCGGGCGTCTCGGTGAGCGTGGTGAGGGCGAGGGTCATGTTCAGCGGCCCAAGCCAGACCAGCAGCGGCGCCAGCGCGGCAAAGTATGCGCCGCCCGGGGCCGGCTGGAGAATCCTCCGCGCGATGCGATAGGCGAAGTATGCCGTGGCGGCGGTCATGGCGGCGCTGAGGAGCCGGCCGCCGAGCAGCCCGAAAAAATGCACGATCAGCGACATGGGCAGCGTCAGGCCCGGCCGCGCCCATGTGTGCAACAGGACCGTTGGACTATACCAGCCGTCGCGGGCGAACTGATAGTGGCAGATGTCGTCGTCCTGGTAGAACCCGTCGCTCTGCGCGATGAGCAGGACCGCCAGCAGCAGGCCCAGCAGCGTCGCGCACCAGGCGATCGCCTCGGGCTTGTTGCGGATGCCTTCCGGACCGCCCCGTCCGGCGGATGCGGCGCCTCTGATTGTTGTTTGCGGAGAAATCTGATTCATGGCCCGCGGCTGAGTTTATATCGGGCGCAAGAACCTATCAAATCAAAAAGCCGCCCCAAAGTAATCCCTCATTAGGGCGATTTTGCGGTCAAGAAATAAAATCATCAGTGAACTGCCATGCAAGCCTGTGTTTTATGCAGATTCTCGCTGTTGAAAAGCAGCGCCGATCCGCTTCAGCATCGGCATTTCCGGATTCTCCCGTTTCTGACAGGACTGAAGTTCCGGCCGAAATTCGCACGTCGTCCGGCTTGCCTTTGGCCGGCGTCGAAAGTTAAATACCGTATATGGCCAAGAATCCGACAGCCCTGGTTGTCGATGACGAAGAATCGATCCGGTTCGCGTTCCAGCGTTTTTTCGAGGGGCGCAACTGGCGCGTCGCAACCGCGGCAACCGCGGCCGAAGGTCTGGCGGCGTTCAACCGCGACCGGCCGCAGGTCGTCTTCCTGGACATTCGTCTTGGCGATTCCAACGGGCTGGACGTGCTGGAGGCGATCCGCCGGCAGGACGAGCGGGCAGCCGTTATCGTGATAACCGCCTACGGCTCGATGGACGCCGTCGCGCGGGCCGTGCGGAACAGGGCCTACGACATCCTCATCAAGCCGCTGGATCTGGAGGATGCGTTCAAGCTGGCCTGCCAGTGCCTGGAAAAGCCCCGGCCGGCGCCGCCTTTGAAGGACGAATTCAGCATCGGCGAAAAAGGTTCGCCCGTGGTCGTCGGCTCGTCGCCGAGAATGCAGGAGGTTTACAAGCGGATTGGCAAGGTCGCCCAGTCCGACTGCTCGGTCCTGATCGCCGGCCAGACCGGCACCGGCAAGGACCTGTTCGCTTGTGCGATCCACTGGCACAGCGACCGCCGCGACAAGCCCTTCATCGCCGTCAACTGCGGGGCGCTGCCCGAGAGCCTCATCGAAAGCGAACTGTTCGGCTACGTCCGCGGCGCGTTCACCGGTGCCGACTCCGACCGGCCGGGGCGGTTCGAGGCCGCCGACGGCGGGACGCTCTTCCTGGACGAGGTCGGCGAGGTTCCGCTGAACGCTCAGGTCAAGCTCCTGCGGGCCATCGACACCAAGACAATCGAGCGGCTCGGCTCGGTCAAGCCCATCAACGTCGACGTGAGGATAATCGCGGCCACCAATCGCGACCTGCAAAAGGCCATCGCGGAAGGCCAGTTCAGGCAGGATCTTTACTATCGCCTTGCCGTCGTGCAGATCGAACTGCCGGCCCTGGGCGAACGCAAGGAAGACATCGTCCCGCTGGCAAGGCATTTCCTGGCCGAGTTATCGCGGGAAAGCCGCATTCCGGAGATAAGTCTTGCGGCGCAGGAAATGCTGGCCAATTATCAATGGCCGGGCAACGTCAGGGAGCTTCGCAACGCCATCGAACACGCCGCGATCGCCTGCCGCGGCCCGGCCGTCATGCCCGAACACCTGCCCGACGCCGTCCGGCATGCCCGTCCGGCCGGCCCGGACGCGCACGACCTTGCCGCGCTCGACGCCTTCGTGGATTCCGTCTGGACCGCCGACGCCCCGCCGCTGTATCCGCCTGCCGAGCAGCACCTCCAGCGGGCCATGATAAGACGCGCCATGGCACAGTGCGACGGCAACCAGACCAAGGTGGCCCAGCTCCTGGGCATGCACCGAAACACCCTCCGCCAGAAAATCGCCGAACTGGGCCTGGAATCAGAGTGCAAGGAAGAATAGGTCTGACACATCAGATTAAATGGCACGTGGTTGAGATTGAGTTTTTTTTAACGGAAACTATCCCAATATTCTTCGACCTGTCCGTCGCGTCTGACGCGAACTACCATATTCTTTTCGCCCCCTTCACTGTCGGATACCGTCAATCGCCATCCCCATCGATATGTAACCCACCACATCAGCCACCCGATGAGAAAAAACAAGAATAAATCCAGGAGATTCAAATTGTATCTCTGCAACCGGGTAATCGCATAACCATGTTTATCCGCCCATTGGCGGATCAGCATTTCCTCTCGCCGCGCCCTTCGCAATCGTACAACAAGCGAAAGAATCAAAAAAACTGGAATTATGAGTATAACCAGCATCGGGCCCCATGACATGCTCGCAATATTAGTCGCCATGATTCCAAGTCTCCTCAATTAACATGCAAAAAGTATAGACATTTCTCTATTCAAGGCAAGCATTTGGAAAAGCATTGACTTTAGCCCCGACGCAGCCAATAATGCACTGGATGGCCGAGTTGTACAAGTCGGTCAATTTGACGGAGTGCGAGCCATGACCACGCTGAAAGCATCGGAAACCCGGATTCCACCGGACACATTCAATCGCGTCGCCTACCAGAACGAGCGGGTGCGGATCGAGCGCCGCGGGGGCAGGCCTGTTTACCTTGTGAGCCAGGAGGACCTTGAACTCATGGAGGAGCTGGAAGACCGGTACTGGGCCCAGCAGGGCCGGCGGTCGCTCAAGGAATTCGAGGGTTCCGGCCGCAAACCCGTGCCATGGGAAAAGATCAGAAAAAAGCTGGGGCTTTGACCCGTGCGATACCGCATCGCCTTCACCGACCGGGCCGAGAGGGAATTTGACGGGTTTCCCCTTCATATCCAGAGGAGGATCGCCCGCTGGCTTGACCTGCTGGCCGAAGATCCCCGCCGCGAAGGAACCAAGAAGCTGGAAGGCCACAGCGAGCTTCGCCGCGTCCATGCCGGCAAAGATTACGTCATTATATACGTCGTGCGAGACAGGGAAGTGCTCGTCCTGGTCGTCCGCGCAGCACGCCGGCGGGAAGCATATCGGGGGTTGTAACTCGCAAACTGGAATATTATCCTTCTGGTGCTGAAACCTTGAAGGAGCCTGTACATGTCCGAGCGGCCGAACATCATACTGATAACGACGGACCAGCAGCGGTTCGACACGATAAGCGCGCTGGGCAACAGGCACATCTTCACGCCGCACCTGAACTGGCTGGCCGACGGCGGGATAAGTTACAGCCGGGCGTACACCGACTGTCCGATCTGCGTTCCGGCCCGGGCGACGATAATGAACGGCCGCCACGCCTTCAATCACGGACTGATGAACAACACCGATCCCGTCAAGGCCATTGATCCGCAGGCCAGCCTTGCCGGGCTGCTCACGAAGGCCGGCTACCAGACCAGAGCGGCCGGCAAGATGCACTTTGTGCCCAACCGCTGCAATTACGGCTTCGAGCATATCGAGATACTCGACGACTACTACCGCCATATGGCCCGGTTTCCGCACCTGGGCGTGCCGATGGACCACGGCCTGGGGCAGAACGAGATGGAGCCGGGGATTTCCACCGTCGAGGAGTCTGCCAGCCTGACACACTGGGTCGCGCAGCGGTCGATTGATTTCCTGGAGACCCGCGACGAGGGCCGGCCGTTCTTTCTATGGACCGGATTTTCCAAGCCGCATCCGCCGTTTGACCCGTGCATGAACTACTGGCAGCTTTACCACGGCGCCGACATGCCCGACCCGGTCGAGGGCGACTGGTCGCAGAACATCGAGATGATCCCGCAGGCCTTCTGCGAACCGACGTACAGCCTCAACAACATCCAGCGGTTCGGGCCCGAACAAATTCGCAACGTCCGCCGGGCCTACTACGCCTGCATCACGCAGATCGACTACAACTTGGGCCTGCTCGTCGCCCGCATGCGCGAGATGGGGCTGCTGCGCAACACGTGGATAATATTCACCTCCGATCACGGCGAGATGCTCGGCGACCATCACTTGGGCGCCAAGACGATCTTCTTCGAGGGTTCCTCGCACATCCCGCTGCTGATCCGCCCGCCGGGCGAGTGGGACGCCGAGCCGCGCCGCGGAAGCCGCTGCGACGGCATCGTCTGTCTGGCCGACGTGCTGCCGACGTGCCTTTCAATTGCCGGCGCGGACCGGCAGGCAGGGGCGCCTTGCGACGGCCTGAACCTGCTTGACGCCGCAGAAGGCAAGGCCCGGCGCGAAATCCTGCACGGCCAGTGCCTCGACTACCATATGGTCCTCGACGAGCGGTTCAAGTACGTCTTCGCGTCGCGCGGCGCGGCGGAAATGATGTTCAACCTGCGCGAAGACCCTTATGAGCAGCACGAGCTGATTCGCGCCGGGGAAAATAAAGATGCCCTCGCAAAATTCCGCGGGCTGCTGATAGATCGCCTGGCCCGGCAGAAGAACCCGGCCGTCAAGGACGGCAGGCTCGTCAGCATCGGCGAACCCAAGACGCCGCGCCAAGTCCGCGCCACATCCTGGCCGGGCTTCCACAGCACCAAGAATCCCAACGAAGTGGCGCACTGACAGCGGAGATTAGCCAGCAGTTTTTTCGTCAGTTCGTCCAGCCTGCCCTGATTCTCCGCCATTTGAAAACCTTTCCAGTTTTCAGCGTTTGTCCGCGTTTATTTGTCCTTTTCGGCCTGGCCGTAGTATGCGTCCGGCCCGTGCTTGCGCAAATAATGCCTGTCGAGCATTTCGCGGGAGATCGGCAGTGCGTCCGGGTCGATGTTTACGGTGATGTGCGACAACTGGGCCAGATATTCCACCAGAACGGCGTTGTGCACGGCCTCTGAAGGCGTGGCTCCCCATGCGAACGGTCCGTGGTCTGCGACGAGGGCGGCCGGGATTTCCATCGGATCGATGTTGGCGAATCGCTCGACAATCGCCTTGCCCGTGTTGGCCTCGTAGTCGCCCTTGATCTCCTTGGACGTCAGCAGCCGGGCGCACGGGATATAGCCGTGGAAATAGTCGGCGTGCGTCGTGCCCAGCACCGGAATCTCGCGACGTGCCTGCGCCCAGGCCGTCGCGTACATGCTGTGCGTGTGCACCACCCCGCCGACCTGCCCGAACGCCCGGTATATCTCCAGGTGGGTCGGCGTGTCGCTGCTGGGCCGCAGATGGCTGTCCACCACCTTGCCGGTCGAAAGCTCGACGGCCACCATGTCCTTCGGCGTCATCTTGTTATATTGCATGCCCGACGGCTTGATGACGACCAGGCCTTTCGAGCGGTCGATGCCGCTGACGTTGCCGAAAGTCTGGATGACCAATCCCTGGGCCACCAGGTCCATATTCGCCTTGCAGACCGTGTATTTGAGTTTGTCGAGCATGTTATTTCCTGGCCTTGTTGCGGATGTCTATGAGTTTTTTCATCACGTCGTGGAGCCGGTCGGTCCCGTCGGGCAGGCCGAAGGCGTCGTGCAGCCGGCGGTAAAGCGAGTAAAGCTCCTTGTATACTGCGTGAGCCTTCGCATTGGGTGTGAAGACGGTCTTCTTCAGGGCTGTCATGGCTTTCCGGGCGGCGGCGAAGTTGGCGTATCCGCCGGCCTTTTTGCCCGCGACCACGGCCCCGGCGATGGCCGCCCCCAGCGCGCAGGTCTGGGCCGAGCGGGATATCTTCATCGGCCGGCCGGTTACGTCGGCGTAAACTTGCATCACCAGCGGGTTCTTCTCGGCGATTCCGCCGCAGTTGACGACCTGACGGACCTTCACGCCGTATTCCTCGAAGCGGTTGATTATCGTCAGGGCCCCGAAGGCGGTGGCCTCGACAAGCGCGCGGTAGATTTCGGCCGGCGTGGTGTAAAGCGTCTGGCCGATGAGCAGGCCGGTCAGGCGCTGATCGACCAGGATCGTGCGGTTGCCGTTGTTCCAGTCGAGCGCCAGCAGTCCCGATTCGCCGGGCGAGAGTTTGGCCGCCTCAGCGGAAAGGTTTTCATGCGTGCCGGCCTTGCCGTGCGGCTGGACGTAATTGACGAACCAGTTGAATATGTCGCCGACTGCCGACTGGCCGGCCTCCAAACCGTAGAAGCCCGGCAGGATGCTGCCCGGGACAATGCCGCACAGCCCCGGTATATCGGCCAGCGGCTTGCCCGCCGGGGCGACCATCATGTCGCAGGTGCTCGTGCCGATGATCTTGACCAGCGTGCCCGGCGCGATGCCGGCACCGACGCCACCCAGATGCGCGTCGAACGCCCCGACGGCCACGGGTATGCCTGGCGGCAGGCCGGTCTTTGCGGCCCATTCGGCGGTCAGCCGGCCGGCGGGCTGGGCCACCGTCCGGGCGACGGGCCTGAGCCGGTCGCGAAGTTGCCCCATCGCCTTGTCCAGCCGGCCGAGGAACGCCTTGTCGGGATAGCCGCCCCATCTGGCGTTGAACATGGCCTTGTGCCCGGCCGCGCACACGCCGATGCTCAGCCTGTCGGGCCTCTGCGTGCCGGTCAACATCGCAGGTATCCAGTCGGCGATCTCGACCCAAGTGTATGCCGCTCGAAAAACCTTCGGACTGGTCCGCAGGCAGTGCAGTATCTTGCTGAAAAACCACTCGCTGCTGTACGTCCCGCCGCACTTGGCCAGGTACTGCGGGCGGATCTTGCGGGCAAGGGCGGTTATCTCCTGCGCCTCGTGGACGCCGGTGTGGTCCTTCCAGAGCCAGGCCATCGCGGCCGGCTCATGGGCGAACTTTTTGTCGAATGCCAGCGGAATGCCTTCGCGATCTACCGGCAGTGGCGTGCTGCCGGTTGTGTCCACCCCGATGCCGATCACGTCGGCCGGCCTGAAGCCCTTCAACGTCCGGCGCGCATTGGCCAGGGCCTGCCTGATCGTGATTTCCGCCCCGGTCAGATAATCGGCCGGATGCTGCCGCGCGAGGTTGGGATCTCGCGACAATATCACGCCCTCTTTACCGTGGCTGTAGCCCCAGACCGCCGTGGCGACCTCCCCGCCGTTTCGCACGTCAACAATGATCGCCCGGACCGAATTCGTGCCGTAATCCAATCCTATCGCGTACCTGGCCATTGACTTCTTCCTTTTCTGTTTTTTAGGGAGAGGGAAGTTTATCAGGGCTGACTGCAATGGACAAGTATGGAACTTTCCGAGCCGTCCAAGTTTCAGAAATTACGTCCTACGGCTGACAACCGGACATCCGCGCCACAAACAGCAGAACCGCATGGCCGAGATGGCCGCGGCACGCGAGGGCGAGACGCCCTCGTCACACGCGGGCAAAATGCCCGCGACACACACGGGCGAGACGCCCGTGCCACATGCGGGTGTTATGTCTGTGCGGATTTCGAGGCGTATTTGGGGATTTGTGGTTCGGGGATGGCCTCGACGAGTTTGTTGACGATCTGGACTGAATCGACGCCCTCGCTGGTGGCGGCGAAGTTGCAGCCGATGCGGTGGCGCAGGACGGGCACGGCGACGCGGCGGACGTCCTCGGTGCTGACGGTGAACCGGCCTTCCATCGCGGCCAGGGCCTTGCCGCCGAGGATGAGATACTGGCCGGCACGCGGCCCGGCGCCCCAATCGACCATCTTGCGGACGAACTCGGGAGCCGTAGGGTCGCGCGGGCGGGTCGCGCGGACCAGGCAGGTTACATACTTGATTATATATTCGCTGACCGGCACGGAGGTAACCAGCTTCTGCATATTGATGATCTGCTGGGCGTTGTAGACCTTTTCGAGCGAGACGGTCCGGCCGCAGGTGGTGTCGGCGAGGATTTTCTCCTCCTCCGAGACGCTGGGGTAATCGACGAAGATGTTGAACATGAAGCGGTCGAGCTGGGCCTCGGGCAGGGGGTATGTGCCCTCCTGCTCGATGGGGTTTTGGGTGGCGATGACGAAAAACGGGTTGGGCAGGCTGTGCGTGTTCTGCCCGACAGTAACTTCGCGTTCCTGCATGGCCTGGAGCATTGCGGCCTGAGTCTTGGGCGGCGTGCGATTGATCTCGTCGGCAAGGATTATGTGCGCGAAGATGGGACCCTGGACGAAGCGGAACTCGCGCCGGCCCGTTTCCGACTCGTCGATCACATTGGTGCCCGTGATGTCCGAGGGCATCAGGTCGGGCGTGAACTGGATGCGCTTGAACGAAAGCTCCATGCACTTTGCCAGGGCAGAGACCATCATGGTCTTTGCCAGGCCCGGCACGCCGACCAGCAGGCAGTGCCCGCGGGCGATAATGGCGGCGAATATCTGGTCGAGCACATCCTTCTGGCCGACGATGGACTTGGCCAACTCGCGCTGCATGGCCTGTCGGCTCTTGGCGAACTGGTCGATCAGGTTCTCGTAGGAAACGTTCGTCATGCCGGGATTGTGCGGCGATGGCTGCGGAATGTCAATCTCAAGGGAAGATATTGTTTCCCGCGGGGCCGGCCGGCGAATATAATCAAATTGTGAGGACAAAGCCGGACAAAAGTCGCTGCCGGACGATCCGCCTGACGGGGCTGGCGATGGCCGTCGTGATGGCCTTTCCGCCGCCCGCCGGGGCGCAGGACGTTTCCAGCAAGCAGGTGCAGGAGGCTATCGAAAGGGGCGTGGCGTATCTGCGGAAGCGCCAGATGGAAAGCGGCTACTGGCCTGACGACGGGTCGTATCCCGGCGGGTCGAGCGCGTTGGCGATACTGGCGCTGCTTAACGCCGGGGTGCCGGCCAACGACCCGGCCGTGGTCAAGGGGCTGGACAAGCTCGGCACGATCCCGAATCAGTCCACGTACGTGGTGGCCCTGAAATGCCAGGCCTACGCGGCGGCGGACCCGAAACTCCAGAAGTACGGCAACGAGCTCAAGGCGGCGGTTGCGTGGCTTGTCAGCAGTCAATGCCGCCGGGCTGGCGGACTGACCGGGACGTGGGGATATAGCGCCAGGGACGGCGGAGGGGACAATTCCAACACGCAGTTCGCCCTGCTGGGCCTGCACGAGGCGGCCAAAACGGGCGTCGAGATAAAGAGCGAAGTCTGGGAGACCAGCAAGAAGCACTTTGTCAACACGCAGAACGCCGACGGCGGATGGGGCTACCGGGGCAAGGATAACCGTTCCTACGGTTCGATGACCGCGGCGGGTCTGGCCAGCCTGTTCATCTGCGGCCAGCGGCTCGACGTCGGGGGCGCCAAAGTGTTCGTCAACGGCGTCTATCCCGACTGCGGCAAGTTCATGCAGAACGAGGCCGTTGTCAGGGCCGTCAAGTGGCTGACCGACAATTTTTCCGCCACAGAAAACCCGAAATTCCGCCAGAGTTGGCTGCTGTACTACCTGTACGCGGTCGAGCGGGCGGGGATGATCTCCGGCCTGACGACCTTCGGCAGGCACGACTGGTACCGCCAGGGCGCCGCGAAGGTCATCCAGCTTCAGGACGTCAACGGAAGCTGGAGCAATGGCGTGATCTACGAGACCGCCTTTGGCGTGCTTTTCCTGGCCAAGGGCAACAGGCCTGTGCTGTTCCAGAAAATTCAATGGGACGAAAATTCAGGCAAGTGGAACAGGAACCTGCACGACCTGGAAAATCTGACGGGCTTCATAGGCGACAAGCTCGGCAAGCCGACGACGTGGCTGGCGGGCCGGCTTTCGCAGTCGCTCGATCAGCTTCGCGTCGCGCCGATACTGTTCATCACCGGCCACGAGTTCCCTGTTCTGACCGATCAGGAAAAGACGCGGCTCAAGGAGTTCGTGGACTCCGGCGGGACGCTTTTGTTCGAGGCCTGCTGCGGGCAGCAGGCGTTCGCCGATGGTTTCCATGCGCTGGCCAAAGAGCTTTGGCCGCAGCAGCCGCTGCGGAAGCTCAAGCCAGGAGTCGATCTGGTCTACGAAAGCTATTACAAGATCGATCAGGCTTACGATCTGGAGGGCATCGACGCCGGCTGCCGCGCGGCGGTGTTCTTTTCGCCCAGGGCGCTGAGCTGCCTGTGGGAACTCCAGACGATCCCCGAGATGTCGGACCTGGCGTTCAAGCTGGGGACGAACATCGCCGCCTACGCCACCGCCCGGGATCAGCTCGCCACACGGCTGGACGTGGTGCGCCTGCCCGAACAGAAAGCCGGGGACGTAAAGGTCGAGGTTCCGCGGGGCGCGGTTCGCATAGCCAGGCTGATCCATAACGGCGACTACAACGCCGACTCCCGTGCCCTTATCGTGCTGTGTTCGCTGCTGCGCGAAAAGGCCGGCATCGACGTGGTCGCCCGGGACAGATATATCAAGCCCGACGAGAAGGAGCTTTTCGACTATCCCGTTATTTTCATGACGGGGCATTTTTCGTTTGAATTCACCGATTCGCAGATCAAGGGCTTGGGCGATTATTTGCGAAAGGGCGGCGTGCTTGTGGCCGAGGCCTGCTGCGGAAAAGAGGCCTTCGACGCCAGTTTCCGCCAGATGGTCAAAAAGGCCCTGGGGTCCGAACTGTCGGAGCTTCCGGCCGATCATCCGATATATTCCGGCAAAATCGGCCTGCAGTTGGGAGACATGAAATACCGGCACGTGCTGGCCCAGCAGCTCGGTCAGGCCTCGACCCGCCAGCCGCCGATAGAAACCATTGAACTTGACGGGCGAACTGTTATCCTTTATAGCAAATATGACTATAGCTGCGCACTTGAAGGAGACAGGCCCTATTCATGCAAGGGATACCAGGACGAGGACGGGAAAAAACTTGCCCTGTGCCTGTTCCTTTACGCGATCAGCTATTGAGACCTGTTTTGCTCTGTTGAAAATTGTTGTTCAGGCAGATTCATCGGGTCGGGTTGCGTAACAGGCCCCCGCTGAAGGGCTTGTCGATTTAGTTGGCACGCGAATTGCCATCTTGACAGGCATGGTATAATCGTGCCCGTCAAGGAGAACAGCATGAGACGATGGGCTACGACATCGATGGATCGAACTCAAATACTTCTGTTCAA
>JACRIL010000139.1 GCA_016235825.1 Planctomycetota bacterium
AAAAATGCGTTTATCGCATATGGCCAACGGCAGTATGATAAACAGGCGACATCCCGTGGGGGAAGTCGCCCGTGCCGTATGGCACCTGTCCGGCGCTCGGGTCGCTCGCCAGCGTTGCCCTATCCTCCGGCCAGGTAAAGAGAATATAACCGGGCTTGCCGTTGGCCGTAAAGCGTTAAACGCAATGTTGTTATGCATTGAAAATGCCATCTTGTTACCCACGTTTTTGGGATGAGAACCAGAAAAACATGTTATTTCCCGTTAACGGCAGGTGGAATAACAATAGGAGATAGATGTGAAAGATAATGGAATAAAAGCGGTTGGCGGCGGTTGCGGGCCGGAATCATCCGGCTGATCTCGGCACCGGCCTGACAAGGAAAATCTTATGCAGCCGAATGTGTTGTTCATAATGACCGACCAGCAGCGTTACGACGGCATGTCCTGCCACGGCGGCCAGGCCCGCACGCCCAACCTGGACCGCCTCGCCGCCGGCGGGGCTGACTTCCGGCAGTTTTTCACTCAGGCGCCCGTCTGCGCGCCGTCGCGATGCAATCTCTTCACCGGCCGGTACGGCCACTCGCACGGCGTCCGCGAGAACAACGCCCGGCTTGACCGGCACGAGGTGCATCTGTTCAAGGCCCTCAAGCAGGCGGGATACCACCTGGGTTATATCGAAAAGAACCACCTGCTGGAGAAAGAAGAGTTCGACAATTTCGACCTGGCGGACCTGGAGGAGACCCGCAAGGCCGAGGGTGAGCGGGCGGCTTTCGTCCAGTTCAGCAAGCAGCAGCACGCGAAGCTGAGGCAGATCGGCGCCTGGGCTTCGGCAACGTTCCATGACTTTGATCCGAAGGTTACATCCCCTTATCTGTCGCGACAGAACGCCGTCAGTTTCATTCAGGATGCGCCGAAAGACCGGCCGTTCTGCCTGGCTGTCTCCTTTTCCGATCCACACGCGCCGCACGTGGCGCTGCGGAAATATGATGCAAGATATCCTTTGGATAAAATCAGGCTACCCGAATATCCGCCGGATGTCCTGGCCGGCAAGGCGCCGCGGTTAAAGATCAAGCAGGAGGCGCAAGGTTCGCTCAAGGCATCAGACGCGGACAAAAGGCGATACCTGGCGGTGTATTTTTCGATGCTCTCGTGGCTGGACGAAAATATAGGCGAAATCCTCTCGGCCCTTGACGCCTCGGGGCGCAGGAAGGACACGATCGTCGTCTTCACGACCGATCACGGCGACTTCGGCTTCGACTACGGCATGTGCAAGAAGGATTTGGTGCTGCTGGACTGCCTGCTTCACGTTCCGCTGATTCTGGCATGGGACGGTTATATCGCTCCGAAGATAGTGGACGGCACGATGGCCGAGCAGGTGGACGTAATGCCCACGCTGCTGGATCTCTGCGGAGTTGAAATGCCCTTCGGCTGCCAGGGCAGGTCGCTGGCGCCGCTGCTCCGCGGCGAAACCGAGAGGCACAAGGACACGATATATGCCGAGATCTGCCCGCCCGACTACCGCAATCCGTACAAGTCCCACGACGAGTTTATCGCGGACTGGAACCGCAACCACGAGACGCCCGGCCATCCGCTCCGCTGGACCGCCAACTACAACGTGCCGGGCGATTTCGTCAAGGCCATCCGCACGCCCGAATGGAAATATGTCTGGTACGCCGACGGATTTGAGGAACTCTACGATCTGCGGAACGACCCCAACGAGTGGGTGAACCTGGCGGGCCAGGCCGAATATCGCGCAACCCGAGAGTTGCTCAAGATGCGGCTCCTGGAATGGCACGCCCTCAGCGAGGATCCGCTGGACCAGATGTGGCACAATCGGCACCTTGCCAAATACGACCGGTGGAAATGACAGTCCCTGGGTTCCGGTTGACGACGTTATTTTCGGCGATGTTAAAACGCTTTGACGGGCCGCCTGTTTGCGGCCGGACGCGACAGGAGACGCCATGACTTACTGTACCTGGAAGTCCAACTGGCGGGAAACCAGGCAGCATTTCATCGATTGGTGGAACCACAAGGGTCTGCTGGTCGGCCACTGGGAAATAAAATCGGACACAGTGCGAGAGAATTCGCGGGATCCCGGCCCGATGGACGACGTGACCCAGAGGTGGATGAGCGCCAAGTGGCGCCCGCTGAAGGAGCATCATCAACTGGCCACGCACCTGTTTCCGCTTGACTGCCTGCCGATAAGCGAAATGGACTTCGGCCCTGGCACGCTGGCGACGTTTATCGGCTCCGAGCCGGCATTCGGCCAGGAAACGGTATGGTACGAGCCTTGCATCAAAGACCCCGACGCTCACGGGCCTCTGCTGTTCGATCTGGCGAACAAATGGTGGCGACAGACGCTGGCCATTCTGGAGGAGGCTGTTTGCCTGGCCGGAGACAGGTATCTGGTCGGCTGCCCGGACCTGATCGAGAACATTGACATCCTGGCCTCGCTGCGAGGCACGGAGCAGGTTCTGATGGACATGATCGAGAGGCCCGAATGGGTGGAACAGAAAATCCGTGAGATCAACGTGGTGTTCTTCGAGGCCTATCAACGGATATACGAGATTATCAGGAACCCCGACGGAGGATCGTCGTGGATCGCGTTCAAGCTTTGGGGACCGGGCAAGACCGCCAAAGTGCAGTGCGACGCATCGGCGATGTTTTCGCCCGAGATGTTCCGCCGGTTCGTCAGGCCGGCCCTGGAAGAGCAGTGCGACTGGCTGGATTATTCGATTTTTCATCTCGACGGCCACCAGTGCATCTGCCATCTGGATGAACTGCTTTCCATTGAATCGCTGGGCGCAATTGAGTGGACGCCCGACCCGCAAGTGCCCGAGTCGGGCGGCTCGCCGCACTGGTATGACATGTACCGCCGGATTCTCAAGGCTGGCAAGAGCGTCCAGGCCATCCGCGTCAGATACGACGAGGTGATACCGCTGCTCGACGCGGTCGGCCCAAAAGGGATGTATATCCTGGCGGACGTCAAAACGATTGAGCAGGCCGAGAACCTGGCGGCAAGGCTTGAACCGTATCGCAAACAATGCCGGCAATGAATCTCAGGATGAAAAACTGGCTGAAAAATTGACAAATACCTTCATAGTGACCGACTGGTCAAGTGCGGCACGATCGGCATCCGGCAAAGTTTGGATAGAGAAAATGAGGTTGAACACATGAAAGTTTTAGTGGCAGAAGATGATCCTGGTTATTGCCGGGTCCTGCAGCAGAGGCTCCAGGAATGGGGTTTTGACACGACTGTTGCGGCCAACGGCAATGACGCATGGCAGCAGCTCCAGAATGCCGACGCTCCCAAGCTGGCCATCATAGACTGGGTCATTCCGGGCCAGGACGGCCTGGCTCTGTGCAAAAAGCTCAGGCAATCCGCGTACGGCCGGCACACTTACGTCATTCTCATGACCGGCAAACACGGCGAGGACCGGCTTATCGATGGCTTGAAGGCCGGCGCCGACATTTATATGTCCAAGCCTTCCGATTCGCTCGATTTCGACTATCTTCAGGCCTGCCTTAAAACCGCCAGGCGAATCGTCTCTTTCCAGGAAAATCTCGCGTCCGCCTGCGACCTGTTGAAATTGCAGTCCATGAAAGACAGTCTGACCGGGACATGGAACCATTCGGCCTGCCTTGAAATGCTCTGCCAGGAAATCACCCGATCCGCCAGGCGGGAGACGAAATTATGCATCGGCATGGCCGATCTGGACCATTTCAAGCGCGTCAACGACACTTACGGCCATCAGGCCGGCGACGAGATGCTCAGGCAGGTTGTGTCGCGCATGAATTCGGTGGTCAGGCCTTACGACACGATAGGCCGCTACGGCGGCGAGGAATTTCTGGTCATTCTGCCCGAGTGCCAGGCAAGGCAGGCCTGCCAGGTTGCCAGGCGGATGGTGTCGGCCGTCTCCAGCTCTCCTTACGACCTCAGGCAGGTCAAAAACGCGTCGATGACCGTCAGCGTCGGGCTGGCCGTGTGCAGCGATCCCAAGAACGTCAATGCCGAGGCCCTGATAGGCCTGGCCGACCAGGCGCTTTACAGGGCCAAACACTCCGGCCGGGACCGCGTGGAGATAAGCCTTTGGCCGCTATCGGGACCCGAAGGCGCCGCCTGAGAAGTCCCAAACATCAATAAAGGACGAAAAACAATAAAATAGTCTCATAAAACGATAAAAACCGCATGGCACCTTTATGAAGACAGGAACAACATATTATACGGATGAAACACGCCATGAACGGGCCTGATTTTAAGGAGATCGCAAATGCATGAGACAATGATGGCAGCAGTGGTTTTTTCGGCAATCGGCATCACAATCTGCATGGCGACAGCCGAGGAAACGGCGACAAAACCGGCGAGCGGCAAGGGCAATGGGATTGAATTCGTCTGGTGGGAGGGCGAGTCGCCGGCCGGCGCCAGCGACAATCTCAACGACCGGCACACGTTCGATTCGTCCCACGCCAACCTCTCTGGCGGCAAGTCCTTCGGCGGCACCAGCAAGGCCGGGACGTGGGTTGAGTATGAAGTTACAGTCCCCCGCGACGACAAATGGTTTTTCTATATACGCAAATTCTGGACCCACGGACCGTTCCGCTACCAGTGGAATGGCGCCGGCGACTGGGTTACGATCGACTGGAAACACACATCGCGTCTTGATCACGTCCAACTCAACGAGCACTGCGTCAATTGGCTTACCGGCGGGCAGGTTGAACTCAAGCGGGGCAAGAACCGCCTTCGGATCGAGGCGATCGAGACGGGTGCCGACAAATACGGCCCGTTCGTATTCGATTGCTTTATCCTGACAGATAAGCCTTTCAGGCCCAACGGCACACTCAAGCCGGGCCAGAAGCATAATCGCGCCCCGGAAGGCTGGTTTCCGTTCGAGCCGGATTGCGACACTTTCGCCCCCGCCGTGCTCGACCTGCGGGTGTTAAATGAGCCCGAGGCCGGCTCGCAGGGACGGATCATCGCCAAAGGCGACGACCTGGTCTTTGAGAAGACCGGTAAAAAGGTCCGTTTCTGGGGCGCAACCGCCGGCCCTGATATTTGGCGGGACAAAGCATCGATGGATCTCCTCGCCCGCCGCCTGGCGAAGGTCGGGGTCAACATGGTTCGCTTCCATATCGCCGACATGCAGGAGGAGACGCCGGGCCCGGGGACGGCGGGCATCCACTACTTTTTCACCGCCCTCAAAAAACAGGGGATATATTCCGATTTTCTCTGGTACTGCACGGCAGGCGGCATGGGATGTTGCGTCTGGTATTTCGACCCGAAGTCGCAGGAGAGGTGGAAGACCTGGGCCAAATGCCTGCTTGGCACGGTTAATCCGCACACAGGCATTCCACTGGCCAAGGATCCCGCCGTCGCGTCCATAGAACTGCTCGACGAAGACGGCCTGTTTTTCTGGACCTTCACGCCGAACAGAAGGATCCCGGCGGAGGCGACGGCGATTCTCGAGAAACTTTTCGGCGACTGGTTAAAAACCAGATATGGCTCTCTGGAAAAGGCCGCCGCGGCGTGGGGAGCTGGAAAGTATCCCAAGGGCGACGACTTCGCCCAGGGCCGCGTTGGACTGTATGACGCGGGTATGCTTACCAGCCAGGACTGGGCGGTGGCGCAGAGGAACGAGTTGCGGGCGCACGACCAGGCGGAGTTTCTGACCCAGTTGGCACGCAACTGGTATGTGGGAATGAAAAAATGGCTTAGCGACGAACTGGGCTACAAGGGACTCGTGATCGGCTCGAACTGGCAGACGGCCGACTCCCGCGTGCTGGGTCCGCTGGATCAATACACATACATGGGCGTGGATCTCACGGCCCGCAACACCTATTTCGGCACGCCGGGAAAAGGGGGAAAACGATTGGGCTATGCGGTGAGCAAGGATGATTATTACACGGACGTTTCGGTCCTCAGGCAGCCGGAACAGGCCATGCTGATGCACATCCAGTGCGCGGGATATCCGCACTTTCTGACCGAGGGCGCCTGGAACATGCCGAACCGTTTTCGCACCGAGGAGCCCTTCCTCATGTCCTGCTACGGGTCGCTTCAGGGCATGGACGGCTACTTCCCGTTTGTCCTGAAGCCGACCGATTGGCTTGTAAATAATATCACGACGAAGTGGCCGATCCAGACGCCGGTAACGCTCGGCCAGTATCCGGCGGCGGCGGTAATCTTCCGCAACGGCTACGTGAAAGAAGGCCCCGTGGCGATCAACGAGGCGTTGGCGTTGAAAGACCTGTACGCCCTCAAGGGCGGCGCGCTGAGTCAGGCCATGGGCCAGGACATGGCACATGACAAGGAGATTCCCGACGGCGCCAAGGCCGAGGTAAATTCGCTCAGCGGGCTCGACCCGTTGGCGTTCTTTGTCGGGCGCGTGGTGCGGACCATCGGCGAAAATCCCGGCAAGTCGTCAGTTTTATCCAACCTGGGCAAGCTGATCGACCGCAATAATAAAACAGTGAAAAGCGCCACTGGCGAACTGACGCTCGACTACGGCAAAGGCCTCGCAACCTTGAACGCCCCGTGCGCCCAGGGCGCGGCCGGGTTCCTCCAGGCGGCCGGGCCGATTAAGCTCGCCGACGTTACGATCGAACTTAAAAACGAGTATGGCGCGGTGATGGTCGTCTCGCTCGACGGCAAGCCGATCAATGAGTCGGCCAAAATCCTCGTCCAGGTGATGACCGAGGAAAAGAACTACGGCTGGGAGACGCAGGCGACAAAGACGGAATTCGAGAAGGGAAAAGGCGAGGTCGAATGCCTCCAGATCACCAGCCTCGGCGAGTCGCCGATCTGCGTCCGCAAGTTCGCAGGCACTATTTCACTCAACCGGCCGGACGTGGCGTCGATCAGGGTTACGCCCCTCGATTGCCAGGGATATCCCGATCCGGAAAAGAAGGTTGAGTCGGCCAAGGAGTTCAAGCTGCTCGATACAACCATGTATTACATCCTCGGCGACGCCTCGGCGATGAAATAGCGTTTACTTCAGACAAGGAAAAAACATGAATACACAAACACCGCGGATCTTGACGATTATGCCGGTCATTTGCGCGACGGCTCTGGCCATCATGATCTCATTGTGCCAATCGGCGCCCGTCGCGTGGGGTCAGACTCCGGCGGTCGCTCCCGCAAACAGCGCCGGGACGTCGCAACCGGCCCAGCCGGTCGTGGCGTCCATCAAGGCGTCGCGAGACTCGGGGGTAGCGCCGCTGGCGGTATTCTTCGACGGCACCGAGACCAAAAACCTCGCCGGAGACGATTATGTCGGCGCTCACTTCGAGTGGGACTTCGGCGACTCCGACTCGGGGATATGGGCCACCACGGGCAAGAGCAAAAATCTCGCCACCGGTTTTGTCGTCAGCCACGTTTACGAAAAACCCGGCGCATACACGGTTACGCTCAAGGTCCGCGACATCCGGGGCAACGCCTCTTCTCCCCAGAAAATCACCATCACCGTGGAGGATCCCGAGAAAGTCTTTGCCGGGACGAACACCCGCTGCGTGTCAAAGGACGGAAAATTCGACGGTTCGCCCGCCGGCTGTGAGAAGAACAACGGCGCAGACCTGGCCGGGCATTTGACGTGGTTCAACGCCGCTCCGAAGCGCCGGCTGCTGCTGCGGCGAGGCGAGAAGTGGGAGTGCGGCCCGGCGGTCCTGACCGGCGAGGGGCCAAAATTGCTGGGAGCGTTCGGCGAAGGCGAAAACCCCGTCATCAACTTTGCCGATTCGGGAACGCGATTCAAGGAGGGTCTTCAAGGTTCCGGACGCGACTGGCGGGTCGTGGACGTCGGGCTTGTGGCGCCTGAGACCTGGAAGCATGACTCCAGCACGGGGCCAAATTTGAATATGTGCGGGCGGGATAACCTGGCGCTGCGGGTGAACTCGCAGCGCGGCAACGTGGGCGTCAGGATGGGCGGAGATAACGTCTTCCTCCAGGATTCCCGTGTCGAGAACTCGGACTACATCTCCATCTATACGGATGGCGTCAACATATCCATCTCCGGTTGCATACCCCACCAGATACGCAACGCCACGAGTTGTGTGCCGGAACGAGCACTACTCAGCAAGAACGTCTATGTCGCCCACAACATCGTGGACGGATCGCGAAAAGGTCTTAATTTTTCCCTCAAGTGGCATAGCAGGAACGGCGTGGTAACAGACAATCGCCTCACGGTCGGCACTTGGCGAGTGGATATAGCGACAGCGAGCGGAACATCAGCGAATCTGAATCATCCACTTATGCCCAAGACAGACGACAACCTCGGCCGGGTACTGTTCGAGCGCAATGTCCTGATTCCAAATGAGAATCCCGCCAAACAAAAAGCCAATGGCACCGGTTTTGGCATTGATGACCATAACGACCACATAATGGTGCGCAACAACCTCTTGTATGACATGTGCATCGGCTTCGAAGGCGGAACCAAATGCCGCGACGTCCACATCTACAACAACACCGTCTATATGTCCGACCGGACTGTGGGCATGACTTTGGGAAACGCGGACTTCCTCCGTATTTCAAGGGGGGATGAAATCGCCGATTGGAATATACGCAATAATATCATGTATTCCCTCCATTCAGGCACGAATGGAACCGGGGCGCTTTGCGTAATCAGTGAGGCCAGCAAGGCCGCGCTCTCGAATAACCTGTATTTCAAGCCAAACAGCATAAGAGGAGACAAATTGTTCGTGGTCAGAGGCGCATTTTACAATCTGGCCGAGTGGCAGAAACTCGGATTGGATGCCAACTCGAAGATCGGGGACGCACTTTTTGAGTCGGTAGATCCGTCAAATGAAAAATTCCTTGTCATCAAACCTGGCAGTCCTGCCATCGACGCCGGCGTGCCGGTGCCGGTCTTCGAGGACTTTAACCGCAGGCCGCGGACGGCGGGCAAGGCGCCGGACATAGGCGCGTTCGAGTTCGGCGCCCTGGCCCCTTTGCCGGTGAACAAACAAACGGTGATTACCGAGGTCAAGCCCGATTCCAGGCCGACCCCAAAACCTTTGTCGCAGCCGGCGAATCCGGACCAGCCCAAGCCCGTCCAGAACGGCCCGGCCGCCAATGGAAACGGTTCTGCCGGCGGCGCAATTCAGACGACCGCCCCGCCGGCCGACTCCGACGATCCGGAGTCGCAGGCCAAACGCAGACTGTCAGCCGCGAAAATCTACATCGCCACCGACCCGGCCAGGGCCAAGGACTTGCTCCGCAAAGTGATCACGGATTATCCCGACACAGAAACCGCCAAAGAGGCCCGCAAGGAACTTAACAAACTCAACTGACAACCCGATAAACGGCGGCATGGATGCAATTGATGCCGCCGGGACAGGATAGAAAGGGAAAAACATGCCAAGAATCGCGATGTTTCCGGCGTTGGCGGCATTGGGAATGGCCTGGCTGGCTCAACCGGTCTTGGCGCAGCAGCAACAGGCCGGCGCCAAGGGCGAGTTCACGGCGGCGAACATCGAAACAGCCATCAACAAGGCGGTGCAATATATCCTTTCGCAGCAGAGGGCCGACGGAAGCTGGGAACCATATAGGGATAGTGCCGGGAGCTCCTTCACCGACGGCCCGACCGCCATGGCCATTTACACGCTCGTCGCCAGTGGTATTCCGGCCAAGGACACAAAAATCGCCAAGGCCCTCGACTGGCTGGTCAAGCCTGAAAACCAGGTAAAACTGACATATACAACGGCATTTCGCTGCCTGGCATGGCACACGGTCAACAAGCAGCTCGACAACAAGTACATGAAAAATCTCGAGGCCGACGTCAAACTGCTGCTCAATTCGACAGCCGACGGAAGTTACAGGTATGCAAGCGATGGCGTGACAAAAGCGGAATACGGAGATCGTTCCAACAGCCAGTACGGCCTCTACGGCGTCTGGACCGGCGCCAGGGCCGGAATGGAGATTCCCAAAGAATACTGGGAAAAATGCCTGAAGTTCTGGATATCATGCCAGGATCCCAGCGGAGGCTGGAAGTACATGGAAGGCCAGACCGGTTTTATGGCGGAAGTCAGGCATCCGATGACGGTCGCGGGGCTTGCCTCATTGTTTGTCTGCATAGACCAGCTTTACATGGACAGGTTTCTCAAGTGCCAGGTTAGTTCCGAGTTGGCCGCGGTGAAAAAGGGCATGGAATGGATGGAGAAGAACATCGGTAATCCCTCTACAAAACGATACTACTATCTGTACGGCTTGGAGCGGGTCGGGCTTGCAAGCGGATACAAATACTTCGGCGCGACGGACTGGTATAAAGCCGGAACAACCGATCTGCTCAGTCGCCAGGACGCGACTGGTTCGTGGAACAGCCATGAAGCCCCTGTTCCAAATACCTGCTACGGGCTGCTTTTCCTCATCCGCGGGCGGCTGCCGGTGATAATCAACCATCTGGAATACGACGGAGACTGGAACAATCGGCCGCGGGCGCTGGCCAACTTCTGCCGGTGGTCCGAAAAGGTCTTCGAGACGGAAAATAACTGGCAGATCATCACGCTGAAATCCGACGTCAACGAGTGGCACGACGCGCCCATCCTGGCCATAACCGGATCGAGGGCCCCGAAATTTTCCGACGAGGAGATCGTCAAACTGCGGACCTACGTCCACCAGGGCGGGACGATCTTGAGCATTACCGAGTGCAACGGATCGGCTTTCAGCACGGGCATCAAGGCCCTTTACCAGAAACTTTTCCCCAAATATGAACTGGCGCCGTGCGGCAAGGAACATCCGCTTAACAACGTGCTCTACAAGTCGATCTCGGCAGTGAGGCTTTCGGAGGTCAGGAACGGAATTCGTCCGCTGGTGATTCACACGGACGCCGACCTGCCGGTGTCCTGGCAGACGTACGCGGTGGCGACGGGTCGGGTGAATTTCGAGGCCGCCGCGAACGTTGTGATGTACGTTACGGACAAGCAGTTCAAGAACCGCGGCGTGAACGTCTGGCCGTCCGAGCCGGCCGGGCCGTTCGAGAAAACCGTGAAAATCGCCAGGCTCAAACACGGCGGAAATTGCGACGCCGAGCCGCTGGCCCTGGAGAGGTTCGCCAGATTGATGGGCAAGACTTTCAGGGTCCGGATCGAGTGTCCCGCCGAGCCGATCGAGATCGCCTCGCTCAAGGATTCGGGGGTAAAGCTGGCGATACTGACCGGCACGGCCGCCTTCAAGCTCAAAGACGACGAAAAGGCCACCCTCAGGGACTACGTCGAACAGGGAGGACTGGTCTTCTTTGATTCCGGGGGCGGGTCCAAATCTTTCGGCGATTCGGCCAAAGACCTGATCGGCGAACTCTGGGGCGCTGACAGTTTGCTGGCGATGCCTTTGGCCAGCCCGGTCTATCAGCTCAAGGACATGACCATCGAGAAGGTAAAATACCGCCGCATTACGCGGGCGAGGCTCGGCGGAGTGAAAGAGCCGCGTCTGATGGCGATTTTAGCCGGCGACAAGCCCAAGGTCATCTTCAGCCAGGAGGACGTCATGGCCGGGCTGGTGGGCTTTTCGTCCCACTCCTGCGACGGGTATGAACCGGAAAGCGCGCTGGACATCATGCGAAACATCGTCCTGTACGCCGCGACGGCCCCGCCGCCGAAAGACGCCGCATCCCAGCCGGCAAGCCGGCCCGCGGCCGTCGCGACCCGCCCGGCGAATTGAATTGCGGATTTTAACGGGCCAAACCACAGGAAAAAATGGAAAAGAAAAGAAATCCCAGAACAGGTTGTGAGATCGCGATATCCCGGTTTTCACATATGCGTTCGTCGCATGGGAAGCGGGATTCCGGAACACGCGGCGGTTTGAGGCTTTGCCTCGATAAAGGAGCATGACATGCGAAATCATGTATGGGCATATTCTATTGTCTTCATTATTGTGATTTTCATATTACATGCCCCAGAGGCCGGCGCCCAGACGGGGAGACAACTTTCCCCGCTGTCTGCCGTCGAAAATTTCACCGACGAGGACGTTGACAAGGCCATCCAGAGGCTTATCGATTACCTTTTCAGCCTGCAATTGCCCGAAGGCAACTGGCCGACGGGCAGGTCCGATACTTGCTGTCCAAATGGCTGGCCCACCGGGACGACCGCCATGTCCGTTTACGCCCTGATTGAGGCCGGCGTTTCCGCCAAAGACCCCAGGCTCGTCAAGGCGCTCGACTGGCTGGTAAAAAATCAGGACGGCGATATGGCGACCTATTCGGTCGGCCTGAGATGCAACGCCTGGCTGGCGGCCAACAAACAGACGAAAAAACAGTATCAGAAAAATCTCGAAAAGGACGTCGAACTCCTGGTCTTGGAAGGCACGACTAACGGCGGCGGATACTCCTATTTCTGCCCTGACAGGCAGAGACTCACCGGCAAAAGGGATACAGGCTCTTACGGCGACAATTCCAACAGCCAGTATCTTCTGCTTGGCGCATGGGCCGGTGTGAGGAGCGGCATCGAGATACCGAAGGAATTCTGGGAGATATGCCAGAAGTTCTGGATCGTCCGCCAACAGCCGGACGGTGGATGGAACTACGGCGCCGAGAATTCACGGTCCGACCCGTCCTACGGTTCGATGAGCACAGCAGGCCTGGCGAGCCTTTTTGTCTGCATCGACGCAACCATGGGAGACAGATTCATCAAGTGCAACGTCTCGATCGAATTCGCCCCCATCAAGAAAGCCCTGGACTGGTTCGACGCCAACTTTGAAAAAACCCTGACCGCCCCGTGGGCTTCGCATGACGCGACTTTTTTCGATTACTACATGTACGGCGTTGAGCGCGTGGGGCTGGCCAGCGGATATAAATATTTCGGCAAATACGACTGGTATAAGGAGGGCTGCAAGAGACTTCTGGCATTGAAAGAGTCAGAGCCGACCGCCGCTGGGAGAATCGCCAACCCTGGTTATAGGCTTGTATTCCTTGCTCGCGGGCGGCGGCCGGTGCTCTTCAACAAGCTGGAGTACGACGGCGACTGGAACAATCGTCCCCGCGCGCTGGCGAACTTCTGCCGCTGGGCCGAGGCCGCGTACGAACGCGAGGTCAACTGGCAGATAGTAACCCTCAAGAGCCACGTCGGCGATTGGCACGACGCGCCCGTGCTGGCCATCACCGGCTCGAAGGCCCCGAAATTCACCGACGACGACGTCGCCAAACTCCGCGAGTACGTCAACCAGGGCGGCACGCTGCTGAGCATCACCGAGTGCGGCGGCGGGGCGTTCGGCGCCGGCATGCGGAACCTGTACAGGAAGCTCTTTCCGAAATACGAACTTACGAATTGCGGCAAAGACCATCCGCTTTATACGGCCCATTACAAGATGCCCGGCACCCCGGCCGTCTCGATCGTATCCAACGGCGTGCGCCCGCTGGCGATCCACACGGATGCCGATCTGCCTCTTTCGTGGCAGACCTATGCCGTTGCCACCGCCAAGGGGAACTTTGAGGCCGGCGCCAACGTGCTTTCTTACGTTACCGAGAAGGAACTTTACGGCCGCGGCACGAAGTCCTGGCCCGAAGAGCCGTCCGGTTCGTCCAGGGCTATAAAGGCCGCCCGCATCCGGTACGCCGGCAACTACGACCCGGAGCCGTTGGCCCTGGAGCGTCTGGCCCGCCTGATCGGCCAGACGCAGAAGGTCAAACTGGACTACACGAGCGTTCTGTCGGCCGCCACGCAAAGCGCCGGTGCCCCGGCCGCAACGGCCTCCGGCCCGCCCACCGGCGTATTGCCGACGCAGCTCACGGGCGACGTCAGGCTGGCCTTTCTGACCGGCACCGGCGCGTTCAAGCTGCCCGACGATGAAAAGGCCGCGCTGAAAAAATGGGTCGATGCCGGCGGGCTGCTGGTTATGGACGCAGCCGGCGGGAACAAGGCTTTCGGCGAATCTGCCAGGGAACTCGCCGCCGAATTGTGGGGCACCGACGCGCTGCTGCCCATGCCCCTGTCCAGCCCGGTCTATCAGCTCAAGGACATGACGATCGAGAAGGCCAAATACCGCAAAACAGCCAAGGCTCGCATCGGCAGCGGCAGCGCCGAGCCGCGCCTGCTGGCGGTGCTTGCAGGCGACAGGCCCAAGGTGATAGTCAGCCCCGAGGACCTGACCGCCGGTCTGGTCGGCTACAGCAGTTGGGGGCTGGACGGATACATGCCGCAGTCGGCCTTTGAAATAGCCAGGAACATCGTCATATACGCCGCAATGGCCCCACCGCCACCGAAAGAGGCCGCCTCTCAGCCGGCGGCGCCGCCGGTCCTGCCGGCCGCAACCACAAAACCGGCGTAAAAAAAGGACATGAACTTATGTGAAAACCGCTTGAATCCAGCTCCAGGTTTTTTCGGCAGGAGTCGGCCGTTCTTTTTTCATGAATCCAGCCCTGGCGGGCGGCGCGTGTGCCGGGCGGATAGGGTAATTGCCGCCTTAGAGTCCTAGATCGGCGCCAAACATAATGAAAAAAACGGAAAAGAATGGAATGTAAATGCGGTCTGGCAACATATTACTGGTCGAGGACAATCCGGCGGAGTCGTGGCTCTTCAGGGAGGCCATGAAAATGAACGGCTGGAACATCAAGCTGCACGTTGCAGCCGACGGCCTGCAGGCGCTGGCATATTTGCAGGAGACAATCTGCAATCAAGGCCGGAGCAGGCCCGATCTTATTTTGCTGGACCTCAATCTTCCACGCAAGGATGGCTGGCAACTTCTTGCCGACATCAAGGCGCATAAAGATTTTCGCAGTATTCCAGTGTTTATCCTTACAAAGTCCAGCGACGCCGGCGATATTTGCAAGGCATATGACATGCTGGCCAGTTGTTTCATCCGAAAGCCGGTGGAACTGAACAAATTCTGCGAGATGGTCGGGCAGATATGCCGGTTCTGGATGGATGCGGTTCAACTGCCCGGGAACTGATCCGGGAGCCGTGATGTCCCGGCACAAAAAATTGAGCTATAATGGAAGAACAGCAGCCCGCGGCGGTCGTGGGCAAGGTTGTCCGGGAAGTTCCGGCGGACGACCGGTTTATGGGAAAAATCTGCGGCGACATCAGGAAAATCACGATTGCCGGGGATTCACGGCGTTGACCGGGATAATCAGGAAACATCAACCATGAAATTCGGTTTTTTTGACGACGCGAAACGCGAATATGTGATCACCGATCCGCGGACGCCGCTGCCCTGGATAAATTATCTCGGGACGGAGAAGTTCTTCTCGCTGATTTCCAACACGTCCGGCGGCTACTGCTTTTTCCAGGACGCCAGGTTGCGGCGCATTACCCGCTACCGCTACAACAATCTCCCCATGGACAACGGCGGAAGGTATTTCTACATCCGCGACGGCGGGGATTTCTGGACGCCCGGATGGATGCCCGTGAAGCGGGACTTGGATTTCTACCAGTGCCGCCACGGGCTCGGTTATACGCGAATCACGGGCAGGAGGAACGGCCTGGAGGTCGAACAGCTTTCGCTCGTGCCTTTGGGCATGAACGCCGAGATACATCGCGTCACATTGCGAAATGTCGCCGCGTCGCCCAAAAGCGTCAGCCTGTTCTCCTTTGTCGAGTTCTGCCTGTGGAACGCTTACGACGACATGATGAATTTCCAGCGGAATTTCAGCACCGGCGAGGTCGAGGTTGAAAATACCGTCATCTATCACAAGACCGAATACCGCGAACGGCGGAATCATTACGCGTTTTTTTCCGTCAACGCCCCGATCGACGGATTCGACACGCAGCGCGAGGACTTTTTCGGGCCTTATGGCGGGCTGGATTCGCCCGCCGCGGTGGCGGAAAATCGCAGCCGCAACAGCCTGGCAAGCGGGTGGCAGCCGGTCGCTTCGCACCGGCTGGCCGTCGCGTTGGGCCCGCATCAGGAAAAGACCTTTGTGTTCGTGCTGGGCTATGTCGAAAACGCCGAGGACCGCAAATGGGCCTCTCCGGGCGCTATCAACAAGGCCGGGGCATTGGAGATGGTTAGCGCCATGGCCCTGCCGTCGGCGGTCGATGCGGCCATGGACGCCCTCAGCCGCAATTGGACAAGCTTGCTGGGCACGTTCCAGCTTTCCAGCCATGACGACCGTCTCAATCGCATGGTCAACGTCTGGAATCCCTACCAGTGCATGGTAACGTTCAATCTCTCGCGCAGTGCGAGTTATTTTGAGTCCGGCATAGGCCGCGGAATGGGTTTCCGCGACTCCAACCAGGACATGCTCGGCTTCGTTCACATGGCGCCCCAGCCGACAAGGCGGCGGATCCTGGACATAGCTTCCACTCAATTCGAGGACGGCGGCTGTTATCATCAGTATCAGCCGCTGACCAAAAAGGGCAATTTCGAGGTCGGAGGCGGTTTCAACGACGACCCGTTGTGGCTGATATCATCCACGGCCTCGTATATCAAGGAGACAGGAGACTGGTCGATTTTAGAAGAGCAGGTCGGCTTCAATTGCGAACTCAGGGCCGTCGACTCGTTGTTGGGGCACCTGAAGCGGTCGTTCGATCACGTGCCGAACAACCTCGGGCCGCATGGCCTGCCACTTATAGGCAGGGCGGACTGGAACGACTGCCTCAACCTGAACTGCTTTTCAAGGGCGCCCGACGAATCGTTCCAGACGTGCGGGAACAAGGACGGCCGGGTCGCCGAATCCGTCTTCATCGCCGGGCTGTTCCTGTTCGTCGGGCGCGATTACGTCGAAATATGCCGCCGCAGGGGCTTGCTCGATGAAACCGCCGCCGCTGAAAAACATCTTCACGCCATCAGGCAGGCTCTGCTGGCGCACGGCTGGGACGGCCAATGGTTCTTGCGGGCCTACGACGACGCCGGACAGAAGGTCGGCAGCCGTGAATGCACCGAGGGGCAGATTTACATCGAACCGCAGGGTTTCTGCGCCATGGCGGACGTGGGCATAGATGACGGCAAGGCCCAAGCCGCCCTGGATGCCGTACGGCAGCGGCTGGACACGAAATACGGCATCGTCCTGCTGAATCCGGCGTATGCTGTTTATCACCTGAATCTCGGGGAGGTTTCGTCGTATCCGCCGGGCTACAAGGAGAACGCAGGCATATTCTGCCATAACAACCCCTGGATCACCATCGCCGAGACCATCTTGGGCCGGGGCGACCGCGCGTTTGAAACCTACGCGAAGATCGCTCCTGCATTTCTCGAGGAGATCAGCGAGGTGCATCGCACGGAACCCTACGTTTATTCCCAGATGATTGCCGGCAAGGACGCCCCGAGGCACGGGGAGGCGAAAAATTCGTGGCTGACGGGCTGCGCAGCGTGGACGATGGTTTCGATCTCGCAGTGGATTCTCGGCGTCCGCCCGGAGTTCGACGGCCTGACGGTCGATCCGTGCATCCCCGCCGGATGGGACGGCTTCCGCGTTCGTCGCGTCTTCCGCGGGGCGACTTACGACATCGAGGTGCGCAATCCGGCGCATGTATGCAAAGGCGTCAGGCGAGTCGAGGTTGACGGCGCAAAAATTGCCGGACGGATGCTGCCGATATTCGGCGACGGCAAGGTTCACGCCGTTATCGTCGAAATGGGAAAACCGGATTAATGCCGCAAGGCGGCCTCGGCCGAAAAAGGCGGGCCTGAAAAAGAAATCCCGGATGATCGATTTTGAGGAGAACACAGATGACCGGCATGCTTTCGGCGGAAGGGAGATAGTTTCCCCGTGTCACGAATGAGTCTTTCAAGGGCGATAGCCGGCATTCCTGAAAGGGAGCTGCCGGATTTCTGGATTGGAACTTCCGCCGGGCTTCGGCGCGAACTTGGCCGGATCCGGCGCGGCTGGATTTCTACAATCGCCCGATCACCGGGCCGGCACCGGGTGCATTTGGTCTCTTATGGCGACAGGGAGAAGACCGGACATAAGGCCAATTTCTGTTCGGCCATCGGCGGGGGCGACCCGTGCTCATATCTGGACAAGGCCGCAAGGAAAAGGCCCGTCGTCCTGCTGATCGGACCCGTCCATGGGCATGAAACGGAAGGATTGACGGGACTGGCGAACCTGATCCGGATCATGGAAACCGGCTCCGACATTCTAGGCAGAAAACAATCGGAAATTCAAAGGCTCGGAAATCGCTGCCGTATCCTGATTGTTCCGGCGGGCAATCCGGACGGCCTGGCGAGATTTCGCCCCGCCTCGCTGCAAGGCATGAGCAAAACCGATATGCGTTTCTGGGGGCAGGGGGCGTGGAAAAACGGCGAACTTTGCGGCTGGCCGGAATGCAAGCGTCTGCATCCCATGCGGCATAGCCGCGTTTCCTTCATGGGTTGCTATTTCAACGACGCCGGGATCAACATCATGCACGACGACTTTTTCCGGCCGATGGCCCCGGAAACCGCCGCCATTCTGGATGTCGCGAGGCTGGAAGGGCCGGACCTGGCCGTATCTCTGCACAGCTGTGAATACGCCCCGTTCGTGATCAGGCCGGCCTTCGTCCCACTCGAAATACAGGAAAAAGTCCGCTGTCTGACTGGACAGTATTTTCGCTCGCTTGAACACAACGGCATCCCGCATGGGCCAAACTTTTTTCCGGGACCCGAACGCGGCAGCGTGCCGCCGTCTTTCAACCTGACAAGCGCCTTGTATCATGTCAGCGGCGCTTCTGCGCTGACTTTTGAAAGTCCGCATGGCCTACTAAAGGGAAAAGGCGCGTATAAGGCAAATTTTTCCCAGCTCTTGGATATTCATCTCCTGCTATATGAGGCAGTGTTCCGATTTGCCATTTTGGAAAAAAGCCAGAAATTTTGCTGCTGATCCGAATATGAATTTCCGCGTGGTTTAATAGCAAGGAATATAAACAATGGACCGCAGGTCAATAGCCGAAACCGAATGGAAAATCTCAAAGCAGGAGCGGACCTGTCTTCGCCAGCTCGCCTGCGGGCAGGCGGAATATGCCGCCCTGCCGATCATGCAGCAACACAGGCAGATGTGGTTCGACCTCAAACGCGAAGGAGCAAAAACATGACCACTCCATGCGATATCGCGGCCTATGTCGAGAAACTAAAAGGGTGGCCGATAGGTCGCGAAGAAGGGGTTCACCACGGACGGTGGGACCATAGCATCTCTGCCGTGACCGTCTGCTGGAAAGCCACGCCAGATGCCATAGAGGATGCCGGACACCGCCGTGACGACCTCATCATCGGCCATGAGAGCCTCTACGATCCCTACGACTTCAGTCACAACCGCTTCGTGGGCTCCGGATGGCAGATATGGGGCACCAACGAACGACGCAAGTCGCTGCTCCAAAAATACGACCTTACCTACCTGCGCCTGCATTCGTCAGTGGATAGAATCTGCATTGAAGGTTGTTTCGCCGAGACCTTGGGCCTCGGCAAGCCGGCGGACGCTGCGAACGAAGCCAAGCTCTGGAATATCCCGGAGCGTCCGCTGATGGAGTTGGTCGGGTACGTCAAGGAGAGGGTGGGGATCCCGACCGTCCGCGTGTGCGCCGTGAAGGGGATGGGCCAGAAAGTCGGCAAAGTGGGCCTCCTCGTCGGGGGTGCCGGGCTCGATTCGAACGTGGGGGGGCAACAGTGCCTGGTGGATGCGGGATGCGACGTTTTCATATCGGGCGAGTCGGACAACTACGGTTTTCGCTTTGCAGCAGAGAACGGCATCCCCACCATCGAAACCAGCCACGAGGTTTGCGAGAACCCGGGAATCCGCCATTTCTGCGAAATACTCGCCCAACAATTCCCGGACCTGCGATTCACGTTCTATGAAAATCCATGCATATGGCAGGCCGTGTAGCCGCCGGGAACAGGATGTAGGCTATGAAATAATTCTGGTAGCCGTACTGGTAGCGGGGCTTAGCCAATTTTCGTAACTTTAATCCTTTGCGGACAAAGGGTTAAGGTTTAACGCAACTCTGTCCAGAAAGGTCGAGTTGCATGAAATACCGTCGAAAACCACGAGTTTCCGACGCTGTATAAGCCAAAAATGGCTAAACTGCACTGGTAGTATCGCAGGCCCAGAAATTGGACGAAACCGTAGCCGGTCTTGAAGATAGTCGGCCCCAGCGGATTCCGGATTTTTTACATTGATCGGATCGCGGAGGTAGTAATCCAGTCTGCGTACCGGCAAGCTACTCAGTAAATGCGTGCCCTATAATATTGCAGGAGAGGGGCGGGATGCCGCGGACAGATTTCTGCAGGATCGTCTCCAGGGCTGACTATGCGTTCTCGTGCATTTCAGACATGGCGATTTTCCTCAATTGGCTTAAATTGTTGCTAACCACGGTCGTGAGACCATATTTTGACCTGGTCTAGAAGTTCTCGGGCCTGGACCTCTGTGTCGCACCAGGTCTGGATGAACAGCCCGCGAGCTGAGAGCAGTTCGAGAGCCTGGCGCACCTCACCTGGCGAGAGACAGATGTGCAGGTTCCTGCCGGCCTGCTGCACCTTCTTCAGCAGATTCAGGTAGTGCAGGGGGCTGGGCTTGCCGGCGCCCGGCAGAATCTGCAGTGCCTGCAGCCGCGGCAGCTCCAGCAGGGCGTCGACATGAGTGAAGTTGCCTTCTCCATCCACATGGTAAACCGTGTGGGTCAGGAATTCAGTCTGGCGCCGGATCTCTGGCAGAAAAATTTCTCGAAACAGACGGGGGGAGATGCTGTAGGCGAAATCATTTGATGCCGCATAGAAACGGCCGGGCGACCAGAGGTCAAACCAGCCGGTTGAGCCGCCGTCATTAGCTGCCTGCGTAATCGCGTGGAAGCTGTCGAATACTTCGAACCATTGGTCCATCAGCCATCGCTCGGCTGTCTTGACCTGATCGGGTCGTTCCAGGCAATCCACAAGGAGCTGTTCGGTGCCGCGCAATGCAGCCAAGGTGTCGCCGCAGCCGCCAAAGGCGCCAGTGGCGACCAAGCCATGCCCCTGCATTTCCTGCACGCCACGACGGAGAAGGTCGTGGGCAAAACGATAGTTGCGGCTGTTCTTCTGCAGGTGCAGGTCGCGAACGTCGATGTCCTCGCCAGTCAGGATCGGCTCCCACCATCCTGTGTTCCAATCCAAGACAGTAGGACAGCCGAGGAAGGAGGGAATCGCCGTGTGGCCGGGATATCCGCCGTTCCAGATGGGCAGCGCCTCGCCGCCGTAGAAAGTGCGGGACAAATGGTATCGTTGTGTGGCACTTATCAGATCCAGATCGTACCACTTTTCCTCAATCGTTTTCGCCTTGGGCGGATCGGGCAGCGGCGGCGGATCAGCTTTGGGTGCGAAGACTGCCAATGCACAACGCCCGAAGTATTCATGATTCCACCACTGCAGGTATCGTTGCTTGGTCTCCTCCCAGTCGGGTTTGTAGGTCAGACTCATGGATGCCTCTGTGGTGTTCAATATCCTTTATTGGTTCTTCGCTGTTTTGTGTGGGTAATATAACTCGTCGGCCAAAGCAGATTTACGGATTTTAACAAATTACCTCCGCCCTTCAACCCAAGTTGTTCAAAGGGTCGAAGGGCGAATCAACAATGCAAAATAAACGCTATCCCTTTGCTGGCCAAGATGTTACAAAGGCAAAGCTGCCCCGTTGGCAACGTTCGTGCCGCCTAGAAAGCAGTCGGCACGCCCGTTGCTTTGGGGTCGGTTTGACCTTGAAAAACAGCCTGCAAACAGCCAAACCTGCCCTATATTACCCATACAAAATAGCGAAGAGGCTTTATTTCCAATGACATATGGCGCCAACTGCGGAATATCGGCTAAAACCTGGCGACTATTTTTCCCTCCCTGCCGGGCGAATTCACGATTATCGACTCGGTATCGGGATCGTATAGGTCGCCTGAGGCCGACGTGGCACGGAGCGAGTCAGGGTGAGGCAGGCGTAGGATGAGCCGGTCGGGCCGGCGATCCTCGGCGAAGGTCCAGCGGGCCTCGATTACTCCATCGCCGACTCGCGACCGTACCTCCAGCGACACCGGGCCGAAGTATGTCCGCAGGCCGTCGAAGCTCAGCCGCTTGCCGTCGCCCATCCACGCCCGCGGAATGCCGCGCAGCGCGTGCAGCGTCATGCCTTCCTCCATCAGCAGCATCCATCGAGTCTGCATCAGGAACCACCCTTCCTCGTGCGTCTTATGCTGGCTTGCGCCGAAATAAACCTCCCAGAAGGTGTAGGTCTGGCGGTCCTGGAGGGAGGTGAACTGGTTGTAGTAGGTCTTGAGGAACGGCTTGACCTCGCCGCGGGCCAGGTGGATATAGTCGTGCCGGCAGTAGTATGGCTGGCTCAGCCCGGCGTTTTTCACGGTGAAAAGCTGCTGGTGGCTTTTCAGCAGGATGTCCGTTGCCGGCTCGCGCGGGTCGAGCACCTCCGAGATGACCAGGTATAGCGCACCGATCAGAGAATCCCTCGCCCCGAAGGCCCCGTGCGTGAACCAGTCTCCGCCGTCGGCAAAGAGCGCAAGTGAGCCGGGGTATTCGGTCCACGGCGGGACTGACGGGCACCACGTGCCGTCGGAAAGCGGGATTGCGGGCGAGCGGCCGATCGACTCCTGAAACGCGGTGCGGATATCCTTCCTGAATTCCTCGGCCTCCGCGGCCAGTTGCTTCGATCTGTCCGGATCGATCTGGGACAGCATTTCCGCGACTCGCTTGATGCCCAGATAAGACAGGCCGTTGAGCATGAACGAATGGAAGAAATCTTCCGGGTCGGCCACCTTGCCGTCGAGCAGGCCGTAGCCCTGGCCACGCAGCTCTGGCTTTTTGTTCCGCTGCCGCCAGGCGAACAGATAGTCGCAGGCCTTGAGGAGCTTGGGCTGGATTCGCCTGACCCACTCCAGGTCGCGGGTGTAGCGGTAGTGCTCGCCCATGCTCCAGAGCGCAGGCCCGGTCTCGAGCTGGTAGCCGCCGTAGTTCTGGATGAAGCCGTCGTCCCGCTGGCGGTCGAGGAAGAAGTTCAATGACCGCTCCGCCAGTCCATGCCAGCCTATCGAGTCGAAAAACTGGATGATCGGCGAACTCTCCGAGCCGATGGGTGAGTACCAACCGACGGTGGCAAGCCCCGAGCCGTCCGGCTCCTTTCCGAGCGCTACCAGGTCGCAGTGGAGCAGGCCGGCCTTGATTCGCTCGTCGACGGCCGGCTCGGGGATGGAGATCGCCGCCGCCTTTTTGAGTCTGTCCCGCCAGAATCGCCGGCAGGCGTCGAGGTGTAAATCAAAGTCCTGCCGGGCGAGTTTCTCGGCCCTGTCCTGCGCGAGCGGCTGGTGCGGAATCAGGATGTCGTAAACCGCCTTTTCACTCGGCCGGACAAGGACGGCCATTTCGAGATCCGGCGCGGATTTGCCGTTCAGCAGATGAATGCCGAATATCCGTCCCGATGAAAATTGGGTGAATCCCCTGCCGCCATCGTAATTGGAAGCCATTGGCCGCCAGACTCCGTCCGTGCTCGCTCTGAGCCCCCGGAACCAGGCGTATCGTGGCACGCGGCCGGTGTTGACGGCCTCGATCCTGATCCGGCAGACGGTCTCCTCCTCGCGGCCGCGCATCTCGCGATCAAGCAGGTCGCGAATCTTCTCCTTTTCTTCGGCCGACAGCATATTGTCGCCGGTGTTGGGGTAACAGGCGGCCCATTCCGAGCCGCGAAGATTCTCCTCCGACAGCGTCCGCGTCTCCAGTGTGGCGAAGGCCGTCAGTCGGTACTCGATTTCATCTTCCGACTGCGTGGAGCGCAGAATCGGCAGGACGCCCTCCTCGAGTCGGCGCGTGATCCGCCTGCGGCAGGACGCGCCAGGGCCGATCACGAAATACAGGGCGTAAGACTTGTCCTGTGTCTCGGGCACGTTCTGAAGGGTGCTATGATACCGCGGCTGGACATATCCCCAATAACCGATCTTGGATTGGTAGTTCACCTCAAAAATTCGCATGTCGCGGCCCAACCCAAGCCACGTGGGGCAAACAAGGTCGCGGTTCTCCCGACAAGCGTTTTCGTAGCTTTCCTCGGGTTCGTTATCGATGGCCGCAAGCTGAGACACAATGCCCTTGCCTCGGATCGAATCAGCGATTTCAGCATAGTTCCGCATATCGTCCGGCGACGTAACAACGACGCCGTATTCAGGGATGAAGATCGGGAACTCACGGCTGACGTCGCGGAGAAAGAAGGTGAATGGATTGCATTTCGTATTCAACGTTACTCGCGTTGCGCGGGCGCCTTGGGCGACACGAACTTCGTCGAATTCCAGGCCAAGCCGAACCTCTCCGGCGGAAGATGCGCAGAATGACTGCTCCCAGGCCTTGCCCTGTCCGTTTGCAATTCCGGCCGACGCCAACCTTCCATTTGCGACTTCTATCGCGCCCTCAACCGGACCATTTTCCCAGATAACCTGTATTCGATTGTTCATTTTCTGCTCCTGAATGAAACATTTGCCCTAAACTTCACGCTCCGGAATATTCACTAAAACCATTCAACCCGGGAAAACGCGGTATTCCACGGGTTTAAGGCCGTCGTTCAGCAGGTAATAGCCGGCCCCGTGTGCCATGAAGGTCAGACCGGCCAGCAGGTGACCGGCGATAACTCCGAACATGAGGGTGCGAACTGTCCTGTATGTATTCGAGCCGCCAAATCTGGTAACGGCCATGTTAATAAGCCAGCCGGCAAAAAATGAATGACTGAATTCCATAATCGGCCACGTGCCCCAGATTATGAAGATAATCGGATGCAGAGGCCACCAGGTAAATCGCAGCCTCAGAAAGCTCATCAGCAGCACCAGTCCAACGCCAATTCCGGCAGCGTACAGGAATTTGAAGTCTGGGCTGGGGTTGGCAAGACGCTGCCACGTGCCCAGATCCTCCGACTGTTCGAGCACATTCTGCTGCTTGAGGTCTGTAACAGCCCAGAGACCCAGAGTAAAAGGTCTCTTGGCCACGTCCTGAGGGAAGCTGTCCCATGACGGGAATCCATAGCTGTAATTGGCCCAGAGTGTCGCCGCAGTTCCGGCCATCAGTGCGATCGCGAAGACGCCGGTCCCTATGGAGCCTACCGATTTGGGACGCAACTTCTGCTGCTCGCCGATCTTCAACACGTTGACGACAAATGGCATCAGGCACTCTCTGGGGTCCAAGCAAAGCATAACACAAACCAGAGCCGCCAATATCAGCGCCTTTGGGCCGATGGAAAAGGTGCCGAAAAGACCGAGCAGCACACAAACAGGCATCCAGCCGGGTTGGATGAAGAATAATCCGCTTTCAGCATTGACTCTGGCTATAACGAGGAACAGGAGCATTATCAGAACGACGAGGATCAGGGCAAAAGGCCAGGCAAGCCCGAAGCAGGAGAGGATAACGATTATGATCGCATTGGATATGAAAAATATCCTGCATGCCCACACCGCATGGGATTCGGCGCCGCGTGAGCTCGGCTGGAAGGTTACGGCCGACTTGAGAACATCCCAGTAGTACCGCCTGCCGATAAAGAGCAGCATAATGGCCAAACCAAGATAGCTGCCGAATCTCTGCCAGACCATGTTGCCGCCGCGCATGTCGTCTCCGCTGGCATCAAAGTTGTAATTTGTCGTCAGCCAGGCCATCGTCAGGATAAAAAGTATCTGGGAAACTCCAATGCTGAAGCTGACCTCGGCGCTCAGCAAGAAAGCGAAGGCCATGACCGCCATGTATATTCTCGGGGTGAACAGAAAATAAGAGCCTGGCTGCATGAGTTGCGTATACTTGAAGCGGATGGCCTGGCAATCGACGACCGGCACCAACGGTATCTGTATGCTGTCCGGATTCCAGGCATAATAACCGTTTATCAGGTAAATAATGAATGTCACTCCAAGCCCGACCCAGAAAAGCCTGCTCCTGAAAACGTGGCCAACGGGATTGTCCGAGGCCTGTTCTATCAGCGCGCCTGCGAACTGGGCGATCGGGTATCGCAGCCTTTCGTGCGACGACCACTGCCTGT
>JACRIL010000138.1 GCA_016235825.1 Planctomycetota bacterium
ATCCGAAACCAAAATGATATCCTTACCTGTGCTCATTGCTGACTCCTTGGCCTTTGGACTGTTTTGAAAGCCACTATTGGCTTTAATTCGGGATATTGTACCCGACCCGACAGGATACCGCTTTAATTAATCATGCCATCTTACAGGGCTTAACATCCATCGGCCGGCTCTTTACGCATTGACTTGTAAATTTTGCAAATGCCGGCCAAATCGTACAGCCCCAAAGGGGCGTAATATTAATGCCTGGGGCAACGCCCCAGGAATCGGTTGCGCCTCAACATTAAGCCCTGAAGGGGCGAAATAGGCATCTTTCTTTATCCTGTTAAAATCATTTAAAAACGTAAAGCTTCGCCATGAAGAACTTCGTATCGTTGTGTCGCTAAGTTATCAATGATTTTCCCTTTGCCGCCCAGACCATGCCTCGGCGTATTATCGTCAGCACCTCGGGCACGTCGAAATCCTTCGCGACGTGGCCGAGCGACGAATAAAAGATTCGGCCCTTGCCGTATCTGCGTTTCCATGCCACCGGCATGGTGCAGCCGTTGTGCTCGAAGGTCGTTGCCGCCAGCACGTGGTTAGATGGATCTACGTGCATGTAATACTGTTCGCTTTTCATGTTGAAGTGGCCCAGGCCGGCCGTTACCTCGTCGTTGTGGTCGAGGATGTGCACCCGGTAGTCGATGATTCCGCCGGGGTGCGCCACGAACTGCCCGCCAACCATGAACTGGTAATCGCAGTTTTCGCGGAAGCTGTCGCCCATTCCGCCGTGCACGCCGGCCAGACCCACGCCGAATTCGCCGACCGCCTTGCAGAGCGAGCCGCACTGCGGGCCGCTGATCTTGCCCATCGTCCACTGCGGGACGATCAGGTCCATGTCCTTGAGTTTGTCGGCGTCGGCCAGGCAGTCGAGCGTCTCGGACATCTCGACTGAGAAACCTTCACCGATCAGAACCTTTTTGAAGATTTCAGCCACCTGGACCGGCTCGTGGCCCGTCCAGCCGCCGTGAACGATCAGTGCCTTCATGATATGTCCTTTCGGGAAAACCGTTTGAAATGTTAATTCATGCCGATATCGCAAGTCAATAACCTGCGTCGGGTTTGGTGGCGCCCTCAAGCGAAACAACGCGAAGTTCGGGGGTGTTTATCATGTGCGTTAATGAATGAACTTACACCCCCAAACTCCGCTTCCGGCTTCGCCAAAGCTACGCCGGACAAGTCGCTACGTTTGAGGGCGCCACCGATTGGCCTTGCAAGTCAATAACCGGCGGCAATGACGATTACTGATTGGGCCAGTTCGGTTCGTCGGATGCCTTCCAGCCGATAAGCCGCAGGGCCTTTGGCGGCGGCGGCGGTTTTTGACCGCCGAGCAGTCCGGAATAATAATCGAGCAGAGCGGCGGTTTGGGCCTTGTCCTCCAGCAGCAGTTCAACGCGAAAGTTCCGCACACCGGCCTGGATGAGTTCGCCGATGTTCCTGCCGGCCGACTGCGGCTTGGATCGATACACCGTGTTGCGGCCTGCGACATCAATCAGGATCGGATGATCCTCTCCCAGTCGGTCGCGAAGGGCAAGGCGGGTAGTCCGGCACGGCCGGTTGCAGCGGTCGCAATCTGTCCCGCCTTTGAGATTCGCCGCGGCGAGGCAGTGCCCGGTGTGGAACAGCGGCACGTGCAGATGTATCACGGCCTCCAGCAAGGCGGGATCGACCTGCGAGCACAGGTCGGCGAGTTCCGGAAGGTCGGCATCGAGGCCAGGCGCGACGCGGCGAAGACCCAGACCGGCAAGATAATCGACGGAAAGCTCGTTGACGGCGTTGAGGCTGAAATCGCCGACCAGAGGCAGTTCCGGCCGGGTGGAGCGGAAAAACCCGATCTGGCCCAGGCCGCGGACCAGAACGGCGTCAGGCCCGGCCTCGACTATCTTTTCCAGCAGATCGTCCTCGCCCGGCTTGGATATCCGAGGGCATGCGGCCCCTACGAACAGGCCTGCCGTGCGGGCTGTGCTGACAACCGACGCAAGATCGCCTCCCCGGCCCAGGTCCAGCCAGATTGCGGGCGGCGCAGATTTTTCCCCCGCTCCGGCCCAATCAATCACGGCCGAAAGCTGTTCGGCATCGCGGACCAGCGCGATCAGCGACGGCGTCGCCGGGCGGTCCTGCTCGGGCGCTCGCCGGCCCGCCGCTCGCCCGCGAAGTTCAGCCAGCGCGTCGGCCTCGCTTACTTGCCGATCAACCGCCTCGCGCGTCTGTCCCTGAAAAATTTCGACGGCCTTGCGGCGAAGGGCATTGAGGACGCTCACCGGGGCCATCACCGGCAGGCTCTCGGCCTTGCCCGCCGGGCCGATCAACTCCACGCCGGCAAGCTCGAACGGAGTGTCGCCCAGCCGGCCGAACTGCTCCCGCAAAATATCGACGGTCAGCGGATGCTTGCGGGCCTGCTCCAGCGGCTGATCGGAACAGACCTCGGCGGCCCGGCCGGATTCATCCGTCAGGCGGGCCTTCAGCGGCTGGCCTGCGTTAGCATGAACCGTCAGGCGCAGGGCCTGCCTGCGAGCGGGCAGGTCGCGCGACCAGCTTTTTTCCACCTCTTTGCGCCAGGCCGGGTCGTCCGTCAGCCAGATCGTGCTGCCGACGGCGACGGCCGCGAGGTCCATCTCGCGTGCGAATTCCAGTTCGATATATTGGCCTGCAAGTTTCGTTCTGGCCGCGCCGGCCGCGGGGTATGGCCGTGCGGCATAAATCCGCCCGCCCGGCTGATTCTGTTCCATGCTGCCGTCGTCGAAGACCACGCCGTCGCCCGGTTTGAGCGCTATCGGCGATTCGCCGGGCGATTTGCCGAGTTTGACCACGACCGATTTTTTGCTGACGGCCGTTACCGTCCCTGCCGGCAGGCCGAGCCTTCGCGGATACAGCCCGCCGACCAGTTCGCGATGATTGGCCCCGTCCAGAAAACCGTGCGTAAATCCGCGGGAAAAACTCTGCGTCAGCCGGACCAGTTCGTCAGGCGCAAACTTGAATTCCTTTCCCGCCCAGGCCGCGCCTATCGCCCGGCGGTAAAAGGCGGTCGCCGTCGCGACGTAATGCTCGCTCTTGAGCCTGCCCTCGATCTTGAAGCCGCCGACGCCAGCCTTCATCAGCGGCCCGATGCGGTCATATCCGGCCAGGTCGCAGGGGCTAAGCAGATACTTGCGATTGCCCAGGTCCGCCGGCTCGCCGTCGACCACGAGCGTATAAGGCAGTCGGCAGACCTGAGCGCACTGGCCGCGATTGCCGCTGCGATTGAACATCGACCGGCTGGCCAGGCACTGCCCGCTGTACGAGATGCACATCGCCCCGTGCACGAATACTTCCAGTTCGACATCCGTCCCGGCCGCGATCTTGCCGATCTGCTCGATGCTCAGTTCTCGCGGCAGGATCGCGCGGCTCACGCCGGCCTTGCCCATTTGCGCGATCGACCGCGCATCGGAGAGCGTCATCTGGGTTGAGGCGTGTATCGACAGATCGGGCGCAATGTTACGAATCAGGGCGACAAGGCCAATGTCCTGAACAATAACCGCGTCAGCCCCCGCGCGGACGATCTGCCGGATGAGTTCCTGCAATCGCGGCAGTTCGCGGCTGAAGATGAGCGTGTTGAGCGTTACATAGCAGCGGACGTTGCGGGCGTGCAGGAATTCAACCGCCTTGCCCAGGTCGTCTGCCGCAAAATTCTCCGCCCGCATCCGGGCGTTGAACTCGCCCAGCCCCAGATAGACCGCGTCGGCCCCGTTGGCCGCCGCCGCCCGCAGCGCCTGCCACTGCCCCGCCGGGGCCAGCAATTCCGGTTTTTTACCTGTCCTGTTACGCACGTCTGATTACGATTATCGCCGCAATTGCCCCTCGCCGCCAAACAATTCACGGTGTCCCTGCATCCTGAATTTTGTGTGCCACGGTTTGCCTGCAAGCCGTGTTCATAATTCCGGCTGCACAGTTTGCAAGCAAACTGGGTCTCTTGAACATGTAATTACACCGATATGCATCTGATTTCCTTGGAACGGTTGTTTAAACTCTAAATATATTTTACGGGGGCTTTCTTGCAAATTTGGCGATACCGTGGTTGAGGCCCATAGGGCCGGCATGATAGTAGCCCAGGGTGAAGCGGAGGACCCATCAGGGTACGAAGCGAAACCCTGGGAAAATTCGTCAATAAATGTGTTTTCAAATTCCCGCACGCGCCACGGCTGACGTTCCGGAATCTACAAACGCCTCG
>JACRIL010000136.1 GCA_016235825.1 Planctomycetota bacterium
CCGGATTTGCAAGCTGGATTAGTTTATTTTCAACAGACCTAACGGCCGGTGAGTCTGGCGTAGGCCTTTCTCTTTTCGGCCCAGATCTGTTGGTCCTGCGGCTGATATTCGACCACCTCAAAGGAATCGGCGACCACCTTGCGTATCTGGGCCGACGATTTGAGGATTTTCAGGGCCAGCGCCTGGCCCAGGCCGTTGCCCAAGGCCGTGCATTGATCGACTCCCGCGTGAACCTTCAGTCCGCAGGCGTCGGCCGTAAACTGGCACAGCAGCTTGTTCTTGATCCCGCCTCCGACCAGGTAAAGCTCCTTTGGCTTGTGGCCGATCAGCTCGGTCAGGCTGTCCAGCCGGCGATTGTATTCCAGGGACAGGCTTTCCAGGACGGCCCGGACTAATTGGCCTCTTGAGGCTGGCTTGGTTTGGCCGGTTTTTTCAATGCATGACATCATCGCCTGTTCCATATCCGCCGGGGCCATGAAGGATTCATCTGCCGCGTCGATCAGCGGGCCGGACTGGGCCACGGCAGCATCCTGCGTCATGCGGTTGTAATCCCACGGATCGCCGGGCGTATCCCACTTGCGTTTGAGTTCCTGCACCAGCCACAGGCCCAGGATGTTTCTGCCCAAATACCAGCCGTCGATAGTGTATTCGTTGGTATATCCGAGTTCCGAGCACCGTTTTACGGCGACGGGCTTGGGCACAAGGCAGCATATAATGCTCCACGTGCCGCAGCTTATGACGGCCCAGTCGTCGCCTTCGGCCGGAACGGCGGCCAGCGCCGCGGAGGTATCGTGCCCGCATGTGGCGATCACCGGCACGTCGCCCAAGCCGGTTTGCTGGCGAATCGCCGGCGTCAAGGGTCCGATAATCCTCGCGGGTTTTATCATCTTCGGGAACATGCCGACCCGCAGCTTGAACCGTCTCATTATGTCTTTCGCCCACTTGCAGTTGACGTCCATCAGGTTTGACGTGTTCACCACCGACATCTCGGAAAATTTCTGCCCGGTCAGAAAATAATTGAACAGGTCGGGCATGTTCAGGAACGTCCGGGCCGGCTTGAGCGTCGGCCAGTTGTCCCGCTGCATGGCGAGAATCTGGAACAGCGAGCTGAGCGGCCAGGGTTCGTAGCCGGTGCGGGCGAATATTTCGTCGCGCGGCATGATCGGTTCGGAATAATCGTGGATTTTCTCGGTCCTGCTGTCGCGATAGTGGACGGGGTTTCCCAGCAGCCGGCCGTCGGAACCCAATAGGCCGAAATCGCATCCCCACGTGTCCACGCTTATCCCGGCCAGCGGCGCCTGGCGATGCGCGCAGATCGACAGGCATTGAAGGACTTCGGCGAACAGAAAAGGGAAATCCCAATGCAGGGTCCCTGCCATTCTCACCGGCCGGTTGGGAAAACGGTGAATCTCCTCTATCGAGACCTTTCCGCCATCGAGCTTGATGATGATCCCCCTGCCGCTCTCGGCGCCCAGGTCTATCGCCAGGAATTGATGCGTGCCGGTGTCTGCCATTTTATCTTTCTCCTCTATATCTGCCGCGACTGCCGCCGTGCCCGCCTCGCCGTCGGTTGGCCCCTGCCGGCCTGTTCGCAGCGGACGCCGCAAGCAGCCCTTTCACCTCCGCGGCGGCCAGATGCCGCGACTGGCCTATCTTCAGGCCGTCGTCCGTAACCGAACCGAGGCCGCGCCGGTGCATCTTCCGCACCTTGTGGCCTGTGAACGCGAGCATCCGGCGGACCTGCCTATTGTGGCTTTCCACGACGCGAATCTCAAGCAGACTTCGCATGGGATTCCGTTCGAGAATTTTGACGTTGACCGGGCTGCTCCGCGAGCCGTCGAGGTACATGCCGGCGGCCAGTTCCCGTATTTTTTCATCGTTCGGCAGGCCTTCGACTTCGACCATATACGTGCTGGCCGGGCCCGCCCGTTTGGCAGTAAGGTTGCGGGTGAGCTGGCCGTCGTTGGTCAGCAGGACCAGGCCGGTGCTTTCAATATCCAGTCGGCCGAGGCAGTAAACGCGCTGGTCCGTCTTGACGAGATCGGCGGCGCACGGCCTGCCCTCGGCGTCCTGCTGCGAACAGACGACGCCCCTGGGCTTGTTCAGCAGAAGATACACATTCCTCGCGTGGCGTTTGCGGACCGGCCGGCTGTCCAGCCGGATATCGTCTTTGCGGGGATCGACGAAACAGGGCAGTTGAGTTACGAGCCGGCCGTTGACCGTGATTCGCCCGTCGAGAATCATCTGCTCGACCGCCCTTCTGGACGCCAAGCCGGCCTCGGAAAGCAGTTTCTGAATTCGCACCCTTCCTGTTTGTTCGATATGATCCGTCATTTAGCCCCCCTGCCAGGGATCGTGATTTGAAGATACCGGCAGGACTCATCCGCGATGACCTTCGGCGCTGCGCAGCCGGCCGGGATCAACACAGTGTCGCCCGCGACAGCCAACGTCGGAGTCGGGATGCCTCCGCAGGTGATCTCAAACTCTTCCGTCCCGGCGGTGAACATCAGGGCCTGGCAGATGCCTTCGCCCAGATTGTCGGGCGATTGAACCCCCCTGCCCCGCCGCACCGCGACGGAAAAATATTCGGTATCCAAAAGATTGTCGCCATCGGCGCCGGGAGTCGGGCCGGGCAGATCGAATCGTATGCACCGCATGGATTGCTCGACGTGTATCGGCCGGCCCCTGCCCCAGTCGGTTACGCGATACGTGCTGTCCGAGGGCGTCTGGATCTCAGCCAGGACCAGGCCCGGACCGATCGCGTGAACCGTGCCGGCCGGCAGATAATGAAAATCGCCCGCCTTGCATTCGTGCCGGACGACCAGGTCCTGGGCCTTGTTCTCCTCGATCGCCTGCCGGAACTGTTCCGCCGAGACGCCCGGTTTGACGCCTTTGTAAAGCCAGCCCCCCCTGCTCTCGACGATATACCAGCATTCGGTCTTGAGGGCGGAATCGCCGCCGATTTCCGCGGCGGCCCGGCGGTCGGGATGAACCTGAAGAGAATTGATGTCATTGGTATCGAGAAATTTCAGCAGCAGCGGAAATCTGCCGTCGGGCATCGGCAAGGCGCGGCCGAGCAATTTCTCGCCCAGCCGCTGCGTCAATTCGGTCAGACTGACGCCGGCCAGCGGTCCCTCGGCCACGACGCTAACGTCGGCGCCAAGATCGGTAAGCTCCCAGCTTTCGCCGATGAGCTGTCCCTCCGGCAGAGGCCGGCCGAATAGGCGCTCCAGATTCCGCCCGCCCCAGATCTTGGCCTTGTAGATCGGATGAAACTTGTACGGATATAGATCCATGTCGTGAATATCCTTAATCGAAAATCAGCCGGGGATTCTAAATTCACCCTCCCAGGAATGCAAATAATCAACTGGTATTCCACGGCGAACCGCGATTGAGGATTCAGGCATATCTGAATAAGATTGAGGACTATCCTTACTCATCTGCCGCGCAGTTTGTGGCTGAGCGACTGAAATGCGGGCGCGAGCGACAGTATCCTGCCGCATTGCGGCGTCTTATCCGCCGGATTTGTTTGCGGGTGAAGCCGCCGGCTGCGTTGCCGGTCCAAAGCGGGCGTTGAAGTCGAACTCGAACCGCTCGATCACGTCGTCGCCGTTCGGGAAGGTCCGGCCCTTGTATTCCTTCGGCCGGTCGGTGGCCCACACGTCCAGCACGGGCGAATACGTGAACCTCGTGATGGTCTTTTTGTCTGGGTCGAACATGAACAGCGTCAGTCAGCCCGAACCGTTGCGGTCCCCGTCGCTCTCGCCTTTATATGCCCAGTTGCCAGGATTTTCCGAGACGTCGATCCGGCCGCCGGCGGTATCCGTGTGATAGCACTGCTCCAGGACATGCACGTCATTGCCTTTGGCATTTGCGAGAACCACGTGTTTCTGCGACCAGCAGTGTCCGCATAGCACCATGAAAACCTGATCGTAGCCGGTGACGAGCTTGTCAAAGATCTGTTGAGCGCCATTGGTGGGATTATCGCCTTTGACCAGACGTCCCATCTTTTCAGGAGGTTGTATTACCCCGCCGCCGTTAATAAAGCTGTGTGTGGTGATTATAGTAGGCGTTCCGGTGTGAGCGTTCAGAACCGTCTTGGCCCATGCAATGGCCTGCTCCGTTGCTGCGTATTCCAGCGTAATATGGAGGAAAGTCCTGCCGCCGGCAGTGAAGGTCTGGCAACTGTTGCGCCCGACCCCCGTGGCCTTCAGTTCGCCTGCGACCTCGTACTTCCACCCCTGATCGTCTCCCATAAACCAATCTGCAAAGGCCGGGCAATCATCATTCTTGTTGGACAGCCGGACAAAAACCGGCGGGAGTTCCGGGGACAGCGGCGGCATGGCCGTCTGGCTCAATTCCATCCGATACGGCGAGGACTTGATTGAACCCCTGACAGCGGAAGCTGTCCGCGAACTGGCAAGGGAGGTTATCGGGAACTGTCGTATTGACCAGAATGATCCAAGGTTTTTCTGATTAAAATGGTGGAGTAAATACCTTCCTCCCAGAAGCGGCTCAAGGGCCGCGGAAGGAGTGAAGCAGATGTCAGAATTGGATAAGAACTGTTTGGGACAGG
>JACRIL010000135.1 GCA_016235825.1 Planctomycetota bacterium
CGCGATAAAGTCGTCGAGGAATTTAATCTTGTCGGGAAAGATCGAACCAGGCGTCAACGCGCTACCGTGGCGCGAGAAGCGATTAGCCGAGCGCTCGTCGCGCTCGGCTATCTTATGGTCCGGAGGAAGTGTATTACTCCACCATTTTAATCAGAAAAACCTTGGATCATTCTGGTCAATACGACATCGGTGGGATGAGCAGTGGAAGATTGGCAATAGTTGGCAGTGCAGCCAGCCGGCCTACGACGCCGAGTTCATTGATGCCTTCTCCTGGTGGCTCTCCGAGAAGGCGGAATGGTTCCTCGAACACCGCGCCCGTGGCCCGATGGCCATTGACGCCTGGGCTGCCGCCTTGTGGTCCGATTCCCGCATCCAGGCCGCCTGGCCGGTAGTCGCCGAAGCGATTCACCGTTTGGAATCGTGGCGAGGCGAGCAGAAAGCAAGCCCTGCCGCTGAGCCTCTCCTGCTCAACGACGGCACGGGCGCATTTGCCCGGTTCTTCAAGGCTCTGGTGAAGGACCAGGCCGTGCCGGAAAACATCTCCTTTGCTGTTCCCTGGGAGGAGTTGGAGAAGAAGATGAAAATTCCGGCTTATGTAAAGCGCATCCGTGGCAAACTGAATGTCCCGCGCGAGCGTTTTTGGCTGACGGCGCAGGGTCTTTACCGCCAGGCCCAGCCGTTTGGAGTTACGGCCAGCAAGTCTCGCAGAGTTTCGAGGTAAAGGTCCAATGGTCGAAACCGACAAGATGATCGACGCCCACGGCGGCTGGCCGAGTGCGTTCGCGGCGAAGAAATGATCGTGGCCAACATGCCAGACTGGATTATGCCGTCTTGCCGGCCGCCGATCTCTTTGAGAATCAATTAACGGCACTTTTTACGAATTTTGCCGTTGATTGATTAAGGGTTTGTATATGATTGATGCTAAATGCTTTACGAGTGAGTGGATTTCCGATATGATCCCTCGCAGGCCGCCCGGCTGGTAAGTGTGCAACTTTCCGACCCTGTTTTACAACGTCTCAGAGGCGGCAATCCGGAGGCGTTTTACTATTGGATGATGGCCCTTGGGGGCTGGCCCGGCGCGTTCGCGGCGAAGAAATGATCGAGGCCAACATGCCAGACTGGATTACGTCTTGCCGGCTGCGGAAATCGCAATTGTCGATGGAAAGGGATAAATAATGACGGGACAATCCACACAGATAGCGTTGTTTGAAGGCCGGAAAATTCGACGTATTTACGATGAGAAGACCGAAACATGGTTCTTTTCGGTTGTGGATATTATCCAGGTGCTCATCCAGCAGCCGAATTACAAGGCGGCTCAGAACTACTGGAAAGTCCTGAAACACCGTTTGAAAAAGGAGGGGTCTCAGTTGGTTACAAAATGTAACCAACTGAAATTAGAAGCCGCCGACGGCAAAAGCTACCGCACCGAGGTCGCCAATGCCGAGATTGCGGCGATATTGGGGGAACATCAGGGGCCGCTTAAATGACGATCTATGCAGTCAACCGGTGACAAAATCGCTGAAACGAAAGAACTTCACGAGGCCATTATGAAAAAAGACCTAGCCATTTTTGAGGGACACAAAATCCGCCGCTTCTACGATGAAAAGACCGAGACGTGGTGGTTTTCCGTCGTGGACATCGTTCGGGTGCTCACGCAACAGCCGGATTATCAGGCGTCCAGAAAGTATTGGAAGGTTCTAAAAGGCCGCTTGGCTAAAGAGGGAAGTGAACTGGTAACAAACTGTTACCAGTTGAAAATGGCGGCGGATGACGGGAAGCAGCGGCTCACCGACGTCGCCAATGCCGAAACGCTGCTGCGCCTCGTGCAAAGTGTTCCCAGCCCCAAGGCCGAGCCTATCAAGCTCTGGCTTGCCAAAGTAGGTTATGAGCGGATGCAGGAGATGGCCGACCCCGCCCGGGCGCTCGACCGTGCCCGCGAAACCTGGCAGAAACACGGGCGCAGCGAAAAGTGGATTCAGCAGCGCATGACCGGGCAGGAGACCCGCAACAAACTCACCGACTACTGGGCCGGCCACGAAATTAAACAGGGCGAAGAATACGCCATTCTGACCAACATTATCCATCAGGAGTGGTCCGACGTTACGGTCCAGGACCATAAGGCCATCAAAGGTCTCAAATCCCAAAACCTGCGCGACCATATGAGCGAAGCGGAATTGATCTTCACCGCGCTGGCCGAGTTATCGACCAGGCAGATCGCCGAAACGGACAACGCAACCGGCATGGATGAAAACGCGCTCGCCGCCAGGACCGGCGGCAACATCGCCAAAAAGGCCCGCCTGGAGCTGGAGCAGAAGACCGGACAAAGCGTCGTTACCGGGCAAAACTACCTGCCGGGAAAAAAGGTAAGGAAGCTGCCAAAGCAGGGATAAAATATGTCGAATTTCATCACGAATCAGAAAGATCATAAGACAGTCGCGGGGCGGACGTGAGTGCGATGGAGCAGGAGATTGTCCCCGAACCGACTGGGCAGGCCGATCCGAGCGTAGGCCGCCTTGTGGTCTTCGGCGGGCGGCAGATTCGCCGGGCCGGGCTGAAAAACACATTATGAACAACGCGATCCTTCCGATATTTCGGTGTCCCGTCAGCGGCGGCGGCCTGCTTGCCGTCGGCAAGGATCGTCTCGATGAACTCAACGCCCGCATAAGGCGCGGCGAGTTGCGGCACGGCTGCGGCAGGCAGGTCGAGGTCGAACTGGCTGAGGCGGTGGCGTCTTCGGACGGGCGGTTCGTTTATCCCGTCATTGACGGAATTTTCGTGCTGCTGCCCAGTCTGGCCGTGGCATGCCGCAGCGACGGGCCGGCGGCAGGGCCGCTAGACCTGCCGGGCGAGACGGATTCCGTCATGCGATTCTACGACGAGGTCGGATGGCGGCGGACCGGCGGCGGAGAGTTTGCCGACGCCGAGAAATTTGAAGACCTCCGGCCGGCCAGCGCCGACTACATCCATAAATGCCATATCCGGGTCGGCAGGCACATCCCGGCGGCGGGCAGGTTCCTGCTGGACGTGGCCTCGGGGCCGATCCAATACCGCGAGTACCTGGCCTATTCGGAGCGGTACGAATACCGGATATGCGGGGACATTTCGCTGGCGGCCTTGCGGGCGGCCAAAGAAAAACTCGGCGAGCGGGGCGTCTACGTGCAGTGCGACATCACCCGCCTGCCGCTCAAGGACGGCTGCGTGGACGGTTTCGTCTCGCTGCATACGATCTACCACGTGCCGGCCGAGCGGCAGGCGCTGGCGTTTCAGGAATTGCAGCGGGTGCTGGCCGATGGCAAAAGCGGCGTGGTCGTCTATTCGTGGGGGCGGCATTGCATCGCGATGCGGCTGCTGGCCGCGGCGGGCCTGCCGTTTATTTTGATGAAGCGGGCGATGAAGGCGATTTCCGGCAGGCTCGCGCGACGGCCGCGAAACGCCGGCGACAAGGACGCGGGCCGGCCGATTTCCGACACGCCGACCGGCCGGCAACCGCAGCTCTACTTTCACCCGCACAGTTACAAATGGTTCCGCAAGAACGTGGCCGCGGACGCCGGCTGGGACCTGGGCGTCTGGCGGAGCGTGAGCGTGCCGTTTATGAAGTTGTTCATCCACGGCCGGGCCGGGACGCGCCTGCTCGCCGCAATCTTCCGGCTCGAAGAATCCATGCCCCGACTGCTCGCCCGCCTCGGCCAGTACCCCATGATGATCTATACAAAAAACGGGACCAAACGTTAGCTCAACTCCGCCAATATTGTGAGAGGAAAAAATATTTTACGGAGGGCAAAATCAGTTTTTCGGCAGTATTTGGAGGTTCCGGCTGTGACGGGACGCCGAAAGCAGATGTAGTGAAGACCTGCCCGGTTGAATCCGCGTATTCCGGATGGACAATCGTGGCATGTACATTCGACCGTGTCATCGCGTAAAGAACGGCAAACGGCACGCCTATTGGGCGTTGGTGGAATCGCTGCGGACCCATCGCGGCCCGCGTCAGCGAGTGGTGGCGTATCTTGGTCAGATGGACGGTCAGGGCCGTCTGGCCGTGGCGCGTACGGCTGAAGGCGTTACGGAAGTCCAGCGGCGGCTGGACGAGGAAGGCCCGCCGCAATGGGTAACGGCGGATGCCCGCCGGGTGCGTGTGGAGCGGTGTCTGGAGTTCGGCGGCCCATGGTTGGCCTGCGGAAGATCGAGGAAAGTTGCCGGCGAAAAAAACACAAGGCCGTGTCTGTCGCGGCGGATTGATAATATCGACAATCTGCGGCGGGAAGTGAAGGCTTGGGAAGCTGCACGCTACAAGGCCGAGAACAAGGTCGACTGGCAGTTCACCACAGAAGATGCACGGATTAAACTGAAAAGATTATATCCATCAATTTACGGCTGACAGAGCACTAGGGCGTTTTGACCGTGTCCAAACCGTGGCGTCGGGATCTTTGGCGATTATTATATCAACAGCCTGATTTTTCAAAACCGCCGAGTTATCCACAATCTTGCTGCGCCGGCTCTTCATGGGCCGCTCTGCAAGATTGTGTATAACATCGGAAATGGTATCAGGGCGTTTGCAAATAGCCCCGCCCCGGAGCGAAGCGGAGGGCGGGGAAAAAGGTTGCACCAGGTTCAGAGCCCCTTGCGGGCGACTGATATCAACATCAATCCCAAGTCTTGTCCGGTTCGAACGGCACGCCATGCCGTTCGAGGAATTTCAGGAATTCATCTTCAAAGGAAATAACCTTGTGATGTTCTTCCTGCCGGGAGATGTACCTTTCTACCTCGTGAATTTTGGATGAACTGACGCTGAAGACGCCGTAGCCGTTTTGCCAGGTGAAATCGGCCATATTGGCGAAAGTCTTATGAATCCAGCCCGAGGATAGGCTCTTCAGTTTTGACATTGCCTGGCCAATCGAAATGTCCGTGTTGATAGAAAACAGGCCATGAACGTGATTGTTCGTTCAGCCGAAGATCAGAGCCTTGCCGAATTCGTTTCGTGCGATGCCGCCCATGTACTGAAAAAGTTGCGGCCGGAAAGCGTCTTTGATAAGCGGACGGCGGTCCTTTGTGCTGAAAATCACATGCAGCACAACATTTGTGAATGTGTGAGACATTAGACTTACCTTTCCGGCCAGCGAGAATATCAAAGGTTCAATCGCCCCGCAAGGGGGCTCGAATTGGGCGACGCATGCCGTCCCCGCCCTCCGCTTCGCTGCGGGACGGGGGGACTTGCATACGCCCTCCGGGCTGACAAACCGAACCTGTCCAGCGTAGTCTTAACGGCCTGTATTGCAAAACGGCGGCCGTAAATTGTTGTTTGGCCTTGATGCGGAGAGGTATAATCTCGCACGGAAGATCCGACAAAGGAGAATCACGATAAATGAGAACGATCCGTTCAATACTCGAACCTCAAACGCACGGTCCGGCGAAAGTCGGCAGGTCCGGGACACCATGTTCGGAAGGTTCCAAGCCTGTGCCAACAGCCCGATACGCCAAAGGGGAAACAATCAGGCGTGCAAATATATTCTGGATTCCAAGTCTGCTATTCTGCTTGGTCTTTTACGGGTGTTCGCACAGTTCGGAAGACAAAACGTGGGTTTCGGCAACCGAGAACGGCGATAAACCGGGAACCGCCTTTGTTTTAACCGAAAAAGATGGCAAGGTCGCAGCCGGGAAGTTTTTCATTCTCGACCCCAAGTACCCCCGCGACTTGTCTAAAGGCAAAGGCTACAACCTTGAGAATCTGACATATGAAAACAAAACCATCAAGTGCAAGGTATCTCTAATCGACGAGTCTTCGACGACAAAAACCAAAGACTTCAATCTCACGATTACACTTAAGTCGGAGTTCAGGGGCAGCAAGGTGGAGGCAGAACTTGATACTGGTGGCGTAGAGAAGATGCTCATTGTTTTTGAACGTAGTGACAACAGCGAGTCAAAACGATAAATCTCGTCTGAATCGTTTTGGCCGATCAGGACGCGATCAGGCCGACTCCGGGATTTTCAAAGGCCCAGCGTTTCTGTCCGCCGACGCAATGGCTTGAGGGGCTGCTGAGGTAGAACCAGCGGAATTCGTGAGACGCCTGCCAGAGGCGGCACGCCCCGCCGCATTTCCAGCACTGGTACAACCTGGCCGCCACGGTGGCCGGATGAGCCGACCGGGCGGAAACCGGAACATCTCTTTCCTTAACGGCTTTTTCTGTGCGTTCAATCATGGCCTGGCCTCCATGCTCAGCCTTTATCCTGTTGATATACCGGTTTATTATCGGCTATTCCGCCCGGCTACTTTCGCAAATGTCGGCCCGGCTTTCCGGGTAATTGAGCCATTTCTTTCCGGCGTGAATGATTTGCCAAAACCGCTCCGGTTTGCGATACTCATATAATGCTCCGATTCCTGACGAAAAATCCGTGGTTTTACGAGCAGCTTGGCAGGCTCTGCGAACTGGCCTATCAGGCATCGCAGATTGCCTGCCAGGCCAGCCGGAATTTCCGGGAGCTGTCCGATCTTTCCGCCCGATTGGAGGACCTGGAGGCCGGGGCTGACGAACTGACAGGCCAGTTTATTCGCAAGGTGGACGAAACCTTCGTCACGCCCATGGACAAGGAGGACCTCGAGACTCTGTGCCTTTCCATAGACGGGATAATAGAGGCGCTGCGGGGCACGGTGTTGAGAATGCAGTTGTACAAACTGTCCCAGCCACACCCTCAGATGGGCGAACTGGCCGACCTGCTGGTTCAGACGGTCGGGCCTCTGAAGGAGATGGTAGGCTGCCTTGGCGACGGCAGGTCGAAACGCAGCAGGGCCATCGAACTGGGAAAAATCGTCCATGCCCATGAGAAACAGGCGGACCTGGTCTTCCGCAAGGCTATCGCCGACCTGCTCAACCAGGAAACGGCTCAACCCCTGACGGTCGTTAAATGGAAGGAGATATACGAGTGCATGGAGGAGGCGATCGACAGGGCGAATTTCTCCGGCCTGCACATCGACCGCCTCGTGCTGAAATATGCCTGAACCACAGATAACGCCAATACTGGTCCTGGTGATCGGCTTTGCGCTGATCTTCGACGTAACCAACGGCTTTCACGACGCCGGCAACGCGGTGGCCGCCGCGATAGGCACGCGGGTCCTGACGCCGGGCGTGGCGATCCTGATGGCGGCGGTCATGGATTTCACCGGCGCCCTGCTATCGACCAACGTCGCCAGGACGATCTCGTCGGGCCTGATCCAGACATCCAGCGTTGCGCAGACGGTTGTTTTGTCGGCGGTGTTGGGGGCGATATGCTGGAACCTCATCACGTGGTATTTCGGCATCCCTTCGAGTTCCACGCACGCACTTATCGGCGGACTTGTTGGTGCGGCGATGGCGGCCGGCGACTGGGCGGGCATCCTTTGGAACGGACTGGTTTTCAAGGTGCTCATACCCATGTTGACTTCGCCGTTCATCGGGGCGGTTCTGGGCCTGGCGGTCCTGGCGGCGTTTCTGATCTGTTTCAGGTGGATGACGCGGAGGCAGGCCAACGCGTTTTTTCCGCGGCTTCAGGTGCTGACGGCGGCGGTCATGGCCTTGGCGCACGGGATGAGCGATGCCCAGAAAAGCATGGGGCTTATCACGATGGCCCTGATCGTAGCCGGGTTCATCGCGCCCCAGGCGGGGCAGGCGGCGGAGATTCCACTGTGGGTGATCGTGGCCTGCGCGGCGGCGATAGGGCTGGGCACGGCCATGGGTGGCAGACGGATCATCAAGACGATGGGCAACAGGATATTCCGGATGGAGCCTGTTCACGGCACGGCCGCACAGATCGCAGGGGCGGCCACGATCATGACCATGGCGCATCTGGCCATGCCCGTCAGCACCACCCACGTGATAACAGGCGGAATTTTCGGCGTTGGAATGGGCAAGCGGGCCAGGGCGGTACGATGGCACGTCGCCGGACAAATGTTCCTGGCCTGGATGCTCACCGTGCCGGGCGCGGGGGCTGTTGCGGCGATTGTCTATGCCGCGATCCGTCTGGCGGGGCTGAAATGAAGCATTGAAAAGCGGACCTTCCGCATGAACGACAGGGAACTGGAAATCAGGGTCAGCAGGCGAGTGATGCTGATAAAGATGTTCATGGGTCTTGCCTTCGTGCTGGGCGGGCTGGTGCTGGCCTTTCCAGGCCGGCTCTGCGAGTTCGCCATCCCGGAGGATCGAGTTCACATTTTCAAGGCCCTCGGCGGCGCGACCGGGTTAATAGGTTTTATTATCGCCCTGCCGCAGGCGTACTACATGTGCCGGCCGCCGGTCATGATGCGGGCAACGGGCGATGGGATATTTTTCGGCACGGGCCGGCTATATCGCCTTGAACTTCTTGAATGGCGGCATTTTAAATCGGTCAGCGTCGGCACCGGGCCGGCGACCTCGGCCTCGACGGACCAGCCGATCGGCTCGCTTGAAGTCATCTTCAAATCCGCCCCAGGCGTGCCATGCAGCATCAGGACTCCCGCCGGAATCAGCTATCATAATTACGTGTTGTCGTTGAACCGGTTTTACATGAATCGGCCGGTGGAGGCGATCGTCCCGGCGATCAGGGAAATTCACGGCAAAATCAGCGGGGCCGGGGCCGGACCGGATTGTAAGAGCCTATCCGGATAACTACAATGGCAGCTCATCGTAGTTATTCGGATAGGCTCTAAACCATAATGCCCCGATAAACGCATCTCCGGCCGCCCCGGCGTTTTTTGACTTTCGCGAAAACTTGTCCCTTTACTGTCAGGGCGGCTTCAAGTATTTTTTGCACACCCATGGCCGGCGACCGGCCGGACGAAAACGGATACGACATGACGATTCGCAGCATGGTTATAGGATTGCTGGTGGCCTTGTTCATCGCCACATATGGATACATAAACGACTCCATAATGCGCCTGTCTTTCATAGTAGGCAATCACCTGCCGATAAGCGTGTTCGGATTTATCATTATTTGGGCCGTCGCGGTCAACCCTGTCCTCTACATGATCCGCCCATCCTGGAGATTCCAGCCCGGCGAACTGGCAACCATGATGATCCTGGCCCTGGTGGCCTGCAGCATCCCGGGCAGCAGCACGCTGAGGGTCTTCACGCAGGCGCTGGTGCTTCCGGCGAAATACAACAACACCGAGTCGGGCTGGAAAGACAAGAAAGTGCTTTCATATGTTCCGCCGGCGATGCTCGTGGCCGACGGGAAATACGACAAGGCTGTCATAGACCAGTACGAACAGGGAAAACCCAAGGGGCACTTTGTAGGCTTCAGCACGCTCGTTGACGGGAAACCGGACTTCAGGTTGACGGGTTTTGGCGATTTCCCCTCCAGGCAATGGTCGAAACCGCTGCTGGTCTGGGCGCCTCTCATCCTGCTCTGTTCGATTGCGGTGATCTGCCTGAGCCTTGTGGTGCACAGGCAGTGGTCGTCGCACGAAAGGCTGCGATACCCTATCGCCCAGTTCGCCGGCGCCTTGATGGAGCAGGAACCTGGCAGGCCCATGGGTTCCGTTTTCAGGAGCAAGCTGTTCTGGATCGGCCTGGGGATCGCTTTTATTATTTACGTGGTCAACGGCTATTACGTATGGAATCCCGACAGCATACAGATACCGCTGGTGCCGGTTGTCGATTGCAGGTCCATTCCGTTCAAGTACACAAAACTGATGCAATCCCTCAACAACTGGACTTTTCTGTTCACGCCGAGAATATATCTGGCAGTCATGGCCTTCGCCTTCCTGCTCAGCGCCGAGGTCAGCTTCAGCCTTGGAATTTCACAGGTCCTGATCGTCCTGACGTTTGCATGGCTGACGACGAGTTACAATTTCGACCTCAGCGGGGACAACATGCAGGGCGGCAACATGGTCTGGCAGCGGTTCGGGAGCTATCTGGGCCTGGCCATCATGCTGCTCTACGTGGGCAGACGATATTATTGGGATGTCCTCAAGTCGGCCGTAACATTCCAGCCCAGCACCAGGGGCGTTGAATCCTACGCCATCTGGGCATGCAGATGTTTCATCGTCGCGGTAGCGGCCATGGTAGTCATTATGGCCTTCCTGGGACTCAGTTGGCCCTTCGCGCTCATCCTTACAGTGCTGATCATGATGCTGTTCCTCGTGATATCGCGCGTCAACGCCGAGAGCGGATTGTTTTTCATCCAGCCGGGCTGGATGCCCGTCTGTGTTTTAGTGGGGCTGTTCGGGACGGTGGCAATAGGGCCAAAGGCGATTATCCTGATGGCCCTGATCTGCACGATACTTTGCCTGGACCCCAGAGAGTGCCTGATGCCGTTCGTCGTCAACGCGCTGAAGATCGGCGAACAGCAGAAGATCAGGCCCAGCCGGACCGGCGCGGTCGGAACCGGCGCGTACGCTATTGTCCTGGCCGCGGGCGTTTTAACCATGCTGTGGGCCGTCTACAGCTATGGATATTCCGGCGATAACGACAAGTTCGCGCAGAATTCGGCTAAAGGGCCGTTTACTCTGGGCCTCTGGGCGGTTACCGACCTGAAACAGCAGGAGATGCTGCAAACATCCGAGAACATGGGCGACTGGCAGCGGTTCATCAGCCCCAATCCGAACTCGAAATTTTTCCCCGCCGCCGGCATCGGCGTGGGATTGGTGCTGCTGACGAGCCTCCTGAGGCTGCGTTTCACATGGTGGCCGCTGCATCCGATCATCTTCCTTGTCTGGGGCACCTGGCCCATTCAGGAATTCAGCCATTCCTTCCTTGCCGGCTGGCTTATTAATCTGGCCGTTACCAAATTCGGCGGGTCGAGCGCCTACAGGACGGTTCGCTCCCTGATGTTCGGCCTGATCGCCGGCCACCTGCTGGCCGGGCTGGTCTTCATGGCGCACGGGGCGGGATATTACCTGTTTGCCGATCTGCAGCCCAAAAAATACCTCGTTTTCACGCCTTAAGGGCCGATTTTGGTATAATAATGCCATGAAATCGCGAACCGCCAGTCTGGTGCGACTCTGCTCATGTTTTGCCGCCGCGGTCCTGCTGGCGGCGTGCGTGTGCCTTTGCGGCGGGCCGGCGGGCCAGTCGCAGCCGGCCGGCGCGGGCGACAAAAAAAAGCTCTTCGCCGTGGTGTTCGACTTCACCGCCCAGGACGGCGGCGGGAAAAGCATCTCCGCCTCGGCCGACCTGCCGCTGGAAAAGCAGGACATCGGCAGGCAGCTCGCCGACAGCGTGCGTCTGAAGCTGGCCAAGAATCCGCGATATGAACTGATCGACCGGCTCAGCACGCAGGAGTTTTCGCCCCCGCTTCCGGCCGGAGCCGAGGTCAGAGATGTGGCCAAGTTGATGTCCGAGCGGGTCGGCGCGAACATCGGCGTGTGCGGGACCGTCCGCAAGGATGGCAACAAGGTTTCCGCGTCAGTCAGGATGATCGACCTGACGGACCCTGCCGGCCCGGCCGGATGGATCAAGGAATTTTCCGACGACACCGAGCGGGCGCGCGGCGTCATCGCCATGCAGATCGTCGAGGCGATCACAAACGAACCCGCATGGGTCCCGCCGCAGTACGGCGACGAGCCGGAACCGAAGAACTTCGGCAGGCCGCTCAACGTCAACGGCGACTTCGAGGCCGGCAACAAAGGATGGGACCGCCCCGACAACGTCAGCACGTTCATCGCCGACGGCCCGAAAGATCGCGGCAAGATACTCCGCGTCCGAACCGATCTTCAACGCGATCCGTGGCTGGAATACACTCGCAACCTGCGGCTGGGCAAGGCCGATCCGTCAAACCCGCCGAAGATTGAAAAGGACACCGGCTACAGCAGCGTCGCCGGCCTGGAGGGCGTGCATTACAACAGCGAATTCCTGCCCGCCTGGCCGGGGCAGCGGTACTGGCTCACGGCCGACGTGTCCGCCGACTCGCAGGGAATGTTCTTCCCGAAGGTCTTCGTCAAGGGCTTCAAGCGGACCGATGCCGCAAAAGACGGTCTGCCCGAAAGTTCGCTGGCCGCAATGGGCCTGACGCCCGAACAGTTCGCCGCCATGGTGCCTGAAAAAAGAAAGCAGCTCATCGAACAGGATTCAAAGGCCAACCCCATGCGATACATGCGGGAGACGTATCGTTGGTATCTTTCCTGCCGGTCGAAGGCCGGCCAGTGGATGCACTTTGCCGCCCCGTTCCCGCCGCGCGGCGGCCTGCCGGCGGATGTCGAGTTCCTGCAGATTCAGATTTATTCCTACTGGCCGCCGGGAGAATATCTCTGGGACAACGTCTTCCTCTTCAAAGACCCAAACCAGGCGGCCACGCAGCCGGAAGAAAAAGCCCGCACGCCGAACTTCCGCAAGGCCGATTCCCAACCGGCCGAAAAATAATCCTGACAGGATCAACGGCGCCGCCAGTTATTTTTTATTCAACCGCGGGTCCTTGTCGCCCAGGAAGGCCTCCATCAGGCTCAGCGTGCATTTGACCTCGCTCCGCAGCGCCCGGGCGTCGGGCCTGTCGCACGTTATCAGGATTTTCTGCTCGGCCGTGGCGGAGCACATCAGACCGTGCTCCACATCCCACAAAACCTTTCCGTCAGCCTTGTAGCTGCCGTCGGCGACGTGCACTTTGTCTCCGTTGAGCAGCAGAACTTCCGTATCTTTGAGGCTCAATTCCGCCGAGAGCGTCATGGCAAGGCACTTGACGCCCTTGTACTGCTCCCAGCCTGTGGCCTTCCATGCGCCCTTGACCTTCAGCGGCTGGCCCTTGGAGTCAGGCAGTTGATACTCGAATTCGTTTTCCCATGCATCGCCGGAGGCGACTTCCTTTTCCGGGGCCACGGTCAGCAGCGTCCAAAATAACTTGTCCACGCTCGGCAGAAGATAGATCGCGATCGGCAGCAGGCCGGTGCCGAACTGGAAACCCCATCGCGGCCCGACGGTAATGGTCATTTCCTTCGTCAGCGGATTGAGCTCCGGCGCAAAGAACGTCGTGCCGTGCAGGTTGCCGGCTATCCTCTGTCTGTCGGCGGTTACCTCGAACCTGCCCTTGTTGTCCTCGCCGGTGGTCTTGAGGTTCTCGCCGGTCAGCTCGTAAGTGCACGCGCCGCTCTTCCTGACGACCTTGTGCGATAGCACAAATGTCAGATCGGTGGTCATCTTGCCCCAGTTGAGGTCCTTCTGGGTCGGATACCAGGCGGCCGCGCCGGTCATGTTGAGGTTGTAGCGGAGCTTCTGGCCGTCGGGATACTGCGGCCGGACCAGAACCTTGTCGCCGTCCTTGGGCGTCTGGCCCATGCACAGCGGCGCGAGCACCGCGAAAGTCCCTATCAGGCCATACTTTGTGAAACCGAGCAGATTCTTCATGTTCGTGTCTCCTGTAAAGCATTGTGCCGTCTTTCCCGCGGCCAAACGCACAAAAGGCCGGAGCATTTCATCCATTCACAATAATTGTACTCCACGTGGGCCTGGCGGTTACATCCATTGCTAAAAATTTTTCCGGAATGCGAAATCCGGCTTTTTTGTGGTGCAGACGTCTCGCCTGCGATTTTGCTTTTCATGCAGGCAAGATTCCTGCACCACAAAACCTTTGTAACTGCTTACGAATCAAAGGTCCGCGATATTGCATATATGCGAACATATTTATACCATCCGGATATGAAAGCCGACGAACTGCATGACTTGTCCGAAATCTGCCGTGCGCTGGGCGACCCGTTGCGGCTGAAGATTCTGCGTCTTCTTTCTGGCAGGCCGGTCTGCCGCGAACTTTACAACGTCAACGAGCTTGCCGACGAACTGGGGTCGTCGCAGCCGAATATTTCGCGGCACCTGCACATACTCAAGCGGGCCGGGCTGGTCGAATGCCGCAAGACCTGCGCCAGCGTCTATTACTGGAGGCGGACCGCGGCGTTCACAAAGATTCGCCGGCTGCTGGCGTCATTCGAGTCGGCCAGGCGGACGGGCTGCTCAAAATGATTTACCGCACCCTGGGCAAAACAGCCCTGAAGGTCTCGCAGCTCGGCTTCGGGGCGATGCGCCTGCCGATGAAAGGGCAGCGCAAGGACGCGAAGGTCGACATCGACCTTGCCGTGCCGATGCTCCACGAGGCCTTCCGGGCCGGCGTGAATTACGTGGATACGGCCGTCGTGTACTGCAATCAGGACAGCCAGCGGGCCGTCGGCCTGGCCCTCAAGGGCTGGCGGGACAAAATAATCCTCTCCACCAAGAACCACTGCTACGGAACGGATGAATTCCAGTGGTGGACCAACCTGACGGACAGCCTCAAACGCCTCGACGTGGACTGCATCGACATCTACAACATCCACGGCCTGAGCTGGAAATTTTTCACCGAACTGGTCTTTCCGCACACCCTCGAATGGATGCACAAGGCCCTCGACCAGGGCCTGATACGGCACGTCTGCTGCTCGTTCCACGATTCCAACGAGGCCCTGCGGCGGGTGATCGACTGCGGCGAGTTCGAGTCGATAACCGTGCAATACAACATGCTCGACCGCTCGCTGGAGGACGGCATCGCCCACGCTCGCGAGAAAAACGTCGGCATCGTGGTCATGGGGCCGGTGGGCGGCGGAAGGTTGGGCGCGACGAGCGCCGTGCTTGAAAAACTCGTGCCTGGCATCTCCCGCGTGCCGGAACTGGCCCTGCGGTTCGTGCTGGCCAATCCAAACATCAGCTTGGCACTTTCTGGCATGAGCGACATGGAGCAGATACGGCAGAACGTCGCTGTCGCCGGCGACAACCGCGGCTTGGCCGCCGAGGAATTGGACGCCATCGACATCCACCTTCGCAGGCTCCGCGAGATGGCCGATCTCTACTGCACCGGCTGCAAATACTGCCTGCCGTGCCCGAACGGCGTGGTTATACCGCGAATCTTCGAGTGCCTGAATTACGCGCGGGTCTACGGCATGCCGGAGATGGCAAAAAAAAGCTATCAGGCCATCGGCTCAACCGACTGGGACAAGGATGAGAAAAAGGCTGGCCTGTGCAAATCCTGCGGCCAGTGCGAAAAAAAATGCCCCCAGAAAATCGCCATCCGCCAGCAGCTCAAGGCCGCACACGATCTGCTCGGTGAATGACTACTTCCCCTTCGTGTTGGCCTCAATCGCCTTCCTGAGTTCCTCTGCACGCTTTTTCGCCGCTTCGGTCTGCTCTTTGGCGAGACTCTTTTCAAGAGAGTCTATTTTTGATTTGGCATCCGTATTGGCATAAGAAGCGGCGATATAATACCATGCCAGGGCTTCTGTTTCATCTTTGGCGACGCCTTCCCCGTTCTCATAACAGACGCCAAGCTCATATTGTGCAAAAATGCTTCTTTGACTTGCAGCTTTATGAAACCATTTGGCGGCCTCGGCCAGGTCTTTTGTTATGCCCTTGCCTTTCTTATAATAATGGCCGATTTTATCTTGTGCCCATGAGTTCCCCTGTTGTGCGGATTTGAGGATCCACTTGAAGGCTTCCGCAAGGTCTTTTTCAACGCCTTCTCCGTCTTCATAGCAATAACCCAGGTGTAGTTGAGCATCTGCGTGCCCATTTTCTGCAGCCTTGCGATACCATTTAACCGCTTCCGGGAGATTTTTGGGAACGCCATTTCCAAATCCGTATGATATGCCAAGACTCCATTGTGCTTCGACATATCCCTGTTCTGCGGATTTTTGATACCATTTAACGGTCTTTAAGCCATCTTTGGGGACGCCGGTGCCCTCTGAATATAGAGATCCAAGTTGATATTGTGCCTTAGCATTGCCTTGCTCAGCAGACCTGCGTAACCACACAAACGTCTTGGCAAGGTTTTTGGAGACGCCTTCGCCATTTTTGTAGCGAAGGCCGAGGTTGGCCTGCGCTTCAGCATCCCCCTGGTCGGCTTTTTTGAGAAGGTCTTCGATGTCGGCATTAGTTTCTTTATGGATGGTTGGATTTGTTGCCGGGCTGGAAGATGGATTCAGAGGAACGGCCGCAAGACTCTCCAATTTTATTTCGATGGCCTTTTTGATCTCATTGGCGCGTTCCTTTGCGGCATCATATTTTTCCTGCCCGACCATTTTGCGGAGCGACAGGTATAAACCGAATGGAACCCCGTCATGGTGATATTCCCTTAGCAGCATAAACCAGGCCAATCCTTCGGTCTCATCTTTGAGCACGCCATGTTTGCCAAGCGAATAACACCTGCCCATCAGGTATTGGGCCTCGGCGTCTCCATACATGGCCCTTTCGCTGATTTCTTTGTAGGCGGCGGCGAGGTCTTTGGGCGAAGTGGGTAATGAAGTTGCTTTGATTGGAGAATATTTTCCGGCAATGACAGGTCTTTTTTTGTCAGGAACCATATTGCTTTTGAGTTCCTCGGCACGTTTCCTTGCGATTTCAATTTGCTGATCCTCAAGTCGCATTTTGAGAAAATCTATCAATGACGCGGAATCCTCTTCGCCCGATGCAGCGGCAAGGTAAAACCAGACCAGGCTTTCAGTTTCATCCTTCGGCACGCCCAAACCGGTAAAAGTACATACACCGAGTCGGAGTTGCGATTGCCCATATCCCTGCTGGGCCGCCTTGCGGAACCATTTGACTGCCTCAACCTGGTCTTTGGGGACGCCTTCGCCGTTTTCATAGCATCGGCCAAGAGTATCTTGGGCGCCGGCATATCCCTGGTCCGCAGCCTTTTGGTACCACTTGACGGCCTCGGGCAGATCTTTAGCGACGCCTATTCCCATTTCATAATACAAACCAAGGCACAATTGGGCATCGGCGAGTCCCTGCTCCGCCGATTTGCGGCACCATTTAACGGCCTCGGTCATGTCTCTTGATACGCCTTCACCGGCCCAGTAGCAGTTGCCAAGTTGGTACTGTGCGTAAGCGTGTCCCTGTTCCGCTGCCTTGCGGAACCAGTTGACGGCCTCAATCTGATCTTTTTCTACACCCGCCCCGCTTCCGTAACACACGCCAAGATTGTATTGGGCCTTTGCATGACCCTGCTCGGCGGCCTTGCGGTACCATTTGAACGCTTCTTTCTTATCTTCCTCAACGCCGTTGCCGCGAGAATAGCAGTTTCCGAGAAGATTCTGGGCATCGGCATATCCTTGCTCGGAGGCCTTGCGAATCCATTTCAATCCCTCTTTTTTGTCAACAGCGCCATCCTTTCCTGAAAAAGACAATATGCCGAGACAATATCCCGCTTCGGCATTGCCTTGTTCGGCTGATTTGCGAAACCAACTCATGGCCGTTCTGATATCTTTGTCAACGCCGCTGCCTCCAAAATAGCAATATCCAAGATTCAACTGTGCGTCTGCGTGTCCCTGCTCCGCTGCCTTGCGAAACCATCCGACCGCTTCTACAAAGTTGACCTCTATGCCTCTGCCATTATCGTAGCATTCGCCTGTCGCGTTCTGCGCCTCGGTATCTCCCGCCTGTGCCTTTTTGAGAAGTTCCTTGAAAAGAGCAACGGGGTTTTTCTGCGTCGCCGGGTTGGAGGCAGGGGCGGTGGTTGGGGCCTGTGCGGTGGTTGGCGCCTGCGCGGCGGCGATAACGGGCAGCAGAATTGTCAGAAGGAGCGGCAAATGTTTCATGTAACGGCCTCCATATTGTATTTTCAGGATCATCATACCTTTTTCAATTGCCATTGGCAATTTTCTTGTCAGGGCCATTCACTTTTTTCAGGCCCCTGTCAGGGGCCTTTGACCGCCGGAGGCGGGTCTAGACCAGGGCCTTTGGGCCTGGGTCGGAGGCTGGACGGTTTTTGTTTTTCAGCCCGATTCATCGGGCTTGGGTTGTTTGACAGGCCCCCGATTTATCGGGGGTTAATTGGCAACACAACCGTTCTTTTTTTTGTGATGTGTCAGTCTGTCATATCCTACGTTTTTCCATCGGAGCAACGTGCGATTGTTCGACGATTTCGACCGGACATAATCACATATCACAAAGTAAAACAATGCAAGACTACCCCATCCCTATCAGCCTGTTGAAAATGTAGCGTGGGCGTCTCGCCCGCGTGTGGCGAGGGCATCCTGCCCTCGCATTTTGTCATTTTTCCTTGGTTTTCCGCAGGCGAGACGCCTGCGGCACACGCGGCCAAGATGGCCACGCCACAAACATCGCCTTTTTCAACGGGCTGCTAAAGCGGGGGCCTGTTACACGACACGGGCAGATCGGTGTGACTTTCTGCCAAAACAATCGTATTCTCCTATCATCGAAAAGCCCGCTGAAGCGGGCTTGCAGATAAAGTGAATCCGTCCGTTTTCCGGGGCCAAAGGCCCCGGTCTATACCCGCCTTCGCCCGCCTTTGGCGGGCTGCTATGGTGGGCGAAAGCCCGCAAGCGGGCCTGAACATCACCATCAACCCTTCGTCGCTACTGTAGATGTTCTGACTTCTGTCGGACTCTCATTGCCCGGCCAATGCAGAATCGTGTTTACGGTTGAAACCGGCCGGCGGACGGAATACTCTGCCCGTCGATGGGCGACTGGAAAAAATCTGCGGTGGTGCTGCTTTCTGGCGGGATGGACTCCGCGACTGCGCTGGCTGCGGCGGGGCGCGACGGATTCGCCTGCCATGCGCTGAGTTTTGACTATGGCCAGCGGCACGGGCGCCTGGAACTGGCGGCGGCCAAAAAGGTCGCCAGAAAGGCCGGTGTTGTCGCGCATAGGATTGTCCGCATAGACCTTTCAGCCCACGGCGGATTCGGGCACAGCGCGCTGACCGACGACATCGCCGTGCCTAAGGACCGGCCGGCCTCGGCGGACATCCCGGTTACCTACGTTCCGGCCCGCAACACGATCTTCCTGAGCCTGGCGCTCGGCTGGGCGGAGGTGCTCGGCTCATTCGACATCTACATCGGCATCAACGCGATCGACTACAGCGGCTATCCCGACTGCCGGCCGGAGTATGTCGGGGCGTTTGAGCGGCTGGCGAACCTGGCGACGGCGGCGGCAGTTGAAGGAAAAGGAAAATTCAAAATTCACGCGCCTCTGGTAAAGATGAGCAAGGCGGAGATAATCAGGTTGGGTATGGAACTGGGCGTGGATTATTCCCTGACGCGGAGCTGCTACGACCCGGCCGGCGAAGGTTTGTCCTGCGGGCATTGCGACGCCTGCCGGCTGAGGCTCGCCGGCTTCGCGCAGGCCGGAGTGAAAGACCCGATCAAATACAAGGCGTGATTCGGATAAGATTGAAAATAATGAATTTTCTGAAAGACAATAATACCTTGCAAGTCCAGTGCGACCAATTTGAAGGCTCGCAGGGCCGGCAGAAAGTAGCCCCGGATAAAGCGGAGTCCGCCCCCAGGCGGACGAAGCGGAACCCGGGGAAAATCTGTCCATTCAATAAAGTTCCAAATTTCCGGCCCCGCCTCAGACAGGCGCGACAAAATTTTAGACAACCCCGGCCAATGATCTTCGGCGAGACATTCATCAGCCGCGGGAAACAGATGTCCTCAATCGCCCGCAAGGGGCTCGAACTGTACGACGCCGGCTACCCCGCCCTCCGCTTCGCTACGGAGCGGGGCTACTTTCAGACGCCCTGTCGGACTTAGGTTATTCGCTTTTCACGCAGATGTCGTCTTCTTTGCCGGCAGGGTCTTCAGATATCTTTCCACCGTCGTCTTTCATGTTCTCGCCCTCGGATGTTGCGATTTTTCATGGCCCCAAAATCTCACCCCCATGCTGCGTTTAGGGGTGCCACCAACCGTTGAAAGCTCCAAAGTCCCGTAGGGACGATTGAAAATAGCCCAGCGATTTATCGCTGGGTAAACGAGTTCACAATTTTTTACAGCCCCGTCAGGGGCGGAAGAAACCAGGATGGAAGCTTCTTTCGTCCCTGAAGGGACTCATTGGTTTTGTCGAATCACAACCCACCGATGAATCGGTGGGCTATTTTCTGTCGCCCTGTCGGGCTTGAACTATTTGCTTTTCACGCAGATGTCGTCTTCCTTGCCGGCGGCCGGATCCTCGGTTTTTTTCCCGCCGTCGTCCTTCATATTCTCCCCGACGCTGTAAAGAACCCATCCCTTTTCATCCTTGCGATATTTCAGCGGCTGATCGACGAACGGGTCGTTCGGCACGGCCGGCAGATATTTCGGCACCAGTTTTTCCAACGTCTCCGGCCAATTCCCGTTATCCGCCTTATACGCCGCCATCGCCAGGGTTGTTTCTGCCAGTAATCGAGATGCCTTCAAACGGTCAGCCAAGGAATAGATATTCCATTTATTCCAATTGAAATACGATATTAAATCCATTTTTGCATATAACTGCGTCAGTCTCTTTTTGTCATTTGTTCCAACTTTTTCGATTAATAGATTGATTCTTTTTTTATGGTGTATCCGCGAATCAGTTTCTGATGATGAATCTGATTTGACTTGTTCATAAATATCCGTAAGTTCCGGCGGCGTTGACTTTGAGATTTTATGGTTCACCTCCCAAAAACGTGGGTAGGTAGATCGATAAAAACAATGGACATCATGCAGCCTTTCGTACATCAAGTTCTTTATCCACAAGAGCTTGAAAAGCGAAAGGAGTCGCACGATGTCCAACTTGAGTATAGCAGCA
>JACRIL010000137.1 GCA_016235825.1 Planctomycetota bacterium
CAATCTGCGGCGGGAAGTGAAGGCTTGGGAAGCTGCACGCGACAAGGCTGAGAACAAGGTCGACTGGCAGTTCACCACAGAAGATGCACGGATTAAACTGAAAAGATTATATCCATCAATTTACGGCTGACAGAGCACTATGTCTCAAACCATTAATTCAATGTAATTATGCCGCCAATCTGCCACCTCGCTACCCACGTTTTTAAGATGAGAACCGTTTATCTTTTCGTTACTTTTTCCACCCCAGTTCATCGAGCCAGGTCAGGCACAGCGGCACCCACGAGGCCACGTGCGGATTTTTTTCTGCCAGCGCCAGGCCGTGCGGCCCGTGCGGGTACAGGTGTATTTCAAACGGGATTTTGCTCTTTCGCAGGGCCTGCGCAATGCGGATGCTGTTGTCGACCGGCACCTGAGCATCTTCGACGGTGTGCCAGATGAAAGTCGGCGGGAAGTTAGCGGGCAGTCCCTTGTCGACGTCAAAGGACCCGTTTGCCGGCGAATACCCCAGGATGATCGCATCCGGGCGGCTGCTGAACCGCTCCAGGGGGTCGGCGGCGTCGCTCCTGCCATCGAGCACATTCATGCCCAGGCTGCCGCTCAGATGCGCGCCGGCGGAAAAACCGCACACCGCCAGGCGGTCGGCCGCGACGTTCCATCGTGCGGCGTTTGCCCTGATCAATCGTATCGCCCGCTGTCCGTCGGCAAGGGCCTCCTGGCGCATATGCGGCGCCACGCGGTACTGAAGGACAAAGGCGTGAAGGCCGGCCTCGTTGAAACGTTTCGCCACAGGCGTTCCCTCATATGGTGCTCGCACGCGGTACGCACCGCCGGGTATGACCAGGACCGCCCCCAGCGGCCTGTCGGTCTGCATCGGGTACGGCTCGAGCCACGGCCGGAAACCGTCGTCAACCTTCATGTCCGGCGGAGTTGCGTCCCAGAGGAAGATCGCCTGTTTGCCTGGTTTCTCGAAGTCGGTGCTCGCAATCGCGAAGGGATAGTTCTCCGCGTAGTCGCCGACAAGAGGTTCCTTTGGCATAAACACGAAGGAGTCCTGGGAAATGAGATAGACGCCGTCCTCCTTCGGCTCGCTGACCGATATTTCAAGAGCATGTTTGCCGGCACTCAGGCTGACGTCGCCAAGCCGACACCAGGAAAACGTGGGGCCGTCTTTGAACGACCGGCTCTTCTGCATCCACAGTTGCGCCGGGGCCTTCCGCCACGGCCCATCGTCGATGCGCCACGCGAAAGGCGAGGCCCAGGCCCGGCCCTGCTCGAACACCCAGAGCGCGGCCTGGCGGACGTCGCCCGCGGTGAACTGATAGGTCGCAGAGTATGAGGTATGGGGCTTGGTTTTGGTGCACAGCAGGCTCGGCCGGCCGCCGTTCAATTCCTCGAACGCCCGCACGTTGAGCCGCCCGTCCTCGCGCGTTATATGAAGCGGGTCGAAGTGATCCGCGATGAAGTTGCTGCCGGCCGGGCTGTCGCCCTTGATCCGTATTGTCCCGGGAACGCTGTCCATGGTTGCAGTGCCTTTCGTGGAAATTAACTCCCCGGCCTGGCAGCCGGCCATCGCCAGCATACCCAAAAAGGCCAAGCCCGGAACAAGACATTTCTCCCGTTTCATTTTTTCTCCTTGCCGTCGGGCGGATAACGGCGCGCCCTTTACCGCAAATATATCCTCAAGTCTTCAATCATCTCCGAGAAATCGGCTAATATCAGCCATCAGAATCGGATATATGTTGCACGCGCAAAAGCAGGCGGCAATCAACGTAATATCGCTGCGAAGGTTATTCTGTCCGGCCGGTCGGCAAATTCAACAGCCTTTATCTTCCCGGCAGTTTGGACAGCGAGGGCCTTGGCGGGCACCAGTTCTCGCGGAAGAACCGCATGGCGACTTCCGGGTGTCTGTCGTGTCCGGCCTGCGGGATGATGGTCGTCTCGACGGTGTATCCGACGCGGCGGAGATAATTGATGCCGTTGTCGGACTGTATCTTGATGGTGCCCGGGTCGTTCTCTCCGTAGTAGATCATGATGAACTGCTGATTGGGCTTTCCGGCGGCCGGGCGGGCGGTAAAATCCGGCGGGGTGAACCAGCCGTCGGTGTTGTGCTCGCTGAAGTTGCAGTTGCGGGCCACGATCGTGCTGAAGATATCCGGGTTCCTCAGCCCGACAAAATACGCCGGAAATCCGCCGCCCGAAAAGCCGGTAATCATGATATTGGCCATGTCGATGTTATACCGGTAGCCCAGCAGGCTCAGGATGCTCAGGATGAACCTCTCGTCGTCGAGCATCGGCCCGGTCGGCCCGTCGCCGAAGATGCCGTCCGTCCCGTCGCAATCGGGGGCGATGACGATGCAGCCGTTGGTCTGGCCGTAGTATTTAAATTCCTGGATGTGATGTTCCGCCACGTCGTATGGCGGCGTGCCGTGGCAGGAAACAATGACCGGCCAGGCCTTGGTTTCGGTGTAGTCGTTCGGGACGTAGATAAAGTAGCCCCTGCCGGTGATCGGATCGATCTCGCGGAAATACGGGCCGACGGGCGGCGTCCACGGGACGTGACAGCCCGACAGTACCGCCGCCGCCGCCAGGAGCGCGAAAACAAGTTTGTCAGCCAGTCCGAGCCTCTTGCCCATAATCCGATATGTCAGTCGATGCCGCATTTGTCTGCCGGACATTCTATCATTTATTCATCGGCTAGAAAAGGGTCCGCCGGTAGAAGACATTTTACCGATTTGTCCCCGTATCGCAAAGTGTTTTAATGTTCGGCAAATTCGTGGCGCGGCGATATAATGCGGCCCGTGAGAACGATCGCGGTGATAAACCAGAAGGGCGGGGTCGGCAAGACGACCACGGTGGCCAATCTCGGCTGGCAGATAGCCGGGCTGGGCCAGCCCACATGTGTCATGGACCTGGATCCCCAGTCGCACCTGACGCTGCATCTGGGCGTCGAGCCGGGCGTCAATCCGCATGACTCATACGAGCTGCTGGTAACCGAGACAACCGCTTCGCAGGCTGCGTTGCAGGTGGCGGGAAATGAAAATCTCTGGCTTATTCCCACGCGGATCGACCTTGCCGCCGCGGAGACCGAACTGTCCGACCACGAGGACCGGCATCTCAAGCTCCGCCGCAAAATCGCCGGACAGAATCTGCCCTGGCGTTTTCTGATGATCGACTGCCCGCCGAGCCTGAGCCTGCTGACGCTCAACGCCCTTGGCGCGGCCGACGACGTGCTGATACCGCTTCAGCCCCATTTTCTGGCCCTTCACGGGCTTGGCAAACTGCTCAACACCATCCTCATGGTCCGCCAGGGGATAAATCCGACGATTCGCGTGGCCGGCATCATCCTTTGCATGTACGAAACAGGCACGAAACTGGCGGCCGAGGTCGTCGCCGACCTGCACGAGTTCCTCCAGGCGTCCAGAAACTCCGACCTGCCTTGGGCGCAGGCAAAAGTCTTCGGCCAGGTCATCCGCCGGAACATCAAGCTGGCTGAATGTCCCGGCCACGGTCAGTCCATCTTCCAGTACGACCCCCACTCTGCCGGCGCACAGGATTACTCGGCCCTGACCGGACAATTCCTGGAACTTTTCGGGACAGAAAAGTAACAATTCCCTGCTTGCAAAATAAAAAAGAACTCCCGAGATTCATTTTTTTGCTACCATTAACCCTTTCTAAACACATTAGTTGCAATATTATTCCGAATATTCCTATTTTTCCTCTTTTTCCTATAGTAGGGCTGTCCCTACAATACATTAGAAGACCGTTGCATTTAAATATGAATTTTCATGGATTACCGGTTTGAATAGTGGCCGGACCCACAAACGTGCGGCGGGTTTGTGTGTCGTTGAAAGTAAGGAGATAACGCCATGTACGAAAACTTACGAAACAATCGTGGCACGACACTGATCGAGATGCTGGTGATCGTCGGGGTAATTACCGTTCTGGTAACCCTGATCGTGCCGAGTTTGGGAGTCGCCAGGCTTCAGGCGAAACGCGCCGTCTGCATGAGCAATCTGCATGATATCGGCGTGTGCACCCAGATGTACTGGGAAAATCACAACGGGCAATTTCCCCAGCTCTTCTATTATTTTGAGCCAGGCGCCAGCAACACCATCGTCATCCTGGTTGTTCCCAAAAAGGCCGCCGTCGCGGGTTGGACTGTGTACGACCCCAAGAGTTTCATCTGCCCCAGCGATCCATCTCCCTACTCCGTGCAGGTCCGCCAGCAGGACGATTCGATCGTGCAATACCCCATCAGTTACGCCTTCAATGTCGACTTTCTTCTCCGCGACCCGCGGCACGACGACCTGCCCTTTAGCGCCAGCCATATCGTCATGTTCTTCGACGGCGCACATGACGGTGATAAAAAAGGCAAGAAACAGGGACACTACAGCGACGCCTTTGATTTCGCCAGCACCGCCTTCGACGCGCGGCACCTTGGCAAGGCCGACATCCTTTACGTGGACGGCCACGTGGAATCCAAGACCGCATTCGACAACAGCGATGTCATCATTATGGGAGATCCCGTTGGACAAGGCAACGGCAATGGCGGAAACGGCAACGGCGGAAACGGCAATGGCGGAAATGGCAACGGGAATGGGAACTGAACATTCCCATCTGATCACAAGATAGCAGCCCGTTGAAAATGTAGCGTGGGCGTCTCGCCCGCATGTGGCGAGGGCATCCTGCCCTCGCATTTTGTCATTTTTCCTTGGTTTTCCGCAGGCGAGACGCCTGCGGCACACGCGGCCAGGATGGCCACGCTACAAACATCGCCTTTTTCAACGGGCTGATAGGGCGAAAAGTCATTCTGTCGTCGATTTTTATCTGGATTGATTCGACACATTCCGTTTTTCCCGCTTTTTGCCATTTTTCCCCTTTTTTCATAACCGGCTCGCCCCTACAATTATTACGGCAAGACCGTTGAATTCGGGCATGGCTTTTCATGGGATTGCGTGGATGAACCGCAACCGTGCCGGCAGGCGTGCGGCAGGGAAGCGAGTCGATGAAGCTTAGGAGAAACAACCATGGGCATGCATTCAAAATCCTGTCGCGGCACTACCCTGGTGGAAATGCTGGTCATAGTCTCGATAATTGGCGTTCTGCTCACCATTATCGTCCCGAGTATGAGTGCCGGAAGGAGTCTGGCAAAGCGCGCCGTCTGCATGACGAATCTGCACGCCCTTGGGGCGGTAACCAAACTGTATTGTGAAAATCACAATGGCCATTTTCCGCCGCTGTTCTACTACTTTGAGCCTGGCGCCAGCGACACCATCGTCATCCTGGTAGTTCCCAAAAAAGCTGCCGTTGCGGGATGGACCAATTACGACCCGGCAGGTTGGGTATGTCCGTCAGATTCATCCCCAAAAAAGGTTTCGGTACGGCAGTTGGATAACTCGATAGTAACGTATTCGGTGAGTTACGGATACAACGTCGATCTGCTCCTGCGCGACATGACGGTGGATGAATTGCTTCCCAATCCAAGCAATATAGTCCTGTTCTTCGACGGCATGGAGGATGGCACAGGCAAAAGACAGGGGCATTACGACTGCTCCTTTGATTATGTGAACGACGCAACAGCATTCAGGCACCTGGGCTATGCATGCGCGGTTTACGTGGACGGGCATGTTGAAATGACTAAACAGATCAGAATTGACGAAATCATCTCCGGGCAGGATCCGATCGGCACGGGGCATGGAGTTCACGGCGAGCCAGATGAAAGGAGGGTGACGCCGGATACGTCCGGGCGGCGTCGCGGCCCTCCTTGAGGCTCAATAGCCGGATATTTGACTGCCGATGGAATTACTTGCGGTGCTTCTTGCGCCACTCGACCGGATTGGTCTTGCAGTGGGGGCAATTCAGCGAGTTGCCGTAAAGCGAGCCGCTTCGGGACAGCAGCGCCTTGTCAACTTCCGATATGAAATACTTTCCGCAATTGGGGCACTGCATCGCGGGAAAGGCCGTCTGCCTGCTGCCGCAATTGGGGCAGTTGGCGCACTGCCTGCCCATTGAATCAACCTCAACCTTATCCGGCGCAAGCATCTGCTGATGGCCGCACTTGATGCATTCCAGCGTCACGGTCGCCTGGCTCTGCCGCTCGGGCATGAAAGCCAGGCTGTACGTCGTCATGCCCAGCGCAAACAGGATGATAAAACCCAGGACCAGATGCGCTGCAATCTCACGTGTTTTCGACCGCCCTTCCTCCGCATATTGCCGCAAGGTCTTTCCGGCAGCGGCGGCCGGCTTGCCCGCCTTTGCGCCCTTCTTCGCGTGGTCGTACTGGCCTATGAGCATGGCCGTGTAGTTGTCCGTGGCGGACTGCTGCCCCCCCTGTCCGGCGACAGGCTGCGGCCGCCTGGGCCGTTCCGCCGGCAGTTTGCGAACCGGGGCAGGCTTGCCCGCGGGGACGGTTGGCCAGCGGGCCGGCGCAGTCGGCTTGACAGGCGCGCTGTGCGAAACTGACGGGGGCTTTGAGACTGACGGCGGCTTGTGCCCCCCGGAAATATGGCCGGCAGGATGTTGAATTTGGCTGGCGCCCGTGCGATGCGTTTCAGCCGCCTGTTGGGCGCCGGCAGCATCCTGTGAGCCTGCATCTGGGAGCCCATGTTCCGCGGCGCCGGCAAGGAGTTTTTTGCTCAGGTCGGCGAAATCATCTACCAGGGATCCAAGCTGCCTCGAAATATCCTGGTTTTGCCCGGGCGCCGCCGTCTGTGGCGTTTGCGGGTGCTCCGCTGGGTGCGCCTGCTGCGGCTGTTGTTGGCGAGGAGCCTGTGTCGGAACGCGGCCCGGCGCGGCCGCCGGTTGATGACTCGCCACGGTCGGCGGGGCATGGCCTGATGCGGTCGCCGGCTGGCGGCTCATCGCGGCCGGAGGGGCATGGCCCGGTGCGGCCGCCGGTTGTTGGCTCGCCGCGGCCGAAGGAGCTTGGTCTGGTACGGTCTCGCGCTGTTCAACAAGAGTTGACAACTCCCGCCCGGCCGCCGCAAACGCGGAAAACAGGCCCCTGGCCTTGGCAGCCACAACCCATGCGGACATCCCCTCCTTCCAGATCAGGTCGGAGGGCTTCAGCTCGCCTCGTCTGGCAAGCTCTCTCAATATCGCGTCGCTGACGGGGCCCATGGACCCGCCTGCTCGCCTGATATACCATCCGCTCATTGTACCGGTTCCCGCATTAGGCATAAATAATCATATCCTGTTCGCGAGGCGGCGGCAACCCGGTACGCTCTCCTGTTCCGGCGGCATCGTCAGTCGGGCATCACCTGCACCCGAATCTCTATGGGTTCAGCATCCATGGATACGGATAACCTGATGCGTTCCAGATGGTCGCGTTATAGAAAAAGCCGGTTGTAGTCCGGGAGTATCCGGCCCAATAGGGCATGACTTCGGCAACGCCGTCATATCCGTCCGCGGCGCCCTGCCACTGCCAGCCTACACCAGTCCACCCGCACGCGCTCATCACGCTGCCCAGGGTAGTCTTGTTGTAGGAGACCTCAGGCGGAATATTCCACAATTCCTCAAGCGTGGTAACTTCCACATGACCGTCGCAGAAGGCTATGACCTGCGGCGTTTCATCCTTCATCATATGCCTGTTGACATTCATGTCGCCTGCGCGGAACCAGTTCCACGTGATGGCCGGGCGATTGTGCGTCCCAGGCTCCCTGTCGCCCATAAGAATCGTTCCAACCGGCGAAGTGATTTCGGTCAGGACTGGTCCGTAATAACCCCAACCCGACGATCCCTTCTGCCATGCGGAGCCGAAACTCGCGTCGCCGCCGATCGCGTTGTTCTCGGCACAACCGCCCCAGCCGTTCTTCTTTTGCGCGTAGAGGTGCCAGTTCAGGCCGTAGCTTATCTCTTTGGGCGCCAGCTTCATGTTCCGCTGGCCGATATCGGTCGGGCATTGGAACAGATCCAGCCCGCCGTATCCTGAGTGGTAAACCATGTCGGCCCATGTGAAATCGGTCTCGACGGTAGTGCCGTATTTCCCGTCATATGTCAGGTTCATCCCGGCGTAATTGCCCGCATTGACGTTGAATATCTTCGTCTTGTCCACAAAGGCGGCGGGCTTGGGCGACATGAGCGGGGGAAGATAATTGATGTTCTCCTGGGCGTACATCAGGCAGGCATGAGTGGCCCATCGCTGGTTATTGGCGCACCTGCTTATCTTGGCCTTCGCGCGAAAACCGTTCATGGACGGAAACAGAATGCTTATGAGTATCGCGATGATGCTGATCACATGCATCAACTCTAACAGCGTAAATCCTTTTGGGAGTCTGTTGACACGCATGTTTCCTTGCTCCTGCCTATCGGCCTTTGTCCTTGTCAGGCCGCCCTGCGGCACCTTATTCAGCCTTGCTCTCACCGCCCAACACGGTGTGGCTCGGGCACCGCCGTCTGACTGTATTCTAGACCGATGGCTCCAACATATGGTAGTTAAAATCTGCTTTTTCCAATTATTATTACTTTTTAGGTTTCAAATATTGAAATTTGCGATTGAGTTTCCGAACTCAAATATTTCAACTATAATAGGCTTTTATTAAAAGAGTTATAGCTTTATCTAAAAAGACATCCTGCGATATTTTCAACATGACGTCTGTATATTTCATTTGAAATGGGGCCAAAATCGGGTGATAATTTATCGGACAAACTTGGTTTCTGATATTCGCGCTGGACAAACTACTCGCCAAATCCCATTTCGGCCACAGTGATCGCCTTGAGGAGCGCCTTTGCCTTGTTAATGGTTTCCTCGTATTCTTTGGCCGGGACGGAGTCGGCCACAATGCCGGCCCCCACCTGCAAATAGACCTTGCCGCCGCAGATAACCATGGTTCGCAGGGCGATGCATGTGTCCATGTTTCCGGAGAAATCGACATATCCGACGGCGCCCGCGTAAGGCCCCCGGCGGGTCGGCTCGAACTCGTCGATGATCTGCATAGCCCGTATCTTCGGGGCGCCGCTGACGGTGCCGACAGGCAGCGTGGCGCGGAGGGCGTCGAAAGCGGTCATCCCGGGCAGCAGCCTGCCCTTGACGTTGGAGACGATGTGCATCACGTGGCTGTATCGCTCGACGGACATCAGGTCGGACAGTTCCACGCTGCCCGGCGCGGCCACCCTGCCTACGTCGTTTCGGGCCAGATCGACCAGCATGATGTGTTCGGCCCGCTCCTTCGGATCGGCCAGCAGGTTGGCCTCGAGTTCCTTGTCTTCCTGATCGGTCCTGCCCCGCTGCCTCGTGCCGGCCAGCGGCCGGTTGGTTATCAGCCCGTCCTCGACACGGCAGAGTATCTCCGGGCTGCTGCCGACCAGGACCACATCGGGCGTGTTGAGTATAAACATGAACGGCGCGGGGTTGACCACGCGAAGCGATCGGTAAATGTCGAACGGCCTGGCCTGGGTCGTCAGGGCCAGCCGCTGCGACAGCACGACCTGGAAAATGTCTCCGGCCCTGATGTATTCCTTGCACGCCTCGACCGCCTGCTCGAACCGCCCGCGGGTAAAATTCGACTCGAAGGGCAACTGCGGAAGGTGATCCAGCGTAACTTCGCCGACGTTCTGCCCGGCGCCTTCCTGGAGGCGGCTTATCGTCCGCTCGATGCTCTCGACCGCGTGCCGATACGCCAGGCCGGGGTCGTCCTTTATGTGGGCGTTGGCGACCACCTTGATGGTCTTGGAGACATGGTCGAAGAGCACCATGGATGAATACAGGCCGAACACCATGTCGGGCAGGTTTCTGTCGTCCGCCGGGCCAGGACCGAGCTTCTCGTAATATCTGACCATGTCGTAAGAGGCGTAGCCGACCAGCCCGCCGCAGAACCTGGGCAGCCCCGGCAGATGCACCGCCTTGTACTCCTCCAGCATCTTTCTCATCTCGGCCAGCGGGTCGCGCGACGTGAACGTGCGGGGCGGTTTGCCGACGGCGGTTGTCGTCGCCTGGTCGCCGCGGATCGAGAAAGTAACCTGCGGGTCGGCCCCGGCGAAGGAATACCTGGCCACCCGCTCGCCGCCGACGACGCTCTCCAGCAGGAACGAATGTCCGGCCGGCGCGAAACCCGCCGGGCATGCCACCCGCTGATACGCCGTAACCGGCGTCAGGGCGTCAGCCAGAAGCTGGCGGTAAACCGGGATCGTGTTGCCCTGCTCCGACAGCCGCAGAAACTCGTCAAAATTCGGATAGTAGTGTTTCACTCGCCATCCCGCCGGGCGGCCCTGACAGCCCGTTGAAAATGTGGCGATGTTTGTGGCGCGGCCATCCTGGCCGCGTGTGCCGCAGGCGTCTCGCCTGCGGAAAAACCGAAGAAAAACAGCAAAACACGAGGGCAGGATGCCCTCGCCACAGGCGAACCGAGACGCCCACTCCACATTTTCAACGGGCCGCTAACGCCTGGCCGGTTTTTTAATTCCGTTAATTGACCGTTCATTTTTTCTCCCACCAGGCCTCCTGCTGGTCCTGATTGCCTTGCTGGGCCTGCTGATCTTCTTCGGCCTGTTCTTCGGCCGGCGATTCCTGCTCGGTCTGCCCGAAGGCCGTCCACGCCACACCCGCCGCGCCGATTACCCCGGCGTCGCCGGCAAGGTAGCCGATCATTATTTCGGTCTGAGGCTCGGTGAGCTTCCAGTGCAGCGTCCGGAAATGCCTGACGATCGGCTCGAGCAGGTCGTTGCCCGCCGACGCCAGCCCGCCGCCGATTATGATCCTGTCGGGGTCCAATATGCGGCAAATATTGACGCACCCGATGGCCAGGTAATAGGCCGCCTGTTCCCACACTTCCGCGGCCAGCGCGTCGCCGGCCTTGCGGGCGTTGTTCACGTCGCGAGAACTGAGCTTGCCCTTTGCTTCCAGAACCTTGCCAAGCGAACTCGGCCTGCCTTGGGCCATCAGACGCTTGCACCGCTCGCTTATATAGGTCGCCGAGCAATACGCCTCCAGGCAGCCCTTCTGCCCGCAGTTGCACTCCTCGCCGCCCGGATGAATGATCATATGCCCGATCTCGGCGCCGATCTCGTTGGCGCCGTGGAGTATCCTGCCGTCCTGGATGATGCCGCTGCCGACGCCCGTGCCCAGCGTGAGCATGACCATGTCGCCCTCGTTCCTGCCAGCCCCGCAGATATACTCGCCGAAGGCCGCGGCGTTGGCGTCGTTCTCGATGGCCGTCTGTATCCCCATATTCTCTGCTATCAGGTCCCGCAGAGGCACGTTTTCCATGCCGGGTATGTTGGGCAGGGATTTTATCACGCCCTCGGTTATGCTCAACGGGCCGGGCGTGCCTATGCCGATCCCGACCACCTCGTCCGCCTTAAGATTGTTGGCGTCAATCAGCCGATGCGCGCCGGCCACCATCTGCTGTATCAGCCCGTCAACGCCCCAGTCCAGCGGCGTGGGGAGCTGGAACGTCGGGCTGGGCTGGAAATCCCTGTCCAGCAGGCCGAACTTTATGAACGTGCCGCCCAAATCTATGCCGATGCAATATCTCGCCATTAATGCGCGCCCTTATAAGAGCCTATCAGAAGAGCCGCTTATTTTGCCAACAGTCGGCCGCAATGTCAAAGGCGACTGGCAGTTTTTCCGGCTGGCTGTTTTCGGCTGGCGCCTTTTTTTCTTGCCTCTATCGCGATAGAATGGTATTATGAATCCATACCTGTTAAACGACAGAAATTTTCCGAGGTTCGCGCGCCTCTGCCAGGCGAGGCCATTTGACGGAAAGGCCGCTCATGTCCGACAAATTCATGAATCAAAGAGCTTGCACAGGGTTGGTGGTGCTTTTGTTGGCGGCAACCGCTTGGCCCCAGGAAGCGAGGCGGAAGGTCGACTCTTACACCCAGCAGGATGTTGGCAAGGCCCTTCAGGGCAGGATCGATTTCCTTCTTTCCGCTCAACTGCCCGAGGGCAACTGGCCGCCGTATCCTAAAAAGGAGGATAAGTTTACAGATTGGACTACCGCGCCAACGTCGATAGCGGTTTACGCCCTGATCGAGGCCGGCATAAGCGCCAAAGACCCCAGGATAGTCAAGGCCCTCGACTGGCTGGCCAAAAATCAGGACACGGATGTGATGATTTACTCGATGGGCTTCCGCTGCAATACCTGGCTGGCCGCCAACAAGCAGACCAAAAACCAGTATATGAAGAACCTCCAGAAGGACGTCGAATTGCTGCTGGCTAACGCCTTGTATTACAAAGGCGGCGGGTCTGATTACATGTGTGAAAGCAAGGAGGCATTGGCTGCAAGACGCAACAAACCAGTGCCGCAGACGGATGGGATGTATTGCGACAATTCCAACGCCCAGTATGTCCTGCTGGCCATCTGGGCCGGGCACAGAGGCGGCATGGAAATTCCCAAAGAGTTCTGGGATGCCTGCCTGAAAAGGTGGCTCACCAAGCAGGGCCCCGACGGCGGATGGTGTTATACATGTTCTGGAGATAATCCATCATGGGGCGCGATGAGCACGGCCGGACTGGCCAGCCTCTTCGTCTGCATCGACGCCTCGCTGGGCGACAGGTTCGTCAAATGCAATGTTTCCAATGAATATGCCCCCATCAAAAGAGGCTTGGACTGGTTCGACGCCAATTTTGAAAAAACCCTCGCCGCCCCCTGGAGGCATTATGACACGTCCGGAATTTTTTTCCCCTACTACATGTATGGAATCGAACGGGTCGGGCTGGCCAGCGGCTACAAATATTTCGGCAAATCCGATTGGTTCAAGGAAGGGACAAAAAGGCTGCTGGCGGTACGTATGCCGGAGAAAGGCGCGGGGGTGGATTCCGTCGTCGAGTCGGCGTATATCCTGCTGTTTCTCGCCCGGGGCAGCCGGCCGGTGCTGTTCAACAGGCTCGAATACGACGGCGTCTGGAACAACCGGCCCCGCGCCCTGGCCAACTTGTGCCGATTGG
>JACRIL010000012.1 GCA_016235825.1 Planctomycetota bacterium
ACGCGAGGCCGACTGATCTGCTCGGCTTCTCGAACAAGTAGTCGTTACAGGTCCTGTAACCGACGCAGACCTTACCGACGGATATGACTGGTAAAACCACAGTCTGTTGCGATAGGGGGAGCTAACCGTCTACCCCCCTTTATTAAAAAGGAGCTTTTAAATGGCCGGAATAAATTTTGAAATAAATGGTAGGCTTTTTCAAAAATTAGGTGAAAGTGGAGTTGGAGATGCATTCTCGCGTGTACCCATGGGTGTCCATTTTTGTGATCTTGAAACGGGCACAGAGTTTTGGAAACAAGAGTCTACCAGTGGAGGAGAGACAGTTTATTACCATGTGAATGGAAAGCGACTTGATAAATTGGATTCTGTTACGCAAATCAACACTATTATTGATGATAAGAAGAAGAAACCTTCTTGAATGGCAGGTTACCTGCCTATCGCATCGAGAGGTTTAAACGGGTGCCACTGCTCGCATCTGTCTGCGAGCATGTGCTTTTTTAGATGTAGGGCGTGCAACTGCGTTGCACGCGGGAAAAATTGGCGTGCAACTGCTTTGTCAATGCAATGGAAAAAAATGCCAGTCAACTTCAGAAATACTTGAAAGAACATCCTGTCGGTATAGGGCCAACTGGGTTTGAGTTTCATATGTCCCCACCTTGCGACACTCAGGCGATTTTTCAAGCCGAAACCGACTTGGGATTCCCACTTCCTGACTTGCTCAGAGAAATTTACATGACCATTGCAAATGGTGGTTTTGGTCCGGGTTATGGCGTTATGGGATTAAATGGTGGTTTCACTGATGACCTCGGAGACACCGTTGAGAAACTGTATGCCAGATATCGAACCACCATTCCGGACGAACCAACCTGGGAATGGCCGGAAGGATGGCTGCCGATCTGCCATTGGGGGTGTGTAATTTATTCTGCAGTGGATTGCCTAAACTCACCTTATCCTGTCTATTTCATGGACGTTAGTAAAAAGGAACCGGGCGAATCAATGGAGTCAATAACCTATTTCCATAGACCATCTTTAGAGAAATGGCTGTCTGATTGGATGGCGGGGAAAAACCTTTGGAAGGAAGTGTGGGAAAAGTAACAGCAATGCTCGCATCTGCTTGTCTCGGCGTAGCGTAGCGAAGCCGGATTGTGAGCATGTGCTTTTTTTGTGGCACGGGCATCTTGCCCGTGTGTCCCACGACCGTCTCGGTCGTGGCTTGTAATATTTCTTGAATTCCATGGGCGAGACGCCCATGGAACACACGGCCGGGACGGCCGTGCCACGAAAAACATGGCCGCAAGCAGATGCGGCCAATGACGCCCGGCGATCGGCCTGAACATTGTTGGCAATGGAGATTAGAAGACAATGAGCAATCAATTTAAGCAGGCAATGGAGGAAATCCGTTGTTTGGTCGAGTCAAACCCTGGTTTGAGCATCGACTCAGATTATATGCCGCCGCATCCGGGCGCTACAAATGATGTTGTTTTCGGCCACTTTAATCAAGAGCCCGTTGTTTTCAAACGGTACGGAGATATCGAAAGAAAACATCATGAGAAGAAGGCGCTGGGTCTGTTTCATGAAACAGGATACGTGCCAGGGGTGCTTCCATTTGAAAGCGGCAATATTCTGGTAATGCAGAGGCTCACTGGAAAACCTTTCTTTTTGATGGAAAAAGAATTGGATCAGGATCAATGGAGGGGGCTTTTCCGACAGTTAGGCGCCGCTGTCGCCCGGATTGTAGAATGTGCACCGGGCGATTCTCTTGCCGCAAACGCCCGAAACGATATGGCTCCAAAGATATTTTTTGACTACCAATACTATCGGGAAGCAAGTCTCGAATCCTATTTTGACGGCGTCTGTGAGCTTTCGGCAAAAGCACTTTCCTTGCGGCAGGCGCCTCACAAAGAAATGCTGGCCAAATCGCTTCAGGAGATCCGTGAACATAGAAACGCGATCCTGTCGTGGCCCGGCTTCGTCTGCATGGACGACTTTCATTACAACAACATCATCGCGGATGGACCGAAACTGCAGGGATTTATCGATCTTGAAATGACGCGCTACGGAAATGAGGTGCTGGCCCTGGCGGCATTCTTGTCTTCTATTCCTCAAGAACAGATGGACCGCTGGACGTGGTTTCGAGAAGGGTACGAGGACGGACGACGCAGCGCGCTGGATCCTGGGCTTGTCCGGCTGGCTGCCATTGCTGCGCCCTTCACGCAGTGGATACGTTTCATGTGGTACTGGAGTACGGACGAACTTCCTCGATGGGCCATCGAGAGAAATGTTCGAACAAATTGCGTCGAAGCCATAAGGGGAATTGTCGAAGTAATGAAAAGTATTAAACTCGAATAGAAACAAAGTGAAAATGCCAACAACGGGTTGGCCGGTGGCATGGTTGGTTTTGCGCCAAGAGGTAAATCCGGCTTCGCTGACTCGTCGCGGCGAAGCAAAGTAGGGCGTGCAACTCCGTTGCACGCGGAAAGAATTGGCGTGCAACAAGCATGCTTCGCTAAAGCTACGCATGCCAAGGTTGCACACCCTACGAAAAAGGATCAGGCATGAACTGGGAAGAATTGACAGATCGGGATTTTGGTCGGGCGGTGCGGGAAACGGGGCTTTGCGTGGTGCCGCTGGGCGTATTGGAACGGCATAGCGAGCACCTGCCGCTGGGGACCGACGTGATGGTCGCCCACTTTGTGGCGACGATGGCCGCCGATCGCGAACCGGCCGTGGTGTTCCCGGCCTATTACTTCGGCCAGATATTCGAGGCAAAACACTTTCCTGGCACGCTGGCGATCAAGCCGGCGCTGCTGCTGGAACTGATGGAGAACGTCTGCGAGGAGATCGGCCGGAACGGTTTTACGAAAATCCTCCTTTACAACTGCCACGGCGGAAACTCCGCCATGATGAAATTCTTCCTCCAGTCGGCCCTGTCGAAAGAAAAGTCCTACACGCTGTATCACAGCGAATGGCTGGCGGATTCGGCCATGGAAAAGAAGGTCAGGCGTATCTGCCGCACGAAGGGCGGGCATGCCGACGAGACCGAGACCTCGCTGATGCTGGCCATTGCGTCAGACATGATCAAAATGGATCGCGTGCCGAAAACTCCCGCAAAGCCCCTGGGCCGGCTCAAGCACCTCAAGGACATTCAGTCGTCGATCGGCTGGTACTCGGATTATCCGGAACATTACGCCGGCGACGCCCGGGCCGCCAACGCCGCCAAGGGGCAGAAAATTCTGGAGATTTACGTTTCAGCTCTCGCCGCTGTGATTCGCAGGATCAAGGCCGACCAAGCCGCCCCGGCCTTGCAAAGCGAATTCTTCCAGCGGATCAGGGACATCTCCCGGCCTCGAAAAGAAAAATCGCAGATCGTCAGATAAGGTGGCACTCTCAATCGCAGCGGAAGCGGAGCTTGGGGGTGTTCCAAATTTCATTCACGTTAAAACAACCATCTCCAGGCTTCGCTGCGTTGCAGCTACGCTTGAGGGCGCCACAATATGAGTGCGGGATGCCCACGCCACAGGCAACCCGGGACGCCTGCGACACATTTTCAACGAGCTGACAGGTGTTTCCCGATTTTTCAGCCGCCGGTTTTGACGGGTTAAACAGATATTTTTATCGCCCTTCGGGCGAAAACTCGGGGCGAGAGGATTTGAACCTCCGACTTCCTGGTCCCAAACCAGGCGCTCTAGCCAAGCTGAGCTACGCCCCGAGGCTGATTAGCTGATTGTCTCAATTATCGGCCGGTGCGTCAAGTGCGGCAGAGCCGATCGGCGGGCTTGCGGCGAGCAGGATCAAATGGCGCGATAGTTGGCATTGCCTGTACAAAGCCAAGGGCGTATCATTCCGGGTTTGATGCCGGGTGTTTTCGAGTCCGGCAGAGGAAAGATATGGCATTGCCGACAGGACAATCAGAAACGGTCGTCATACTGGATTTCGGCTCGCAGTATGCGCAGTTGATCGCGCGTCGTGTGCGAGAGAACGGGGTGTACAGCGTGCTTGCCCGGCCGGACGTGAGCGCCGAGGAAATCCGCGGCCTCAACCCGCGCGGGCTGATCTTCACGGGCGGGCCGGCCAGCGTTTACGAGGCCGGCGCGCCCCGCTGCCGCATGGACGTCTTCGACCTGGGCGTGCCGATACTGGGAATCTGCTACGGCATGCAGGTGAGCTGCCAGCTTCTCGGCGCTGATGTAAAGTCGGCGCCGTCTCGCGAGTACGGCCGGACTTCGCTGACGATAACGCGGCCCGAAGGCCTGCTGAAGAATGTGCCGGCCGAGACGACCGTCTGGATGAGCCACGGCGACCAGGTCCGCAACCTTAACGACGATTTCATCCCGCTGGCTGCGACGCCGACCTGCCCGATCGCGGCGGTGCGGCATCGCGACCGGCCGGTCTTCGGCGTGCAGTTTCATCCGGAGGTAACGCACACGCCGCACGGCAACGAGATATTCGTCAATTTCCTGTACGACATCTGCGGCTGCCGCGGCCTGTGGAAGATGGGCTCGTTCGTCGAGTCGGTAGTGGCCGAGGTCCGCGCCCGCGTGAAGGCCGATGAACGGGTTATCTGCGGGCTTTCCGGCGGGGTCGATTCGTCGGTTGTGGCGGCGATGCTGCACAAGGCCATCGGCGAACGGCTGGCGTGCATCTTCGTCGATAACGGCCTGCTGCGGATGAATGAGGTGGAACTTGTCAAGAGCACGTTCCACGGCCATTTCGGTATGAACCTGACGGTGGCCGACGCGGCCGATCAGTTTCTTGACCGCCTGCGCGGCGTAACCGATCCGCAGGAAAAGCGGCGGATCATCGGACACACGTTCATCGACGTCTTCAAGGCCCACGCCAAAAAGATCCCCAACGCCCATTTTCTGGCCCAGGGCACGCTTTATCCCGACGTGATCGAGTCGGGCAAGAGCCTGGCCGGCCAGGCGGCCAACATCAAGCTGCACCACAATGTCGGCGGCCTGCCCGCGGAACTGGGCTTTGAACTCATCGAGCCGCTCCGCGATCTCTTCAAGGACGAAGTCCGTCAGGCGGGCGAACTGCTGGGCCTGCCCGAGACACTTGTCTGGCGGCATCCGTTCCCGGGGCCGGGTCTGGCCGTAAGGTGCCTGGGCGAGGTTACTCGCGATCGGCTCGAACTGCTCCGCAAGGCCGACAACATCCTGCTGGAGGAGATATACGCCAACAATCTCTATCGCAAGACCGCCCAGACCTTCGCCGTCCTGCTGCCGGTGAAATCCGTCGGCGTCATGGGCGACGGGCGAACCTACGACAACGTGGTGGCGGTCCGTTCGGTCGATACCAGCGACTTCATGACGGCAGACTGGTCGAGGATTCCCTACGACGTGCTGGCCTCGATTTCAAACCGCATCATCAACGAGGTCAAGGGCGTCAATCGCGTCGTCTACGACATCAGCTCCAAGCCCCCGGCCACGATTGAATGGGAATGAAAGCTTGGGTATCAATCCTTGAAGGCAACAAATATGAATAAAGCGGATAATCATCGGCTTGAACAACATCCTCTTTACGGAAAGCTTCCGCTGGAACTTTCCCAGAATATTAGATCGGCTAATCCCTGGTGGATTGGCGAAGAAGGCATTGAGCCGCCAAAATTTAAACGGTGGCCCTTTAAACGCATGTTCGCACTCGTTAAGTCGGGCATGACGCCTGCCACAGTTCTCATGGGGACTCGTCGTGTTGGAAAGACCATCTTATTGCGTCAAACCATTCAAACGCTTATTGGGGAAGGTGTTGATAGCAGGCGAATTTTGTATGTTCCATTTGATGAATTGCCGACGCTTCGCGGCATTCAGGAACCGGTCCTTGCTATCTCTCGTTGGTACGAGGAGACTATTCTGCAGGAGAGTTTCAACACGGCCGCTAATAAGGGACGAACGGCCTATCTATTTCTGGATGAAGTCCAGAACCTGGATGCTTGGGCGCCTCAAGTCAAGAACTTCGTTGACAATCACTCAGCTCGTGTTCTTATCACCGGTAGTTCATCGCTTCGGATTGAGGCGGGACGTGATAGTCTGGCCGGCAGGGTTACCACTCTTGAGATGGGACCGCTACTTTTGCGAGAGATTGCCGAACTCCGATTCAGCTTTAAGGGGAAATCTGAATGGGGAGATAATGGCTTAGAAAAACTGTTATCTATGGACTTTTGGATAGAATCTGCCAACCGTGGAAAGATCGACGAAGAAATCCGTATGCGCTCCTTCCAGGCTTTTTCAGAACGCGGCGGATATCCTGTTGCCCAGGAGAAGTACAACACGCCTTGGCATGAACTGGCGGATTATCTCAATGAAACCGTAATTAGGCGAGCTATTCAGCATGACTTGCGGATGGGACCGCGAGGACAGAAGCGAGACGAGAAATTACTGGAGGAAGTTTTCCGGCTTTGTTGTCGATATGCGGGGCAGGCATCCGGACAATCGGCATTCGTACCTGAAATTCAGCAGGCACTGGCTGGCAACATCGGATGGAGTCGAGTTCTGACTTATTTGCGATTCCTGGATCGTACATTGCCGGTTAGACTGATTCAGCCGATAGAGTTACGTTTGAAACGAAAAAAATCTCCTGCCAAAATTTGCATATCAGATCATACTCTGCGAGCCAGTTGGCTTCAGGAGGTTGTTCCGTTAGACAGTCCCGGACTTGCCGCCAACCCTCACCTGTCAGATCTTGCGGGACATCTGGCAGAGAGCATCCTGGGCTATTTCCTTGCGTCTATTCCCAATCTGGACGTATCCCATTTTCCCACGCGCGGGGCTGAACCCGAAGTGGATTTCGTCATAACCATCGGTACGAGGCGAATTCCAATCGAGGTTAAGTATCGGAAACGGATCGACCCATTGGATGATACCCGCGGATTGCGGGCCTTCCTGGAAAAATCCGTGTATAATGCCCCGTTTGGCCTTCTTGTAACCTTGGAAGATGATGTGGTGGTGCCAGACCGACGCATTATTCCTATTTCGCTTTCCTCATTCCTTTGGGCGAGGTGATAGAGCGCCTGTTGAAAAATCTCTGACGGCTTCTGTATGAGATAGTTTTCAGATGGAGGTATGCCCCATTGCCATTCTTTGCATTATCCTCAAAAAACTTGACGAATGGCCGCCGGGAAAGTATCCTGAATTTGCCGAAACCGGGAGTGTGCCGGAGTGGTCAATCGGAGCAGACTGTAAATCTGCCGGCCTTAGGCCTACGTAGGTTCAAATCCTACCGCTCCCATCAAAACGCCCGAATGGGCGTTTTTTATTGAGCTATTGGACAGGAGGCAGAGCACACGCCGGCAACAAAGATGGCCGACAAATATGTTTTCCCTCGCGGCGGCGTGGTGCGGGTGATAGAGAGCATCGAGCAGTTCATCAGCCGCAAGCTCAAGGTATTCGGCCAAGAGCGCAGTGGCCCAGCCCCATTCGTCGGTCAGCATGTTCCGCACGGCCCGTCGCAAATCTCCTGGTTTCACACTTTGCAGCAGCCGTTTGACAGTCAGTTCGTCCTTCGGCCCGACGGTATACTCTCGATATGTTTTTCACAACATAGGCTTTGCCCGCCGGACGATCTGGACAGGCAGGCCCCAGGGGTCGCGGAGCATGGCGACGATGTCGCCGTCGGCCGTCGTCTGAACATCCGACTGCATGGCGGCACCGGCCTTCACGATCGCCGCGGCCTTGCCCGCCACGTCGTCGGCCTCGAAGGCCAGATGCAGCGCCGCCGGGGCTACAGCCGGCAGGTCAAACTTTTCCGTCTGATTGTTGCGGTAAAATTCGAGCATCATCCCGCCGTCGCACCGGATGAACCGGACGGGAATTTCGCCGTCGCCCGATCGGGCGATCTTCAGACCCAGATTGCGGCAATACCAGTCGGCCATCCCGGCCGGATCGGCCACGTTCAACGCCAGATGTTCGATTCTCATGTTCTGTTCCTTAAAAAATCAATTATCCGCCGTTTCCTATCGACGGTCAAATCCAGTTTGCCTGCCGGCCCGAGTCTGTTATGATACCGGCATGGCAGATCAGACAGCGCCCTACAACCCGGCGGCAAAACGCACTCTGGCGGCCATCGTCTTTACCGACGTGGTCGGCTTCAGTTCGCTCATGGAGACAAACGAGGACAAGACGCTCCAGCTCGTCAATCGCGATCTGGACATTTTCAAAACCGTCTGCCAGGACGGCGGCGGAAAGGTCCTCAAGACCACCGGCGACGGCCTGCTGATGTACTTCGACAGCGCGGTCCAGGCGGTCGCTTGCGCACTGCACGCACAGCAATCGATTGCCAATCAGGCCCGCTCGCTGCCGGCCGACCAGGTGCTTCAGCATCGAATAGGGATTCATCTGGGCGACGTGTTTGTCAGCGCAACCGACGTGATGGGCGACGGCGTGAACGTCGCGGCCCGCCTTCAGGCCGAGGCCGAACCAAATGGCATCTGCATCTCGCAGACAGTTTACGACGTGGTCAAAAACCGTCTCGGCGTCCAGGCCACGTATCTGGGGCCGCGAGATCTGAAAAATATCGCCGAGGCGGTTCCGGTATATCAGATTCTGCTGGAGGCACAGGGCGGACAGCAGGGCCAGCAGCCGCCAAGGCCGGTTGTCAAAAAAAAGCCGGCGCAGGGCGGTTCGTCCGGCGGACCTGTCGCGGCGGTGCTGGTCGTGGCCGTCCTGGCGCTCGTCGGGCTGATCGTCTATATGGCGATGTGGGGACCGTGGAGCAAGGGGCCGCAGAATAACGTGGCGACCTTGCCGACTCCGCCGGCCAGCCAGCCGGTGATTATTGTCCAGATTCCGACCCAGCCGGTAGTTCAGCAGCCGGCGACGGTCCAGGTCGTGGTAGTCAGGGACCCCAACGGCGGCCAGAACACGCAGAGCCAGCCCAAGGGCCCCTCGCAGGCCGATCTCACCGCGGCCAGAAAAAGCTATCTGGGCCGTTACGATTTCGCCGGCATGCAAACCTGGCTGGAAGGCAGGGAAATGAAGGATTCCGAACTTTACGCCAAGTACGGCAAGCTCGGGAATTTCATGTTCAAGCTCCAGGCCGCGATAAGAACCGCGGACAAGACCAGGCCGGTCATAGTCGAATCGTCCGGCGGAAGATACGAAGTCTGGGGTTCAACGGGCGGCCTGAGCATAAAGGGGCCTGACGGCATGAAGGATGTAACCCTGAATCAATTGCCGCCCGCACTGGTGTTGGAACTTGCCAACGCCATGCTCGCCCGCGAGCCGATGCTGAAAAAAGGCCTGGGCGAGCAGGTGCAGATATTCTCCGAGGAAATGCACCTGGCCGGCCTGGCAAAATAGGCGGCATCGACCGAATGGCTGAAAACCAACAGTCCGAGTCTGCTTCGCCCGCCCGGCAACCGCTTGCCCAATCCGCCGCCGGCGACCAGAATTTTCCGAACGCCTGCCCCTGCTGCGGCCAGGCGAACAATGCGCCCCTGACGCTCTGCCGGCAGTGCGGCGCCGCCCTTGCCCGCCTGGGCGAATTCCGCCACACGGTCCGCCGGGCGGTGGTCCTGGGCGCTTTGCTGATCGGCCTGGCGCTGGCGGCGTGGTTCAAGGGAATGAACCTCTTCGTCATGCTGCTCATGACGCCGGCGGTCATGCTTTTTCTGGTCTGGCTGTCGCTGGAAATCATGTCGATCTACAGATCGGCCGGGGCAATTCAGAAAAACATGGAGTCGATGTCGAAAGACCAGCTCCGCCAGTTCGCCATAGCATATCAGTTTGCCCAGTCGGCCGGGGCGGGAAAAATCTCCTCCGACAGCCGGATCAGCCGGCCACTGCTTTCATGGGCCATCTACACGGCTGCCGCCGCCGCCATACTCGCCGGGGCGCTGCTGCCGATGCGAAGCTTCTCGCTGATCGGATATCTGTCGTGGGAAAAAATCTCATGCCTGGCAATAACGATCTCATTTCTGGCGGCTATTTATACTCTGGTAGGCTGCCGCTTCGGCCGCGCGGCGGCAGGCAGACTGACCGCATGGGCCTGCGCTGCGGCCTTGGCGACAATGATTGTCCTGACCATGGCCGATCTCCTGCCGAAGTAAAACTGTCCGATTCGATCACAAGATCTGCCTGAAAAGAAGTGTTTTGGCGATACTCGGCTTCGGTTTGATGTCGGGCGCCGCCGGCGGGTGCACCAAAGACCAGAATGCGCCCGAAAGCAACCCTGCAGCCGCCAATTTGTTGAAGCCGACGACAGCCAATGCCGATGGAAAATCCCTTCCCGGCAATGGCGAAGGGGCCGGCGGAAATATGGCGCCCGTCCTGGTATCGCGTACAGCCACGAGGCCGGAACTGGCGGAGACTCGCCTGCCGCTACACAAAAAACATGGGCGAGACGCCCATGCTGCTGAAGCGGCCTTTTCAACGGGCTGTTACCAGGCGAAGTGGGCGAAGGCCTTGTTGGCCTCTGCCATTCTGTGGATGTTCTCGCGGGTTGACATCGCGGCGCCCTCGCCCTTGAACGCGGCCATAAGCTCGGTGGCGAGCAGCTTGCCCGTGGCTTGGCCCTTGCCTGCCCTGGCCGCCTCGCGAAGCCATCGCATCGCCAGCGAGAGTTGGCGTTTGCCGCTGACCTGCATCGGCACCTGGTAGTTCGCCCCGCCGACCCGTTTGGAGCGGACCTCGATGAGCGGCTTGACGTTATCTACGGCCTTTTCAAAGACCGCCAGCGGCGCGGCGTCCTTAATTGTCTTGCTTATAATGTCCATCGCGTCGTAAACAACCCGCCTGGCCGCGAACTTCTTGCCCTGGTACATGATGACGTTGATGAACTTTGCCACCAGCTTGCTCTTGTAGCGGGGGTCGGGCATCAGGTTTTCGGACGATACGGTGAATTTTTTGAAGGCCATCTTCTGTTCTTTCGTTTCCCGGCCGGCCAGGGCGTCAAACCCCAGGACGGCACATATCTCAAACTTTTCCCGGGCTCGCCGCACAGTGCGGGGCCTGTATCGGTACTCTCGGCCAGCCCGGCCGAGCGCGAGTTTCTTAGTAAACTGGCACACTATTACTACACCACCACAAAAACCATTTTGCCAGTGTGGTTGGCAATTTCAACGTCCCTATTTCGCCCTTAAAGGGCTTAACTTTTTTTCTTCTCGCCGATCCCCAGGGCGTTGCCCTGGGCTGCAATATTTTGCCCTTTCAGGGCTTAATCTCAATTGGCGGCTCTTCATGTCTTGAATCGCCAATTCTACAAATGCTGGTCAAACTGTACAGCCCCAAAGGGGCGTAATATTAAAGCCCAGGGCAACGCCATGGGAAAAAGGCAGCCCCATATTCAAGCCCTGAAGGGGCGAAATAAAAAATCTCTGTTCAAGAACATTAAACCCGGCAAGCAAAAAGCGAAACCAACTTACAGTTTTTCGCTTAATGCGTTATAGGACTACTTGGGCCTCTTCGTGCCGTACTTGCTGCGGCTCTTGGCGCGGCGGGCGTTGTACTTGGCCTGCATCTCGACGCCCAGAGAGTCCAGCGTGCCGCGGATAATGTGATACCGCACGCCGGGCAGATCCCTGACTCTGCCGCCGCGGACCAGCACTATGCTGTGCTCCTGGAGGTTGTGGTCGATGCCCGGAATGTAGGCGGTTACTTCCTTGCCGTTGGAGAGCCTGACCCTGGCCACCTTCCGCAGGGCGGAGTTGGGCTTTTTGGGCGTCATGGTCTTTACCAGCAGGCAAACGCCCCGCCTCTGCGGGCAGTTGCCCAGCGCGGTGGTCTTCTTCTTGGACTTCTGAACCACTCTGCCACGGCGTATAAGCTGATTGATTGTCGGCATTGCTGTTCCTTGCTATTCCTTTCCCGCTGAATCGCGGCAATTCATCTTCATTCTTCGCCGGTCAGGGCCTTCTGGACGGCCTCGTTGACCCGCTGTTCCTGGCTCTTCTGTTCTTCAATCAGCATGTCGGTCAGCTCGACGTTCCGTTTGAGCTTCATTTCCATATAGGGTTTGAAGCTCGTTCCGGCCGGTATCAGGTGGCCGAGGATGACGTTTTCCTTCAGGCCGCGAAGCTCGTCAACCCTGCCAGCCAGAGAGGCCTCGGTGAATACCTTCGTGCTTTCCTGGAAGCTTGCGGCCGACAGGAAGCTCTCCGACTGAAGGCTGGCCTTTGTGATGCCCAGCAGGAGCGTCTTTGCCCTGGCCGGCTTGGGCTTGCGGGTCTTGGCCGGCTGCTTGCCGGCAGACTCGGCCTCGGAGTTGCCTTGCTCGATCTTGTCCTTTGCCACCACCTGCCCCGCCGTAAACTCGGTGTCGCCGGCATCGACTATCTTCAGCGACGCCGCCAGCCGGTCGTTTTCTTCGCGGATGCGGAACTTGTCAACCACGTCGCCCGGCAGCAGTTCGCTGTCGCCGACTTCCTCGACTTTGACCTTGCGGAGCATCTGGGTTACGATGATCTCGACGTGCTTGTCGTTTATGCTCACGCCGGCCGCGCGATAGACGTTCTGCACCTCGTTGAGAAGGTAGTGCTGGAGGGCCTCCTCGCCCCTGATGGCCAGTATGTTGTGCGGCACGAGCGGGCCTTCGGTCAGGCCGTCGCCGGCCTCCACGAAGTCGCCGGTATGCACCAGGAGATGCTGGCCGTGCGGAACGTGTTTTTCGACTTCCATGCCCGATTCGCCGCGTGTGATGATCGTCATCTTGCCGCGGCGTTTGTCGGTCCGCAGCTCGACCGTGCCGGAAATTTCGGCAATCTCGGCCGGATCCTTGGGTTTGCGGGCCTCGAAAATCTCGGTAACCCGCGGCAGGCCGGCCGTGATGTCCTGCGTTCCGGTAATCTCGCGAGGCTGGCGGGCAAGCAGTTCGCCCGGTTCGACTTTCTGGCCTTCCTCGACCTCGATGCGGGCCTTGGCCGGCAGATAATGGAAATCGAGAATCTTGCCGTTCTTGTCCTCCACCACAATTCGCGGGTGCTTTTCGCCCTTGTGCTCTATGACGATATATCGCTTGCCGCCCCGCTCGGTTTCAATGCGGACGGTCTCGCCTTCTTCAATATCCTGGAATTTGATGATGCCCTCGGCCTCGGCCAGAATAGGAACGCGGTGCGGGTCCCACATGACCAGGCGGGCGTCGGGCCTGACCTTGGCGCCCTCGGCGACCAGTATGATCGCGCCGTAGGGAACCTTGAGGGCCTCAAGCTCGCGGCCTTTATCGTCGTTGATGACGATCTCGCCGTTGCGTTTCAGGGTAACAAGCTGCTTGCCCTTGGCCGTTTTGATTTCCACCGCGTTGAGGTCGCGGAACGCCACCACGCCGCTGCTGGTGGCCACTATCTGCGACTCGACGACGGCCCTTGTTGCCACGCCGCCGGTGTGGAACGTCCGCATGGTAAGCTGCGTGCCAGGCTCGCCGATCGACTGGGCCGCGATTATGCCGACCGCCAGGCCTTCCTCGACCAGCTTGCCGGTCGAAAGGTCGGTACCGTAGCATTTCGCGCAGATGCCCAGCGGGCTTTCGCAGGTCAGCGGGCTGCGGACGCGGATCGTCTCGATGCGAAGATCCTCTATCTTCGTGGCCGCATCGGCCGTGATGACCTCGTTCTCCTTCACGATCATCTTGTCGGTCCGCGGGTCCCGGATGTTCTCGCGGGCGGTTCGCCCGATAATCAGATCGCGCAGAGGCACGGCCACCTGCTCGCCCTTGTAGATCGCCGACTTGGTTATGCCCTTCAGCGTGCCGCAGTTCAGTTCGTTGATGATCACGTTCTGGGCCACGTCGGCCAGTTTGCGGGTCAGGTAGCCCGAGTCGGCCGTTTTGAGGGCCGTGTCGGCCAGGCCCTTGCGGGCGCCGTGAGTCGAGCTGAAATATTCCAGCACCGTCAGGCCCTCGCGGAAGTTGGCCTTGATCGGCGTCTCGATGATCTCGCCGGACGGCTTGCTCATCAGGCCGCGCATTCCGGCCAACTGGCGGATCTGGTCCTTGTTGCCGCGGGCGCCGCTGTCGGCCATCAGCCAGACGGGATTCAGGTAATTCGGATCGTGTTCCTTCTTATGGTGTTCCAGGGACTGCATCAGGGCGTTGGTTATCAGTTCGCGGGCGTGAATCCACACGTCCACGATCTGGTTGGAACGCTCGCCCTCGGTTATCGCGTCGGCGTGGAAGTCCTTCTCGATCTGATCCACCCGGGCCTGAGAATCTGCAAGAATCCTGGCCTTGGCGTCCGGAACCTTCAGGTCGGTAATGCCGAACGACAGACCCGCCAACGTGGAATTCCTGAAACCGATCTCCTTGACGGAGTCCAGTAGGTCCAGCGTGGCGGCTCGGCCCAGCCGCTGGTAGCAGTCGCTGATGACTTTCTGGCTGCCCTTCTGGCTGAGCGGGTGGTTGTAGAACGGCATGCCCGTCGGCAGAATGTCGTTGAAGATGATCCTGCCGACCGTGGTGATGATCCTGCCTTTCTGGGCCTTGTACGACTTTTCCTTTTCCATGACCTCGAGGTCCGGCGGCACGCGAAGGACGATTTTGGCGTGCATGCCGATAAGTCCGAACGCGTGCGCCCGCATCGCCTCCTGGCGGTCCGAGAAAATCGGATATTCCTGCCCGTCGGAATGTTTGAATTTGCTCATGGCCTTTTTGACGAACTCGGCGCCGTGACTGGACGTGAGGTAATAGATGCCCAGCACGATGTCCTGGCTGGGCGACATGATCGGCCTGCCGTCGGATGGCGAAAAGATATTGTTGGACGCCAGCATCAGGCAGTGAGCCTCGGCCTGGGCCTCGATGGAAAGCGGCAGGTGCACGGCCATCTGGTCGCCGTCGAAATCGGCGTTGAACCCCTTGCAGACCAGCGGGTGGATCCTGATCGCGTTGCCCTCGACCAGCACGGGCTCGAACGCCTGAATGCCCATGCGGTGCAGCGTCGGGGCGCGGTTGAGCAGCACGGGATGCTGATAGATGACTTCTTCCAGAACGTCCCAGATTTCCCTGTCGCGGCGTTCGAGCATCTTCTTGGCCGATTTGATGGTGTCGGCCAGGCCCCGCTCCTTGAGCTTGCGGATGATGAACGGCTGGTAGAGTTCCAGCGCTATCTTCTTGGGCAGGCCGCACTGATGCAGGCGTATCTCCGGGCCTATGACGATGACGCTTCGGCCGGAATAGTCCACGCGCTTGCCCAGCAGGTTCTCGCGGAACCGGCCCTGCTTGCCCTTTATCATGTCGGTCAGGCTCTTGAGCGGGCGGTTGCCCGTGCCCTGAACCGGGCGGCGGCAGCGGCTGTTGTCGAACAGCGCGTCGACCGCCTGCTGGAGCATCCGCTTTTCGTTGCGGATGATGACCTCCGGCGCGTTGAGGTCCATCAGCTTGCGAAGACGGTTGTTGCGGTTGATGATGCGGCGATACAGATCGTTGAGGTCGCTCGTGGCGAAGTTGCCGCTCTCCAGCAGCACCAGCGGCCGCAGGTCGGGCGGTATGACTGGAACGACTTCCATCACCATCCACGTGGCCTGGTTGCCCGAACCGCGGATGCTCTCGACCAACTTGAGCCGCTTGGTCAGGTCCTTGATCTTCTGCTTGCTGGTGGTCTTCGTCAGATCGTCGCGAAGCTTATCGGAAGTCTTGGCCAGGTCCAACTTGTCCAGCAGGAACTTGACGGACTCGGCGCCCATCATGGCCTTGAAATCGTCCTTGTATTTCTCGTAAGCCGAACGATATTCCTCTTCCGTGAGCACCTGCTGGTATTTCAGCGGCGTCTGGCCGGGATCGACAACCACATAGTCCTGGAAATAGATCACCCTTTCCAGGTCGGCCGTCTTCATGTCAAGCAGCGTGCCGAGCCGGCTTGGCAGGGCCTTGAAGAACCAGATATGGATGATCGGGGCGGCAAGGTTGATGTGCCCCATCCGCTTGCGGCGGACGCGGCTGTGCGTAACCTTCACGCCGCAGCGGTCGCAGATGATGCCCTTGTGCTTGGTGCCCTTGTATTTGCCGCAGGCGCATTCCCAGTCGCGTTCCGGGCCGAATATCCGCTCGCAGAACAGGCCGTCCTTCTCGGGCCGGTAGGTCCGGTAGTTGATCGTCTCGGGCTTCTTGACCTCGCCCAGCGACCAGCTCCGGATGTCGTTTGGCGAAGCAAGCTGGATTTTCACCGATCCGTAGTCGTTAATCCTGTCGTATACGCTTTCTGCCATTTTGTCTGCTCCCTGTCAGGGCCTTTATTTGTCGTTACCAGGTCGATCCGTCAGACGACACGTCAGATGAGCTTCTTTTTCTGGAGCTGGATATTCAGTCCCAGCCCTCGAAGCTCGTTGCAGAGCACGTCGAAGCTGACCGGCGTGCCCGCCTCAAGCGTGTTGACGCCCTTGACCATCGATTCATATATCTTGGTGCGGCCTTCAACGTCGTCGCTCTTGACCGTCAGCAGTTCCTGGAGCGTGTAGCTCGATCCGTAGGCCTCCAGGCCCCAGACTTCCATCTCGCCGAACCGCTGGCCGCCCGTGCGGGCCTTGCCGCCCAGAGGCTGCTGCGTGATAAGCGAGTACGGGCCGGTCGCCCTGGCGTGAATCTTCTCGTCCACCAGGTGGTGCAGCTTGTTCATGTAGATGAATCCGACGGTAATCTTCTGCTCGAACGGCTGGCCTGTCCTGCCGTCGTAGAGGGTGATCTTGCTGTCTTCGGGCATCTCGGCCAGCAGTTCGCGGGAAGCCCCGGCCTGCTGGACCACAACCAGGTCGCCCCTGCGGTTGCGGACGTGCTCGTTGGCCTCGCGGATGGACTCCACGATCTCTTTTTCTGTCGCGCCGTCGAAGACGGGCGTAACCGCCTGAAAGCCCAGCACCGCCGCCGCCCAGCCCAGATGCGTCTCGAGAATCTGCCCGACGTTCATGCGGCTGGGCACGCCCAGCGGATTGAGCACAATCTGAACCGGCGTGCCGTCCTCCAGGAAAGGCATGTCCTCTTCGGGCAGGATGCGGGCGATGACGCCCTTGTTGCCGTGCCGCCCGGCCATCTTGTCGCCCACGCCAAGCCTGCGCTTGGTCGCCACGCGGACCTTGACCATCTCCAGCACGCCGCTGGCCAGTTCGTCGCCCCGCTTCATGTTGTCCAGACGGCGCTTCATCTCCTTCTGGATGTCCATTATCCTGGGCCAGTACCGGCTGTATATCCCTTCGGCCTCTTCCTTGGACGAGGCTTTGGACGACTTGATCCATCTGGTGTTGAATCCGGATATCTGCTCCAGCACGACGTCGGCATCCTCGCTGGCGCCGACCTTCTGGCGGCTGGATGGGTCGATCATCGGCGTGCCGGTTATCTCGCTAACCTCGTCGCACATCTTGCGGAAGACCTTGATAACCTTGGCGTTCATCGCCTTGGTGTATTCCTTAATCGCCTTGTTGAGTTCTTTTTTCTGGTCGTCCGAGAGATGAACCCGCCGGCTGAATCGTTTGGCCTCAACGACGATGCCTTCCTCGCCGGCGGGCAGTTCGAGGCTGTCGTTCTTGACGTCCTCTCCGGCCCGGCCGAAGATCGCGTGAAGGAGCTTTTCTTCCGGGCTCAGTTCGCTCTTGCTCTTGGGGCTGACCTTGCCGACCAGTATGTCGCCCGGACCGACCCGCGTTCCGATCTGGACGATTCCATGCGCGTCCAGGTTCCGCAGCGCCCGCTCCGAGACGTTGGGTATGTCGCGGGTGAATTCCTCGCGCCCCAGTTTGGTCTCGCGGATTTCCACCTCGTATTCCTCGAGGTGAATGCTGGTGAAGGCGTCATCCTTGAGCAACCGCTCGGAGATCAGGATGGCGTCCTCGAAGTTGTAGCCGTCGAACGGCATGAAGGCGACCAGGACGTTCCTGCCCAGCGCCAGTTCGCCGTTGCGGCAGGCCGAGCCGTCGGCGATTATCTGGCCCTTCTTGACCTTCTGGCCTTCGCGGACGACCGGCTTGTGGTTCAGGCACGCCCGCTCGTTCAGCCGGGCGAATTTGCGGAATTCGTATTCGTCGTAATGATCGATAATAACCCGCTGGGCGTCCACGTAAGTAATCGTGCCGGCCTTGCGGGCCTTGACGACCATGCCGGAATTTTCGACTACGGCCTTTTCCATGCCCGTGGCCACCAGGGGCTGTTCGGTGCGAATCAGCGGCACAGCCTGGCGCTGCATGTTGGAGCCCATGAGCGCACGGTTGGCGTCGTCATGTTCGAGGAACGGGATCAGAGATGCGCTTATGCCCACCGTCTGCTTGGGGCTTATGTCCACGTATTCCACGTCCTTGTTTTCGACCATCTTCAGTTCGCCCTTGATGCGGGCAAGGACCTGGCCCTCGCGGACTCTGTGGCTCTCGCCCCTGCCTACCACGAGGGCGTCGGGCGGGGCCAGCGTGGCCTCCATCTCCTCATCGGCTCGAAGGTGGATGACCTCTTCGGTAACCCTGCTCCGCTCGACCTTGCGGTACTGCGTCGTGAGGAAACCGTATTCGTCCACGCCGGCGTAGATGCCCATCGAGCTGATGAGGCCGATGTTGTTGCCTTCGGGCGTCTCGATCGGGCATATCCGCCCGTAGTGGCTGATGTGCACGTCGCGGACGTCGAAGCCGGCCCGCTTGCGGTTCAGCCCGCCAGGCCCCAACGCGCTGAGCCGGCGCTCGTGAGTGAGCTGCGACAGCGGGTTCTGCTGATCGACCACCTGCGACAGTTCGCCGCGCCCGAAGAAAAAGTCTATGCTCGAACTGATGCTCTTGGAGTTCACCAAGTCGGCAATCTTGTTGAGTTCACTCTGTTCCTTGAGGCCCATACGCTCCTGGACGGTCCGGCGGAGCTTGAGGAAGCCCTTGCGGAGTTCCTCGCCGGCCAGTTCGTCGATGGTCCGCAGCCGGCGGTTGCCCAGATGATCGATGTCGTCCAGTATCCCCTCGCCGTCGCGGAGGCGCATGATGTATTTGATCGTGTTGATGAAATCCTCCGGCCGGAGGGTCATCACGCTTTCGGGCACGTCCTGCTTGAATTTGCGGTTGATGCGGAACCGCCCGACCTTGCCGAGCCGGTAGCGGTTCTCGTCGTAGAACTTCTCGGCAAAGAGGCTCTTGGCCTTTTCGACCTGGGGCGGATTGCCCGGCCGAAGGCGGGCGTATATCCGCAGCAGCGCGTTCTCGTAATTCTCGGACGGGTCTTCCAGCAGCGTGTTGAGGACCAGCGGATCGGCCGCCTTGTCGATGACCTCGAGATTCTTGACGTTGCTGGCGGCGATGCGGGTCATGGCCTCGCCGATCTGCCCGCCGGGCGGAACCACCTCTTCGCCGCTTTCGGGATCGATAAAACCCTCGACCAGGTACATCTGAGGCCGGAGCTGATCGGCCGGAAGCTTGCGGGTCGGGTGGAACTCCCTGATGATGGCCGCGTCGGTCGAATACTTCTCGTCCATCGAGCGGATGAACATCGTAACCGGAATCTTGCCTGACTGGTCGATCCGCATCGTCAGCGCATCTTTTTTGGTAACCGAAAGTTCGACCCAGCTTCCGCGCTCGGGTATCACGCGGGCGCCGTGCAGGGGCCGGTCGCCTTCCTGAAGCTCGATCGTGAAATCCACGCCGGGCGATCGGTGCAACTGCGAGACTATCACCCGCTCGGCCCCGTTTATGATGAACTCGCCGCCGCCGATCATCAGCGGTATTTCGCCGATGTAGATGCTCTCCTCGAGCACCTCCTTGATCTCCTTGCGGATGAGGCGGCAGCGGACCTTGAACGGCATGCCGTAGGTGAGCTTCAGGTCGCGGCACTCGTCGGGATTGTAGCGGGGTTCGCCGAGTTCGTAGTTGATGAATTCCAGCCTGACCTGTTCGTCGTAGCTGATGATCGGGAAAATTTCCCGCATCAGGCTTTCCAGGCCGTCGTTCTTCCTTTTGGCCGGATCAACGTCGGCCTGAAGGAACCGCGCGTAACTGACGATTTGAAGCTGGATCAGATCCGGAATGGGCGCCCCGTCGCCGACCTTGGCGAAGCTCCTGAGTTTTTCCATGTTCAGCATTTTCAGTCCTCGAATTCTGCCGTGCTTGTATCAGCCCGGCTTCCTGCGGCCCAATTCATCTTTACGGCATGTCCATCGCGTCCCGAAACGACAAAACGGCGACGCGGCTCCAGGCCCTTCCTTTCGTCGGGGCCAGGCCGGCCGTCTCGCTGCGCATTCGTTGTATTCGTTCGCCTGATTCTGATAAACCGCTAAAACAGCTATTTGACCTCGACAGTCCCGCCGGCCTCTTCGATCTGCTTCTTGGCCGCGGCCGCGTCGTCCTTGCTGGCGCCTTCCTTGACGGTCTTGGGCGCGCCGTCGACCAGGTCCTTGGCCTCCTTGAGGCCCAGGTTGGTCAGAGTGCGGACGACCTTGATGATCGCGATCTTCTTGTCGGGGGGCACGGCCTTGAGGATCACGTCGAACGTCGACTTTTCCTCGACCGCCGCGGCGGCGGCCGGAGCGGCAGCCATCATCACCGCACCGCCGGCCGCAGGCTCGATGCCGTACGTTTCCTTCAGGTATTCCTTGAGGTCCTGAGCCTGCTTGAGCGTCAGGTTGGCGATCTTGTCGCCCATCTCTTTGATTTCTGCCGCAAACTCTGCCATTTTAAAACTCCGCTTTAAAAACTCATCCGGCCTGATAGGCGACGCCCCTTTGGCGTCATTTAACCCCTGCGGGCCAATCCGCAGCCGGTTTGCGTATCTATCTTGTAGGGCGTGCAACTTGTTGCACGCGGAAAATCTATATCCGTCTGGAACTCAGGCAGTCGGTGCAACCGAAGCGGCCTGTGCCGCCGGCGCTGGCGCCGCGGCGGCCGGGGCTTCCTTTTCCTTCTTTTCCTCGACGGCCTTGAGCAATGCCGCTACCGATCCGGCCGGGGCGATTATGCACGAAACCAGCGAAGACGCCGGCGAGATGATTGCCGACACCAACTGTGCGACGGCCTCCTGCCGCGTCGGATACCTGCTCAGGGCCTGTATCCGGTCGGCCTTGAAGAGGTCGCCTTCCAGCATCGCCGCCTTGACCTTGAGGTTCTGGACGTCCTTCTGGATTTCCAGCAGTTCCCGCACGACGGTTATCACGCCGTCGCCGCCCCAGGCAAGGGCGCACGGGCCTTCCAGCAGTTCGGCCGCCTTCTCCAGCCCCACGCTCTTGAACGCCTGGCGGGCGATCGAATTCTTGATCACCAGCAGGTTGATGTTCTTCTTGAGCAGTCTGGAGCGCAACTTGTTGTTGGCGATGGCGTCCACGCCGGTTATCTCGACCACGGCAAGGGAATCGATCCCCTTGACCTTGCCGGCCAGTTCTTTCTGTATCAATGCCTTTATCGGTTTGCTCATGTTGGCGCCTCTTCCTAATCCGCCGCGACTTCCACGCCCGGCGTCATGCTGGCGGATATGCTGACTTTCTTTATGTATATGCCCTTGACGCTCGACGGACGCAGACGCTTGACGAGATTGATGAACGCGTCGATGTTCTCGACGAGTTTCTGCTCGTCGAAGCTGAACTTGCCCACAGCCACGTGCACGTTGCCGCCGTCGTCATTGCGGTATTCGACCTTGCCGGCGGCATATTCCTGCACCGCTTTGGGGATGTCTTCCACGACCGTGCCGGCCTTGGGCGAGGGCATCTTGCCCGTCGGCCCCAGGACCCGCCCGAGTTTGCTGACCGACTTCATCATGCCCGGCGTCGCGACAGCCACGTCAAAGTCCGTCCAGCCGTCGTTGATCTTCTTTATCAGGTCGTCGGCGCCGGCCTCGACCGCCCCGGCCGCCTTGGCCTTGCCGATGTTGTCCCCGTCGCAGAAGGCGATCACCTTCCTGCTCTTGCCTATCCCGTGGGGCAGGCTGAACGCGCCGCGAAGGGCCTGGTCGGCCTGCTTGGGGTCTATGCCAAGGTGCATCACGAGGTCCACCGTCGCGTCGAACTTGGTGGGCGTGAAACTTTTGACGACCTTCACCGCCTCGGCCAGCGGAAGCCTGCCGCTAGGCTGCTTCTCCTGGCACTTGAGATAGCGTTTGCTTCTGGTCTTTACCGGCATCCTGTGCTCCAGTCGTCCTTGCCCTTTCGGGGCAGACTTCCACGAACCGGCCCGTGGTCAGGCCCCGGCCCGCGCGGGCCGGCAGTGCTCGATACTGAAAGCCTATCCTTTTACTTCCACGCCCATGCTGCGGGCCGTGCCTTCTATGATCTTCATCGCGCCCTCGATGTCGTTGGCGTTGAGATCGTTGATCTTCTTCTGCGCGATCGCCTTGACCTGCTCTTTTGTTACGGAGCCGACCTTTTCCTTGTTCGGCACGCCCGAGCCTTTGGCGATCTTTGCCGCCTCTTTCAGCAGCTCCGCGGCCGGCGGACTCTTGACGATAAACGTGAAGGTCTTGTCGGCGAAGACGGTGATCTCCACCGGCAGAGGCATCCCGCCGTATTCCTTCGTCCGCTCGTTGAACTGCTGGACGAACTGTCCGATATTCACGTTGTGCTGCCCAAGGGCCGGACCGATGGGCGGGGCCGGCGTCGCCTGACCGCCGGGGGCCTGGAGCTTTATCTTCGCTTTTATTTCCTTCGCCATATTATTCTTGTTCTTTCCGGACTCTTATATCGCCGGCCGGGCACGCCGCTCACGGGGCATCCGGCCCGCCTAAGCCTTCTCAACCTGCCAGTATTCCAGCTCGACCGGCGTCGCCCGCCCGAAGATCGTAACAATCACGCGGATCAGGCCCTTGTCGGCCAGAACCTCGTCCACCGCGCCCTCGAAATTCTCGAAGGCCCCTTCCTTGATCTTCACCTGGTCGCCCTTGGCGAACTCGACGCTCACCGCCCCGCCGTCCTTGGCCTTCTCGTACTGCATCAGCATCTTTTCCACGTCGGCGTCCTTCATCGGCGTGGGCTTGTTGCCGCCTATGAAATCGCCCGCGCCGGTGGTCTCCTTGATCAGGAACCACGACTTCTCCTCGATGCCGCCGTCGGGCTTCAGTTCCATCTCGATTATCACATAGCCGGGGTACATCTTCCGCTCGACGAATTTCTTGTCGCCGGCGCCCTTGCCGCGATGCGACGGGCGGCGCTCGGTCGGAACCAATATCCTGCCGATCTGCTGGCAGGCCTCGATCTTGACCTTGCGCTCCAGGGCCTCGCGAACCTGGTCTTCACGGTTGGATGCTACCTTCAGGACATACCATTTCATCGCCATTGGGGCTGTGCCTCGAAATCTCAGAATGACGGGTTCAGCGTTATCAACTGGAAGAACATGATAAAGATTATATCGACCCCGAACAAAATCCCGGCCATTATGAAGGTCGTTACTATCACGACCTTGGTCGATCCCACGATTTCCTTTCGGCTGGACCATGAAACCTTCTTCATCTCGCTTTCGGTGGCGATGAGGAAGTCGGCGCTGGCCGGGCGGTTGACCAGCCAGAACATCAGCCAGGCAAGGCCCAGTATGAGCATGGTCGGAATCCCATACTGAAGATATATGCCCGCGTCGCCCAGCATGTTCTTGTGGGTCAGGACGACAAGCTGTTCGCTCAGGATTACGGCCCCGATTATGCCGATGGCCATCGCGCCGCCGAACGTGCAGAGGCGGGTGTATTTGCCCTGGCTCTTTTTGTATATCTCGAACTTCATACTAACCGATTCATTGTTCCTGTCTTCGCGGCAGTTCCTGTCCGGCAGATTCGCCCTCCCGGCACCACGGCAGGGAGGATTTGAACCCCCAACCTGCGGTTTTGGAGACCGCTGCTCTACCAATTGAGCTACTGCCGTATCCGCCACCGCACCCCGGCCGGCTCGCCGGCCCGGACGGCGGATCACTTTCGCTTCAGCTTGTGCTCCGTGTGCTTCTGTTCGCGGGGGCAGTACTTCGTCAGGGCCAGCTTGGGTACGCCGCCCTGGACGCGCACGTTCGTGCGATAGTTCAGCTCGCCGCATTCTGAGCACTGCATCCAGACGTATTCTCTGGCCTTGGACTTGGCCATTTGTTATACCTCGAAATTCGCCGGTTATTGCAGAACTTTTGTTACCACGCCCGCCCCCACGGTCCTGCCGCCCTCGCGGATGGCGAACCGAAGCTGCGGCTCCATGGCGATCTTGGTGTTCAGCAGCTCGACCTCGATGGCCACGTTGTCGCCGGGCATGCACATCTCGGCGCCGCTGAGCAGCTTTACCGTGCCGGTTTCGTCGGTCGTGCGGAAGTAGAACTGCGGCCTGTAGCCGGTGAAGAACGGGCTGTGCCGCCCGCCCTCTTCCTTCGTCAGGACGTAGACCTCGGCCTCGAACTTGGTGTGCGGGGTGATGCTGCCCGGCTTGGCCAGCACCATGCCGCGTTCCAGATCCGTCTTTTCCACGCCGCGGAGCAGACAGCCGACGTTTTCGCCGGCCCGGCCCTCGTCGAGCGTCTTGTTGAACATCTCGACTCCGGTTACGACCGTGTCGCGCGTGTCGGCCAGGCCGACGATCTCGATCTTGTCGCCCGTCTTGACGATGCCGCGTTCGATCCTGCCCGTGCCTACCGTGCCGCGACCCTTGATGCTGAACACGTCTTCAACCGGCATAAGGAAGGGCTTATCGATCTCGCGGACCGGCTCGGGAATCCATGTGTCAAGCGCAGCAACAAGGTCCAGGATCGGCTTGGCGCCCGCGCCTTTGGGGTCGGCCCACGCGGCCGTCGCGGAACCGCGGATGACCGGCGTGGTGTCGCCCTCGAATTTGTACTTGCTAAGCAGTTCGCGGACTTCCATCTCCACCAGGTCCAGCAGCTCCGGGTCGGCAAGGTCAACCTTGTTCAGGAAGACCACCAGCTTGGGCACGTTGACCTGCCTTGCAAGCAGGACGTGCTCGCGGGTCTGGGGCATCGGGCCGTCCGCGGCCGAAACCACCAAGATCGCCCCGTCCATCTGGGCCGCGCCGGTGATCATGTTCTTGACGTAGTCGGCGTGCCCGGGGCAGTCCACGTGGGCGTAGTGCCTGTTGGCCGACTGATATTCCACGTGCGCCGTGGCGATGGTCAGAATCTTGGTCGGGTCGCGCCGGCCCTGGGACTCCGAGGCCTTGGCGATTTCGTCGTAGCTCTTGGCCTTCGCCAGACCCTGGGCTTCCAGGACCTTGGTGATCGCGGCCGTCAATGTCGTCTTGCCGTGGTCGACGTGTCCGATCGTCCCGACGTTCACGTGCGGCTTGGTCCGTTGAAATACTTCCTTAGCCATTTACCTGCTCCTCATTGCTTTTTGTTAACGCCGATTTATTTCCTGTAACCGCCTGTCCCCGGGACAGGCCCCTGCTATTAGCGAAAACCCGCGGCATCCTTTTCCGGTCCAAACCGCCGCCGGCACGCGGTGCTCCATAAAAAACCGCAAGCCGCTGATGGGATTCGGACCCATGACCTCCTCCTTACCAAGGAGGTGCTCTACCAACTGAGCTACAGCGGCACTACGCCACTGCGGCGAACCTGCGCACAGTGTGCATGACCGCTGTGGCCGAAAAACAGGATCGGTTAGTATAGTTTCGCGCAGGCCTATGTCAAACAGAAAATTATAACATACTTTTACTTTTTTTAGGCTGCATTTTTCAGCCCCCCTCACTCTCCGCCTGCCGCTCCCACGAACTTCGTCCGATACATCGTCCAGCGCTCAAGGCCCCCTGCCTGTCGCACCTTCGCCATACTCGTGCCAAAAGATGACCTCGCCACAACCCCCATCAGCCGCAAAAATCACCCTAACAGCAGACTGGCAAAACTCCTTGATTCGTCACACAACAACAGGAACGAAAGCAGGATGATCGCTTGGAAAGTCCGTTGGAAATATTCTGCAAACAACCTCTTTTGTCAAAATGACATACATAAAATCCGAGAATCCCATCTCAAATTCTTGATAATCTGGGACACGGGAGTCGATTATAACAACAGGCCATGCATCTGCCTGTCCTGTAACCTTCCAAGCCAACAAATCGCCATTATCAGTCATGCCAAAGGGAAGAATGCCTTCTTTCGTTGGAAAAAGTGAAAGCCCTAGGGTTTCGGTGCCCTTAAACGCGGTCAGTTGTTGTGTTATCTGCTGAGACAGATTAAGGTTTTCATTCTGAGACGCAGGATTAAACACCCACACGAAATTATCGATGCATCCCGTTCCATAATCGCTAACAAAAGCCTTGAAGTCTGCCGGCAGTCTGCACCATTTACATTCGACACTTGCCCAATCCTCCGGGGAAGGTAGTTCCCGCACCATCTCGGGACATGCAAGAAGTATCTGTATCCGTTTTTCATTCATGATGGTTGTTAGGCCGTCAGACTACAGTAAGACTGCGGGATTCAGGCTGAAATGCTTGGCCAGGATGCGAATGTGTGCCTTGCTCAGTTCGCGTTCGCCTGTCAGTATCCGGTGTCCCAGGCTGCGGTCGCCCAGCAGCCGGCCAAGGTCGGACTCGGTCATTCCATGCTCGTCCATGAGACTTCGCAGCAACTCCACGGGCGACATGTTCCTGCCGCCAATTGCGTGGTGCTCGGCCTCGTATTTCTCGATAAACGTGGCGATGGCATCGAAGTAATCTTCCTGGTCGGCGTTCATCTCAAAGCCCGCCATCACATCCAGCATAGCCAGCGCGTTTCGGTAGTCAACGTCATCGTGCAGCGGCCGGGGCATGAACAGCCCCACCAATTCCGCGTAGGTTTCCGGGATGTCGTCGTGTGTCAGCGTCTTGTGTCTCATAACTGCTCCTTCCAGACGTTGCGGCTGTATTCCCTCCTGTCCATGAAGCTAATTCTATCATTTCACGGATTTTCTGACAAATCAAAACACACTGCCATCCGCTCCGCGAACACGCTTCGCATAGGTCAGATGGCACCACTTTTCCCATACTTGCGGGGGCAACTTTGGGTACAATCCGGCCGGCAGAAACACAAAGGGAACCATTCATGGAAACACAAGGCTACTACGACAGTCCCGCGCTGCAGCCCATACGTCCCCTGCTGCTCGACCCGCAGATCACGGAAATCATGATAAACGGCCCGTCGCAGGTCTTCGTCGAAAAGGGAGGGGTCATGCAGGATGCGGGGTTGCAGTTCCAGCCGGAGGCGCTTTCGCGTCTGATCTCGGCGTTCCTCCAGCCGTCCGGCCGCGAGGTCTCCTCGTCCACCCCTTACGCCGACTTCCGCCTGCCCGACGGCTCGCGGGGCAACGTCATCATCCCGCCCATTTCCCTCAACGGGCCGGTCATAACCATCCGCAAGTTCACGAAGCATTTGCAGGAGGCCGCCCACCTCGTGGCCTGCGGCACGCTCTCCAACAGGATGGCCCAACTGCTGGCCGCCGCCGTCCGCTGCCGCGCAAATATACTGTTTTCCGGGGCCACCGGCAGCGGCAAGACGACCACGCTTGGAATCCTCAGCAAGTACATCCCGCAGGGCGAGCGGATAATCACCATCGAGGACACGGCCGAGCTTCAGTTGCAGCAGAAGCACGTGGTGAGCCTCGAGTGCCGCCGGGCGAACCTCGAGGGCAAGGGCGCAGTTTCGCTTTCCGACCTGGTCCGCAATAGCCTGCGGATGCGGCCCACGCGGATAATCGTCGGGGAAATTCGCGGCGACGAGGCGGCCGACATGATCCAGGCCATCACCAGCGGCCATCAGGGGTGCCTTGCCGTCATCCACGCCAGCTCGCCCATGGACGCCGTCTCGCGCCTGGAGACGATGCTCCTGTCGCGGGGATTGCTTCTGCCGATCTGGGCCATACAGCGGCAGATCGTCGCCGCCATCGATCTGATCGTGCAGCACGAGATGCTCGTGGACGGCACGCGGAAGATAACCCATATAACCGAGCTTGCCGGCGTCGAGAACGACCGCGTTATCCTGCGCGACCTGTTCTCCTACCAGCGCCGCGGAACGCAGTCCGACGGCAAGGAGTTCGGCCAGTGGACGTGCGGCGGCACGGAGCCGAAGTTCGCCGAAAAATGCCGAAAGATGGGCTACACCATCCCGGAAAAAGTTTACCAGGCCGGCTACGATGTTTAGCCCGCCCTACGGGTTATCCCAAAGTGGGCATGAAACTCGTTGCACTCCCTTTTACAGACTATTCCTTCATCCCGAAAAAGCGAACCACCGCCTCATCCACTTCCCTTTCGAGGGCATGGCAATCCATATCCTGTCCTTCGTTCTTTTTTTGGTGCAGGCTTTTGGAGAGTGAGGCTAGTTTACGGTGAAGAGGTTTGTTACCGTCAAATTCGGGAATCCCGACCGGTTCCATGACGGATGGCGCGCCGAAGCCACGACCGGCAGACGAGAACGATTTGAGGAATTCTCTCACCGATTTGGAATTGATGATAGCGCAGAGGTAGTGGGCTTCATCCTCGCTCTCCGTGGCGAACAGGGATGTCGTGTCCGTCGCGATCACCTTCTTGTAACCGAACGGCGTTTTGTGTTGCGAGACCACGGCCGCCACAAGGTCGCTGGCCATCCGCTTCCACACCACTCTGTAACGGGCCACCGTGTAAGGCCCTATGCCAAACATGGCGTAAAACGCGGTCCTTTCAGCCAACTGGCGAACGGTCTTGGAACCGCGCGAGAGCAGGACATCCTTGAAACGCGTGAGATAGGCATAGGTCCGCGGCCATTCCTGCTTCATGCGGGCCTCGGGGTAAGGCTCGCAAGTATGCGGATCCTGGCTCATCAGAATATAAATTCCAGGTGTCGCCCTCCATCTCTCTATGTGTGCGCCGGAAACTGCGGGAAAAACCAGACCCTTTTCTATTCGTTCTTCCACAGACTGAATTTCACGTTTACCACGGTCGTGCATGTTCCGGACTAGAAGATTGCCGTCAGACATCACCTGTTCGACAGTCAACCAGAAGACACCATAAGGTTCAACTCTGGCACCAAGGCGTGCTTGGTAAGCGTTGTGCCCCTTGATTTTGGCAAGCCCTGTCTGGCTCGATGAGAGCGTCTGCCACGCACCGGTCGCCTTACCGATGGGACGGGCAGAAAGTCGCTGTTTTTTCAGCATATCCAGGGCGTCGGCATGGACAGTGTCTGTGGGGATTTTGCCAACCCCTTTGCACCGTGTCCATACTGTGTATGGAACGGGATAACGAGTGGGCTTGCCTTTTTCGATCACGATCATCGCCGTTTTGTTGGTGGCCCCTTCAAACGGCTGCACTGTTACAAGGTCATGGGCCTTTCGCACGCGGAATTCCCCTTCTGCCCCCAGAGAGAAACGGCGAAAGCCCTCGCCCGCGCCCTTGGATTTGAAGACCTCTTGCGTTATGAGAAAGGCCAGAATGCCTTTCGGCGGCAGGTAATAATCAATTGCCGCGCAGGTAAAGAGCATGGCGAAATCCTTCTCCCCTCCGCCCAGTCGCGCGGCATGGCCTTTGAGGGAGAAAAGTCCGTATTTTTCCCAAAGTGGAAGCGTCGCATCCCTGTATTCCTTCGACAGATATCCCCAGCGAACCCATGGCGGATTGCCTACAACAAAATCGAAATTTCCGGCCACCAGCGGAGCAAAGGAGTTTTTGAGCAGTCTCGCCCAGATGCCGTTCTTGCCCTCCTGCTCCAACTTGAGAATCTCCGAATAAAAAGCCGACACCGCGTTTTCGTGCGGGCTGAAAACCAGTCCCTTGTTTTGCAGCCTTTTCAGGGCCTCGGCAGGCGCATAATTGGCCTTGACCATCTCCTCGATCAAAGGAGCAGCCTCTTTCATCAGGAAACCGCCCTGCGTCACCCAGATTGCCGGGGCGTGGAACGGCCCCACGGAAGTGTTGACCCGAACGGCGCCTTCCCCCGATCCAAAAAGCGTTCCGCCCGCCTCCTTGGGCCACAACACGGAATCGGCCAGATAAACGGGAATTTCCACTGTGGGCTGGTAGTTGATCAATTCGCCGAAGGCAAAAAGGTAATTAGTCCGGGCGGCGATCACGGCCAGGGGATTCAGATCGAATCCCCAGACGTTGGCCAGTATGTTCTTGGCCGTTTCAACGCGCGGCGTTCCTTTCTTTTCGGCAAACCGCCTTGCCTTATGAATGGCCAACACGAGGAACGTGCCGGAACCGCATGCCGGGTCCAGAATTCTGCTGCGGGGATTCCCTTCATAACCAGCCTCGTCGATTACAAGCTCAGCCAACCAGTCAGGGGTATAATATTCGCCCAAATCGTGTCTTAGTTTTTTGGGAACAATTACCTCATATA
>JACRIL010000144.1 GCA_016235825.1 Planctomycetota bacterium
AGCTTTTTGCATCTGCGTTATAAGTCTTTGTTCCATGCAGCCAAATTGTACTGTTAAAACAAATTTTACCTTACGAAACATCAGTTGCGAAAGATAACTTTGCCAAATACAATAGGTTATGTCAATAATGCAAAAAGCTCTGGCGCAGGGGGCTTCAGGAACGGTTCGCCGGGTACTGATCTGGATTTTTTTCCAATAAAGGACAGAACATGTTCGAGATACGCCAGCGAGGCAGCACGGCAGGAACCGAGATACTCGGCGGGCTCACCACTTTCATGGCGATGAGCTACATCCTGTTCGTCCAGCCGGCCCTGCTGAAGAAGACCGACATGGACGAGGGCGGCGTCTTCATGGCCACGTGCATAGCCTCCGCCGCGGCCTGCTTCCTGATGGCCTTTCTGGCGAACTACCCGGTGGCCCTTGCGCCAGGCATGGGCGAGAACTTTTTCTTCATCTTCACGCTGTGCGCGGTGGGCGCTGCGCCAGGCGTATTCCGGCTGACCTGGCAGGAGGCCCTTGCTCTGACGGCCGCGGCGGGCCTGATCTTTCTGCTCCTGTCCAAGGTCGGCGTGCGGTCGTACATGCTCAACGCGATTCCCGATTCGCTCAAGAGCGGCATCGCGGCGGGCATCGGGCTGTTCATCGCCCTGATCGGCTTTGAGTGGGGGAACATCGTAACGAGCGATCCCAACACCTGCCTGACCATGGCGCCGCTGGGCGGCAATTACGTCGCCGTCCTTACGGTGATCGGGCTGGCCATCATTCTGACGCTGTCGGCCCTGGGAGTTCGCGGCGCGATCCTGATCGGAATTCTGGCGACCACGCTGGCGGCCATCGTGTTCGATCACTGCCGCCTGGTGAGCCTGGCCTCGCAGAGCGACTTCAACCGGCTGGTGGGCGTGCCGCACGGGCTGGACCAGACGGCCGGGGCGATGGTCGGAGGCTTTGAGGGACTCGCCCAGAAATTGTTCGCCCCCGAGTCGTGCATGCACGTGCTGACGATGGGATTTATCGTCCTTTTCATGGTCATGTTCGACACGGTAGGCACGCTGGTCGGGGTGGCCAAGCGGGCCGGACTGATGACAGGCAGCACGCTGCCCAAGGCCGAGCAGGCCCTGGCCTCTGACGCCGGCGGGACGCTCATCGGCGCATGCCTGGGAACAAGCACGGTTACCAGCTACATCGAGTCCATCACGGGCGTCGCTTCCGGGGCGCGGACCGGCCTGGCGACCGTTGTTACCGGAATCTGCCTGCTGCTGGCACTTTTCTTCCAGCCGCTGGCACAGGTGGTCGGCGGCGGCGTGAAGATCGGCGTCTCCGCCTTCGGCGACCCGATCCTGCGATACCCCATGATTGCGCCGGCCCTGATCTTCGTCGGGGCGCTGATGATGCGGGTGCTCAAGGAAGTCAACTGGGACGACGCCACCGAAACCATTCCCAGCTTCCTGGCCATGGTCTCCATGCCCTTCACATACAACATCGCCCACGGCGTCGCATTCGGCTTCATCAGCTACGCCTTCCTCAAACTGGTCTCCGGCAGGCCCAAACAGTGCCCGATTATTGTTTACGTCTTCGCCGCCCTGTTCGTCCTGCAATTTATCCTGTCATAAATGGCATTGTATTTTCCGGGATATTGTGATTGACATAAGCCGGTGTACCAGATATAGATATATTCACAATTGCCGGCACAACCTGTTGGAATGGATTCCATCTGCCGGCGGGAATGGATCGGGTCTGGCGATGCAGTGTCCATTTTGCGGACAGGACAACGACAAGGTAGTGGACTCCCGGGCCGCCGAGGGCGGGGCGACCGTGAGGCGGCGGAGGGAATGTCTTGCCTGCAATCGCAGGTTCACCACCTACGAGCGGCCCGAAGAAACCATCAAGCTCACGGTCGTCAAGAAGGACGGCTCGCGCGAGCCTTACGACCGCAACAAGATAATCGTCGGCCTGCAGCGGGCCTGCTACAAGCGCAAGGTCGGCCAGGAGCAGATCAGCCGGATCGTCGAGGACACCGAGGAGGCCATCTTCAAAAACTTCGACAAGGAAGTGCCCACGAATTTCATCGGCGACGAGGTGAGCATGCGGCTCAAGCTGCTGGACAAGATCGCGTACGTGCGATTCGCCAGCGTGTATCGCCAGTTCGCCGATGTGGGCGAATTGATCGACGAGGCCAGAGGCGTCAAGGACGCGGCGTCCGCCGTGCCCGGCCAGCAGGCTCTGTTTCAGCCGGGCCAGACGCCGGCGCCCGTAAAAGCGGCCCAGACGGCAAAACCCGGCGCGAGCAAACCGCCGGACGAACTCTAAGGAGACGAACAGGTGAGCGGATCATGGATGGTCCGGGTGATCAAAAGGGATTGCACGATCGAGCCGTTCGACGAGCGCAAGATCATGCGGATGGCCTGCCTTGCCCTGCCGGAAAAAAGCTGCCAGATCGACGATCTGCGGCCGGTGGCCGACGGCGTGAAGATGTATCTCAAGGTCTCCGCCAAACCCTGCATACCCAGCGCCGAGCTTTTCGATCTGGCGGCCAGGTCGCTCAATTACGTCGGCCTGACCGAGGCCGTGCGGATTTTGACGCTTCACCGCGCCTGGCGGGCCGCGCAGCGCAGGCACCTGCGGATCGTCCACGACGACGGCAGGTGCACCTTGTGGGACAAAAGCTGGCTGTGCGAGCACGCCATCCGCGGCTGGAACGTCTCGCGGCAGGCCGCCAGGATCGTCGCAGCGGAGATCGAAGAAGCGCTGCTCACCGGCGGCCGGCGGAAGGTCGAGCGCAAATACGTGCTGGTAATGCTCGGCGCCAGGCTGGGCGAACTGGGCCTTGTGGATGTAGTTCCCGTCGGGTCGTTCCGCGGCGGAATTTGACGGTAATAAAACGGTTCTGCTCCGCAAAATTCAATGAATAAGATGACGAAACAGTTCAGCCAATTTACAATATGCAGATCGCGCAATTTGCCGTCAGGCCACTGCAAGTCTGACGTGCCAGGGTTGCGAGACACTATTTCCCGCGTGCAACAAGTTGAGGCTGTCCGATAATTCCTCATCTATAAATACAAGGACCTCCGACGGTTATGTATGTGAATGCATAACTGAAAGGAGGTCCAAGCTATGCCTGCACGTGCCACGGACGGCACGTGCCTGGCC
>JACRIL010000145.1 GCA_016235825.1 Planctomycetota bacterium
ATTAACATTTGTCGTTCCTCTTGCGTCAACGTCACGATATACTTTTTCTTCATGGCGGGTCTCCTTGCCTGGGTTATACTTATCCCATCGGCAAAGAGGCCCATTATTAATCATCAATTTACGGCTGACAGAGCACTAGTATCTTCCAGGTGAACAGCGTTCTCGTCGGTCCATCCATGGACAACCGCACAACTCATGTCGAGATGGCCAATGCCATCAGTCCAGACTTCCAGATAAAGGATTATAGACATAGGCCCCCCGGCGGTCAATCTTTATCCGTTTGATATAAATAATTGTTGGCGGATATCGTTTAAGATCGTAACAGTTTTAACGACAATAAGATAAGGGAGTTTTGCCGGGCCAAGACGAGCGATGCCGCTTGTTTTTTCACAGGCGGCCCGGAATCTTCAACGCATTTTCAATCCGTGGGTTGCGCGCTGTGGAACCCTGTTGAGAAAAATTTATCGTTTATTTCTTTTGCCCAGTTTGAATGCGTCATGGACGACCTTCAGTGCGGTCTTGCCCTGGGCCCGATCGATGAGACATGAGATTTTGATCTCGCTGGTGGTGATGTTCTGGATATTGATTTTTGCCTTCGCCAGGGCCGCGAACATGCGTTCGGCCACGCCGGTGTGGACCCTCATGCCCACGCCGACCACTGAGACCTTGGCCATATGATCCTCGTAAGTGGCCGTGCAGCCGAGTTCCCGGCTGAGTTTATCGACAACCTTGCGGGCGTCGGCCAGGTCGGCCAGGTCGACCGTGAAGGCGACGGTTGCGACCCTGTTGGGGGCGACGATCTGAATGATGTCGTCCACAACGATATTGTGCGTCGCGATGGTGTGGAAAATCTTCGCCGCCGTGCCAGGCCTGTCGGGCACGTTGCGAAGAGTGATCCTGGCCAGTTTGTCCTTGAGGGCCGCCCCGCTTACGACTATCCGTTCCATGCCATGCGATTCCGCCACGATCATGGTTCCTTTCTTTTCGTTGTTGCTGTTGCGGACGTGTATCGGCACGTTATATTTCTTCGCGAATTCCACCGCCCTGTTGTGCAGGACGTTGGCGCCCAGGCTGGCAAGCTCCAGCATCTCGTCGTAACTGACGCGGTCGATCTTCCGGGCTGTGGGCACAATCCTCGGGTCGGCGGTAAAAATGCCGTCCACGTCGGTGTAATTTTCGCACACGTCGGCCTTCAGTGCCGCCGCGATGGCCACGAGTGTAACGTTGCTTCCGCCGCGGCCCAGCGTCGTGTACGCCCCTTCTTTGGTAACGCCCTGGAACCCGGCCACTATGACCACCTTGCCGGCGTCGAGCTGCTCGTGTATCCGCCGCACGTCGATCGACTTGATCCGGGCCTTGGTATGCACGTCGTCGGTTATCATGCCGATCTGGCCGGCGGTGAAGCTGATCGCCGGCTGGCCCATGGCCTCCATCGCCATCGCCATCAGCGAGATCGTAACCTGCTCGCCGGTTACAAGTAGCTGGTCCATCTCGCGTTTGGACGGGCTTGAAGATACCTGCCTGGCCAGATCGACCAGGCCATCGGTGGAATCGCCCATCGCCGAGACGACCATCACAACCTGGTGGCCGGCCTTGCGGGTCTTGATGGCGCGCAGGGCCGCCTTGCGGATTCTGTCCGCGTCGGCTACGCTGCTGCCGCCGAATTTCATTACCACTATGCTCATCTGGCAAGTTGCTCCCGGCCTGAGTTTCTGATATCCTTTACAGCCATTCAAGAGCGACAGAGATTATCCTCTTTCAGGAAAAAGTCCATAGTTTTTGCTTTCGCGGCAGTTTTTATGTGCCGCTAAGTTACTTCGCTTTTGTATGAATGATTTTGCGGACTGCAAATTCTATTTCGCCCCTTCAGGGCTTGATTATAAAGGTGGCACTGATTCCTGGGGCGTTGCCCCAGGCTTTCATATAGCTCCCCCTTGGGGCTGTATGGCCTGGCCGACATTTGTAAAATTGGCAAGCAAATAAATATGAAGAGTCGGAAGCTTGTTGTTAAGCTCTGAAAGAGCAAAATATGACAGCCCAGGGCAACGCCCTGGGAAAATGGCAGATATTTAAGTGCAAAGCCCTGAAGGGGCGAAATAAGACGGTTAAATTCGTTAATCAAGCAGACAAAATGACCTTCGTGGTGTTGTAGTGTTAAGGTGCCGGAATGACAAGGATAACCATCCTTGCTGAAAATTACGCGCCGAACCTCGACGTGGTGTTCGCCGAGTTCGGTTTTTCGGCCCTTGTGGAGGCCGGCGGCGTCCAGATTCTGTACGACACGGGTTCCAACGGGGCCTGTGTGATCAACGCCCAGGCGCTGGGGCGCGATCTGGGCAAGACGGACATTGTCGTGCTGTCGCACGGGCACAACGACCACACCGGCGGGCTGGACGCGGCCCTGCGGGCGATAGGCCGGCCCGTGCCGGTCGTCGCCCACCCGGCCATTTTCGAGGCCAAGCAGGTCGTCAGTCCGGCAGGGCAGGTGAAATTCATCGGCATCCCCTTCGACAGGCGATACCTGGAAACCTTCCGCGGCGCGAAATTCGATCTGCGCGAAGGATGGAGCGAGCTTGTCCCAGGCGTGTTTCTCACCGGCCGGATGCCCGCAAGCAACGCCGTCGAGAAAATGCCGCCCAAGCTCCAGGTCATGAGAGAAGGCGGGCTTGCCCCCGACGAATTCCCGGACGACAACGCCCTGGTCATACAGACCGGGCGAGGACTTGTGATACTGACCGGCTGCGCGCATCGCGGGATCATAAACATCGTCAGCTACGTCCGGTCGAAGCTGGGCGAGAAGGTCCGGGCGATAATCGGCGGCATCCACACGCAGGACGCCCTTGACGACCACCTTGCCTTCGTGCGAGACTCTATCAGGCAACTTATAGCCGACGGCCTGGAGACGCTCGCCCTTAGCCACTGCACCGGCTTTGCGCGGATCGTGGATTTCATGCTGGAATTCCCAGGCGTCGCCAGGCCGGCGTTCTGCGGCAGCGTTTTTGAATTCTGACATTCCGGTCCGTCCGCCTGCCGGAAATTGAGGAGATGCCGAAGATGAAAAGTGTCGCGGAGTTGAAGCGGAAAATCCCGGTCTGCGATGAGGTGGACGTGCTTGTCTGCGGCGGCGGGCCGGCGGGCTTTTGTGCCGCGCTGGCGGCGGCCAGGGCGGGGGCCAAGACGCTGCTGATCGAGCAGATGAACTGCATGGGCGGCATCGCGACGGCCGGCGGCCACAATCACCTGTGCCTGTTCAGCGAGTGGGCCAACAAGGTCCGCGTGATCGGCGGCATCGCGCACGAGATGTGCGTAAAGACCGTAAAAATGGGCTACGGGGTTTACGACAACGCGAGCTTCGACTTTGAACTTGAAGGACTGAAACTGGCCCTGGAGCAGATGGCCGCGGAGGCCGGCCTGAACATGCTCTATCACACCCTCTTTGCCGACGCGATGGTCAAGGATGGCAGGATCATCGGCGCGTATATCCAGAACAAGACGGGCCGGCAGGCCGTGCTGGCCAAAATGGTCGTCGACGCCACTGGCGACGCGGACGTGGCCGCCTCGGCCGGGGCGCCTTACGAGTTCGGCAGGCCGCAGGACGGCGCATGCCAGCCGTGCACCCTCATGTTCACCATCGGCGGCGTGGACTGGGACAGGGTCTGCAAGTGGCGCGTGGACAAGGACGGCAAACACGACTACCAGATGGAGCACGTCTGGCTGGAGGCCCAGAAAAACGGCGACATGGAGCCGTTCCAGCGAACCATCATGGGTTTCTGGTGGACCCCGACCCGGCCGGACCAGGTCGGCATAAACTTCACGCATATATTCGGCGTCGACTGCCGCCGGGCCGACCACCTCACAAAGGCGACCATCGAAGGCCGCAGGCAGGCCTTCCATATGATTCCAGTCTTCCGCAAGTACGTCCGCGGCATGGAAAATTGCTACATGATCTCGACCGCCTCGCTGCTGGGCACCCGCGAGAGCCGCAGGATCGTCGGCGAGGTCGTGCTGACCGACAAGGACATCCTCGCCCGCAAGGACTGGCCGGATAACATCTGCTACGGCTCGTTCTTCATCGACGTGCACAACTGCACCGGACCAGGAATGGACGGCGAGACCTACCGGCCGGAGCCGGGCTTCCGATACCAGATTCCCTACCGCTGCCTGGTTCCCAGGCAGGTTGAAAACCTGCTGGTGGCAGGCAGGTGCATAAGCGTTACGCACCGGGCGCTGGGCAGCACCCGCGTGATGCCGCAGTGCGCCGCGATGGGCGAGGCCGCAGGCGCAGCGGCAGCCTTGAGCATCAAAAACTCCTGCTCGCCGCGGACGCTCGATACGGCCAAACTTCAAGATTACCTACGTTCGACCGGCAACATCATCGACGAAGATGGCATAAAGAAGGCCAACGCATGACGGCAGCCCGTAACCCGTAGGGCGTGCAACTTGTTGAGGCTGTCCGATAATTCCTCATCTATAAATACAAGGACCTCCGACGGTTATGTATGTGAATGCATAACTGAAAGGAGGTCCAAGCTATGCCTGCACGTGCCACGGACGGCACGTGCCTG
>JACRIL010000140.1 GCA_016235825.1 Planctomycetota bacterium
ATCTGCGGCGGGAAGTGAAGGCTTGGGAAGCTGCACGCGACAAGGCTGAGAACAAGGTCGACTGGCAGTTCACCACAGAAGATGCACGGATTAAACTGAAAAGATTATATCCATCAATTTACGGCTGACAGAGCACTAGGAGTTGCCGGTTGCGCCGACTCAACGCCGCTCAGGCATATTTCCGTCTTCTCACCGGGGCAGGGGATGCGCCTTGCCTATCACATCGAAATGCAGACGGCCGGCGGCGGGATCGTGGAAACGGTAATTATGTCGATTGATAAGGATGGTAAAGAGTCTCGCAGCACACCCACAATACAACACAAACCGACCCACACATCGCTCGAGTGGGCGGACTTGGCCATGCTTTTACGTATTGCGGCAATTCCCGATTCAGATTCCCTGCGGGTTGCGATGACGTTCGAGCGTTATCGCGCCGGCAACACCTATGCGAAGGGGACCCCGGAGGAACACGAGGAATCATCCGGGTTCGAGGCCGGCGGCCCACCCAACCCTGAGTCTGACATGGACAGTCAACTTCGCGACGCGGAGTTCGTCGCGGTTGTCGATCCGCACGGACAACTGATCTCGGCGGACGTTGTGGGGCAGTATTGGACCCGGCGCAAGAAGGAACTCGCCGACGCCGTGAAGAATGGCATATCTCAGGCCCAGGCTGATGTGGTCCTGAGGCAGGGGACGCCCGGCGTCTTTGCCTCGATCGAGGACGCGATGGCCTACTTGCCCCCGAAAGGGGTCCAGGCCGGCCAATCGTGGACGGTGCGGCGCAAGTACGTCCTTCCCCTACCACGCCTATGGTTTCTACATGCTCACCAATGGCTGTTCGCACTCGCAGGAAGAGTCAACATGCGTCGTGAAATTCGTGAAAGCTCGCGGCCCGCACTCCATCGCCACCATTGCCATCGGCGGGCGACGAGTCCCGTATAATCTGGAATCAAGCATGTCGGCCAGGGTAAAGTGCCTTGAACTCAAGGGGGAACTCGAAGTCAACTTGAATACCGGCAGCGTCGAAAAACTTCGACTTGAGAGCGAGCTGATATGGGCCCAGCCGAACGAGGAACCCTTCAAATGCAAGTTTGTTGTGGTGGTAACGCTCAAGCCGGCCTGATATGGAATTATTGGTCTTCGCGTGGCCAAAGTAACACATGAAGACACCCGAACCGCCAAAATGGGCATTTTCGGCCCATGTACGTTTTGCATTGACGATGCGAAGAGCAATAAATATGAATGATTCGTTGTTTCGTTAATCGGGCATTTTGAATTCATCAAGAACCCAATATTCCGACAACATAACGTTATCTTCTGATCTTTTGACAACTTTCTTTTTCGCCAATCCGCCCGGAACATCTTTGCAGGTCCATGTCTTGACCGTCAAAATAACTTCACGATTATCCTTTTTTTCTGTTATTTGGCGTTCCTCCCAATCGCAATTGAAAGTTGTTTTCCCGATTTTTATATCTTCCTTCCCAGCGGCAATGACCTTGACGCTTGAACCATCCTCGGACAATTGCTCCCTCGGGATCTTTCGCAGAATATCGAATACCATGCGGGCTTCAAAGTATGTTTTGCCAGACGACACTGCAGTATTTTCTTCCAATATTATTTTGTTTTCATTATTTTCCTTAATGGTTATATTTGCATTTTCAGTTGTATTCGTCTTGTTTTCAACGGTTATATTCGAGGTTTTTACTGTTGTTCCGACTTTAAATTTGGCCCATGCCAAGTACCGAGGATTATCAACCATTTGAGTTGCAGCCTGACTTGTGGAAGGTCTACTTGAAACGGTCGGCGCTGAATCCTGCGCAAAGGACCATATGCAACAACTTCCAAAAACCATTAAAGCCGCTAATTCACCGAAGTGCCTGCCCATTGTGTTCTCCTTAAAGGCGTTATTTCCATTTATCCGCCCGGCGGATGATTGCGGAGCGGTCTGCCGAGCCGCTGACCAGCATCAGCCCGTCGGGCGAGAAATCGACGGTCCAGACTCCGCTGCTGTGCTCGTCCATGGTGAGGACCTCGGCGCCGGTGGCGACATCCCAGAGTCTTACCGTCTGATCGAAGCCCACGGTGGCGAGCCGCCTGCCGTCGGGGCTGAAGGCCGCTTCCTTGATCTGCTGGCTGTGGCCGGCCATTTTCGCTGCGGGCTGGCCTGTCCTGACATCTATCAGATGGCCTTTTCCCTGTGCCGTACCGGCGAAGATGCTCCGTCCGTCGGGCGAAAACGCCAGGCAGACAACGCGGCCCCACGGCGCCTTGAGCCGCCAGAGGCACTGGGCGTAGTCCGGCTTCTCACCGGCCGGCCAGATGTATATCCAGCCGTCGGCAGCAACCGCAAACGAGCCGTCGGCCGGCGAAAAGGCCATGCCGGACCAATCGGCCTTCAATGCGTCGGACTTTCGGATATCGCCGTGGCTGAACAGCCTTATAAAACCATCGCCGCCGCAAGTGGCAAACCGTTTGCTTTTTGAGTCAACGGCCAGCATTCCGATCCAGTCCTGGTGAGCCTTCGCCCTGTCGGCGACGGTCTTGCCGGCAAGATCATATTTGATCAGTTCGCCGCCCCACGTCCCGGCAAGAACGATCTTTTCATCCAGCCAGCCGGCGACCTGCGGGGAGGTCTCCTCCGGCATCCGCGCGACAAGCCCGCCCGTTCCGCCGTCCCACACGCATAGATGGCCGTTGGTTGTCAGTATGTTAGAACCTGAGGGGCTGAATCTGGCGCACAGGATGCTCAGGCCGGCCGGCGGACGCAGGACTGTGTGCGGATACAGGCCTGATGTTATGTCCAGCAGATTCCACGCCTTTGCCGATCCGTCCTTGCATGCCGCGATAAACTCGCCGTCCAGACCGGCGTCGCCCGGCGCGAACGCCAGCGCCCCGCCGATGCCGCAGGGCGTGGAGCTTATCTGTCTGGCCGCGGCGACGTCCCACAGCACGATCCTCCTTGCCCTGCCGGTTGTCAAAAGTGCCTTGCCGTCGGGCGTGAAGGCGGCTGCCAGTATCTCGCGTCTCTGCCCGCCAAAGGTCCCGGCCGCCTTCCACGTGCGTGCGTCCCACAGTTTGACCAGCCCGTCCTTTCCGGCCGAGGCCATCAGCGACCCGTCCGGCGAGAAACAGATCGTGCCCGACATCTGCTCGTGAGCCTTTTCGCCGAAAACTTTCACTCCGTCGGCCGTTCGCCAGACGCCGACTTCGCCGCTCAGCGAGCCGGCGGCGAGCAGAGAGCCGTCGGGCGAAACCGCCATGCAGCCGGGAATGAAATCTAAAGACCGGACCTCCCTGTCCGATTCAATGTCATACTGAACGATCTTCGTGCCGCAAACGACGTAGATGCTCCTGCCGTCCAGCGTGGCGGCCGCCGAGCCGAGCTTTTCGGAATTGGTCCGCTCAAAAATCTTTTTTCCATCCGCGACATTCCAGACCGTCAGCCGCCCGTTTTCCTGGGCCGTGAAAATCCTTTCGGATCCCCCGATGAACCCGGCCGCCTGGACCGGATTGTCGCGGCAGAATTCGGCGACTTTCTTCCAGCCGGCCCGCAGGAACACCTCGGCCCCGCCGTCGCCGGCGACCAGGACCAGCCGCCCGTCAGGCGAATAGCACGCCGACTTTATGTCCCCGCCGACGGTCAGGTCGGCCCTGGCGATGCGGCACTGCCGGCTGAGATATCCCCATTCCCACGCCCGAAGATGGCGCGGGCAGCGGTCCAGCAGTTGCCGGGCCGCGTCCATCCGCCCTTCCTTCAGGAACCCCTGAACAAGCCGGACGCCGGAAAGATAGCTGGCGTATTCCAGCTTGAGCCTGGCCTCCTCGGCCCGATTATACGACTCCACCGCCATGTTTCTTTCCGCGCGAATCCAGAAAAATCCGACGGCGATTACAGCGAATATCAGGCAGGCCAGTCCGGCGGCGGTATATCGCAGGACCCTCACCTGCCTCTGCCGCGTCCGCCTGCTCTCGAGCGCCGCGCGGATCTGCCGCGCAATGCCTTCGTGAAGCGGCTCGGCCGGATCAACCAGCGAGCCAGCCAGGTCGTAGTCGCCCTTGTCATATGCGCACCGGGCAAAGGCCAGCCTGGCCATCGTCATGCACCGGAGGGCCTGAACATTGCCGTTCCAGAGGGTGATCGCATGCCGGAACGCGAAGATGGACTGGGCGAAATCCTCGTAGTGCCCGCTGCGTTTGGCCTGTTCGAGGTCCGACAGGGCCGTACGGGTCAGTTCGATGCTCTGCGAATGGTCCTGATACAGCCTGATCGCCGACTGGAATTCCTTGGCGCTCTGGTAGCGGTCCTGCGGGCGGCTCGCCATTGCCCGCAGCGCGATTTCGACCAGTTCGCCTTTCCGATCTGTCGGCCGTATCACGTTGTTGGCCGCGTTGGCGATGCATTCGGCGGCGCTATCGCCTATGTGCGGGGGCAGGCCTGTTACAATCTGGTAAAGGATGCCGCCCAGCAGATACACGTCGCTGGCCGGCCCCAGACGATCCGGGTCGCCGACGGCCATCTCGGGCGCCATGTAAACCGGCGTTCCGCCGAAGGCGACCGTCCTGTTCAGCGGCTGGGCCTTGCCGCCCGGCCCGATCGTAACGGTCATACCCCAGTCCATGACCAGCACTTCGCCGAATTCGCCCAGCATGATGTTCTCGGGTTTCAGGTCGCGGTGTATGACGCCCCTGGAATGCGCGAAGGCCACCGCGTTGCAGGCCGCCATCAGAATTTCGATGTTCTCGGCCAGCCCTTTCCGGGGCAGCACCTTTTCCCAGCTTTCGCCGCGGACCATCTTCATGGCGTAGAACAGCCTGCCCTCGGCGTCCCTGCCGAGTTCGTGAATGGGTGCGACGTTCGGGTGGTCCAGATCGGCCATGACGACGGCCTCGGACAGGAATTTCGATTTCTGGACCTCGTCGCCCGTCGATTCGCTTTTGAGGAATTTCAGGGCGATAATCCGGTCCACCGAGGTCTGCCTGGCCTGATAGACCACGCCCATGCCGCCCTCGCCGAGGAATTGCGCCAGTTTATAGGCCGGCGGCTGCGGATGGTCAGCGTCGGCCTGCGCAACATGGTGCTCCCTGACGTGCAGGTGATCCCATGTCCCGCCTATGCTGTCGGTCGCCCGGCGGTCCGGCGACTTGACGGTCATGCCGGGCGTCGCCTCGGCCACGGCCGTCGGACCCCACAGGCGGATGACGTCATCGACCGTGATCTTCTGCGGCGTTTTATTATCGGCCGGAACGCCGGCCTGCCCCGACCCGGCCGAAACCGTATTTTGCCGCAAATTATCAGCTTGGACGCCGCCTTGCGGCTTCATTTCAACGGTAGGAACCTGTTCGGCGGGGATTTTGCCGGGCATGCCGCGCCCGCCGCCGGCAGAACCCGGCTGGTCGGGTTCGCGAGGGGCTGCCCCATCCGCACCGGCAGGCTGTCGGCCGTCAGATTTGTCCATGGCCTACAGTTTAGAGCCTGTCCCGGCAGATACAAGAGTTCCCTGACAGTCCGTTGAAAAAGTGCCGCGGGCAAAAGCATCCTGCCGGAGTTTTACTTTCCGGTTTTGCTTTTCAGCTCTTCGAGTTTCCATGCTGCATATGCGCTGATGTAAGGATCGACGCTAGACGCCGCCGACTCATATGCCTTTATCGCCCCAGCCGTGTCGCCCTCGAACTCGCACCGGGCCGCTATGTACACCTGGTAATACAGCTCTCCGTTTGAATCCTTCAGTTTGACGGCGAGCAATTCCTCCGCCGTCATCCTGTGCAGCAGGTAGGAAACCCACGGGCAGTCCTTCTCGGTTTCCTCGGGCAGGGCATCCAGCGGCGAATAATCGACAATCGGATTGCCCCAGCAGTGAATCATGCCCAGTTTCATCCCCTTGATCGGCTCCATGCTCCTGATCTGATTGCGGGCGAAGGATAGTTTTTTGAGAGGCATTTCCTGAAGCGGCGCCAGCGTCGTGATATCGTTGCCGTCGCACTTGAGGCTCACAAGTTTCATCCCTTCGGGCGGATTCTGCGGGGCCGCGTCCGGTTTTCCCCATCCGCCTTCAGCCCTGACGGGATTGGAAACGCCGGATGCTTGATTAAGCCTTTCGAGATATTTTGCCATTTCGGGCGGATAAGCGGGCTGCGTCCGGGGCACTCCCAGGAGCCTGTCCATTTCGGCCTGCCGCGGATCATCCGGCGGGGCATCGCGCGGCGCCAGAGGTTGAAGGCTTTTGATCTTGTTATTGCTGCAATCGAGCCTTGTGAGTTTCATGCCCGAAAGCGGCTCCAGCAAGGACACCACGTTGTCCGAAAACGAAAGCGATTCCAGCGGCATGCCTTTCAGCGGCGACAGATCGCGGACCTTGCATTTGTTGAACGACAGCATCTTGAGCCTCATGCCCGCAAGAGGCGTCAGGTCGGCGATATTGTTGTTATCCAGGATCAGCCCGTCCACCTGTATTCTGGCGTTGACCAGAGTGTTGAGGTTCCATATATCCGAGTTGGACATGTCGAGCACGATCATTCCGTCGCGAATGGTGAAGACGGGCTTGCTGCCCGGATATATGCCGGCAAGAAGCGGGCCCTTCTCCACGTTCTTTTTCTTCACTTCAAGATTCAGGTTCACGTCCCGCAGGCCGAGTTTCGCCTGCTCAAGCCGGTCGGGAACATCCGATGAATTGACGACCTCCTCAAAAAGGTCGCGGGCCGTGATGTAATGGCCCATCTGAAGGTGCCTCTGCGCCGTTTCCAGAAGGTCGGCCTTTATGGGCGGGCCCAGCTCGAATATCTTCAGATTGTCCCAGCGCGTTGCATCTGCGTAGCCTGCCAGCCCGATCGCTGCGCTGTCGGGGCCGGTCAGCGGATTGGGATCTTCCCAACTGACGGACTTGTCGTCCACGCTTACAGACAGCCTGCCTCCCCTGCGTTCCACGACGACCTTATGCTCCATGCCGCTTTCCGACGGCGGCAGCACTATGCCGGCATATTCCTTGCCGTATTTCTGTATCTTCAACTGCGAATCAGCCAGGATGAACTCGTACCCGGAGATCAGCTTGTCGGGATTCCATTGATAAATCCTGAAATTCTTCCAGCACGTTTGAGGCGCATGGCCAGCCAGGCCTATAACGCCGATTTCAGACGCGGTCAGCGGCTCGGCATCTTCCCAACTGGCGGACTTGTCGTCAACGCTTACCGACAGCCTGTTGCCTCTGCGCTCCACAAGGACTTTATACTCTTTGTCAATTTCCGTCGGCGGCAGAAATATCGCGGCGCACTCCTTGCCGTTTTTCTGTATCTTCAATTGCGAACCGGCAAGGGCGAATTCGTATCCTGACAACGGTTTGTTGGAATTCACGTCGACCAGCTTTGGCAAAGTCGTCAGAAAAACGCTGAATCCCGATTTTCTGCCGCCGCCTTCCATCCTGCATCCAAACTCTATTTTTACATCGCCCGGATATGGTTTCTTGAGGAAGATCACGCTGGTTCTGTCCCCGGCCGTTCTGAGTTGTCCATCCTTGATCTGCCAGTTGCTTCCGAACCGCTGCCATCTGCTATCGAGCCAGATATCCGAAAAATCATCCTCGAACGCGGGCTTTGGCATGGCTGACATGGAAACGCTGAACCCATGCTTCTGGTTGTCGCCATCCATCCTGTAATCCAACTCGATTTTTATATCGCCGGGATACTGTTTTTTCAGGAAGATAGGGGCGGGCTTTCCGCCTGCCGTCTTGAGCTGTCCGGCGCTGACCTGCCAGTTGCCCCCGAACCGCTGCCATCGGGCATCAAGCCGGGCGTCGGAGAAATCGTCCTCGAATACCGGCCGCCATATCCTCCTGTTTTCAGACGCCATTTTCTCGGTCAATCTGCGCTTCTCATCCTCGGACTTCCACTGATTCTGTTCGGCCTGGAGTTGTTTTTCCCTGGCGCCCAATTCCCTTTGAAGAGCCTGCCTTGAAGCCTCCTCCGCCTTATATTTCTGATCCTTTTCAGACCTGATGTACAAAAAAGACCCCACCAGCAGAATTATGATTATCAAACCCAGGCCGTAAATTGCCGCGCCGAGAAACTTCAAACGTGCCTGTTTCTTTTCCTTATCCGCCTTTGCCAGGGCCACCCTCTCCCGCAGTCCGGCATGCGAAGGCTCGTCGTCTTTCAGCAGCGAAATGGCCAGGTCCAGGTCGCCCTTGTCAAAAGCGCAGCCGGCGTATTCCAGGCTCGCCTGGGTCAGCCACTGCCTGGCCCGCTCGTTAAAAGGCCACTGCTCGAGGGCCTCGCGGAACCCGAAGACTGCGCTGGAAAAATCCTCGTAGCTGCCGGTTATCCTGGCGCGATCCAGATCGCGCCTGGCGTGGCTTACCAGCGATATGCTCTCGGAATGGCTTTGGCAGTCCCTGATGGCCGTCTGAAAATCCTTGACCGTCTGATATCGGTCGTCGGTATTCGTGGCCATGGCCTTCATGGCGATGTCCAGCAGTTCGCCGGCCTCTTTTGTCGGCTGGATGACGTTGCCCAAGGCATGTTCGAGCGTCTGGTTTATGTTGGCCCCGCCGTGAGGCTTCTGGGCGGTGAGTATCTCGTAAAGGATTCCGCCCAGCAGATATACGTCGCTGTGATAGCCGATTCTGTCCGGGTCGCCCGAGGCCATCTCGGGCGCCATATACGCCGGGGTCCCGCCAAAGGCGGATTCCCTCGTCAGTTCGTCGGCCTTGCCGCCCTTTGCGACCGAAAGTGCCATGCCCCAATCCATGACCAACACCTCGCCGAATTCGCCGAGCATGACGTTGTCGGGCTTGAGGTCCCGGTGGATCACTCCCCTGCTGTGCGCGAAGGCCGCCGCGTCGGCCACGTGCATAAGCACGTCTATGTTCTCCCCCTGCGTCATGTCCTTCAACGCTTTGTTCCATGGCGTGCCGCGGGCCTTTTTCATCGCGTAAAAAAGCTGCCCCTGTTCGTTGACGCCTATGTCGTACACAGGGACGATATTGGGATGCTCCAGGTTGCTCGTTACGACCGCCTCGGAAAGGAACTTGGACCGCTGCTGGTTCTTTTTCGCGTGATCGACCTTCAGCATCTTGACGGCGATGATGCGGTCCATTGCCGTCTGCCTGGCCTCGTAAACAATCCCCATCCCGCCTTCGCCAAGCACCTGGCAGAGCTGAAAATCGTCTTTGGCGTCGGCGTCTTTGTCATCCCAGGCCACCAGATGGAGCGCAACCGGAAGATTAGCCCACTTGCCCGGCTGTTCCCGCCTGTGCTTTATGGTCTTGTGGGGGTCCGTATGATATGTCAGAGCCTCCGCCCAGACGGTCTTGACCTCTTCCGACGGCTTGGCGGCGGAAGACGGCGGCACGGACTTTCCGGCCACCGGCAACGTCTTGCCGTCGTCGGGTTTGGTCTTGTTCGCGTCGAGCGTGTCGGCCGTTTTGGGCTTGTTCGCGTCGAGCGTGTCGGCCGTTTTGGGCTTGTTCGCGTCGAGCGTGTCGCTTGTTTTCACATTATCAGTTGGCATCAGTCCTTAAACCTCTTCGCCGGCAAATCTCTTTTTTGTCTCCGCGGCCGGCTCCGCGACCGCCGCAACTACCATCCGGTCGCCTCCGCCGGCGCTCCGGCCAGATCGGCGGCGATCCAGTTTGCGCCGGCCTCGACAAGACGCTCCCGCGCAAAGCCGGTCGTCAGGCCCAGGCATCTCGCCCCTGCCGCCCTGGCCGCCTGCACGCCGTTGGGGGCGTCTTCCACTACCAGGCAATTTTCCGCCGGCAGACCCAACAGCCCGCACGCCGCCAGGAATATCTCCGGGTCCGGCTTTTTGCGGCTGACCTGGCTGCCGGTTACGACTGCATCGAACGACTCTGGCGGCAGACCTATTTCCAGAAGGTTGCCTTCCATCTTCAGGCTGTCCGCGCTGGTCGCAAGGGCCGTCCTTAAACCTCTCCGCCGGCATGAGCCGACAAACTGCACCGCTCCTGCAACAGGCCGCAGCCGGCCTTTGATTATATCAAGATATATCTCATATGTCCTCTTTTTATCCGACTCGATATCCATTTTCAGGCCGAACTTTTCGCCGACCCCGCCTATATATCGGTTCTCCCCGGCGCCCACGAACGGGATAAAATCGTCCGGCGCAGCCGCAACGCCGTACCGCTCGGCGAGCATCATGCGCGCAGCCTGACAGATGAACGGCTCGCTGTCGCACAGCACGCCGTCCATGTCGAGTATGACCGCCTTGAGTTTTTTTCCGCCGTCTTCCATAAATATAGATCGCCTGTCTGCTCCGGCCGGGCCGGAAAATCCGGCAAATACCGCGCTGGAATCTTATTTTATAATACGTTCTGGACTGCCGGATTGATCGAATGTAAACTTTTAACGTTTTCGGAACGATAGGGTTACGGATAAACTTTCAGAGAGGACGAAAATGCAGGACCTGCACAGGTACATAAGGGACATCCCGGACTTTCCGAAGAAAGGTATCGTATTCAAGGACATCACGCCGCTGCTGGGGCACTTCGGTTCGACGACGCAGGCCGTCGCGCAGATGACCGCCCCGTTCAAGAATAAGGCCGTGCAGCTTGTCGTCGGCATCGAGAGCCGCGGATTCATCTTCGGTTCGCTGGCGGCCCAGAAACTGGGCGCCGGCTTTGTGCCCGTCCGCAAACCGGGCAAGCTGCCTCACAAGACCATCAGGCAGGAATACTCGCTCGAATACGGCAAAGACGCCGTCGAAATGCACGCCGACGCCGTTGCGAAAGGCCAAAAGGTCCTCATGGTCGATGACCTGCTGGCCACGGGCGGGACTATGGACGCCGCGTGCAGCCTCGTCAGGCAACTTGGCGGTGAGATTGTCGGAATCGCGTTCCTGATCGAACTTGAGGCCCTCAAAGGCCGGCAAAAACTCCCGCCGGGCATCGAAGTCCACTCGGTCATTCAGGTAAAGTAAGCATGTCGTGCCGCGGCCGGTGGCAGCGGCATGGCAGGACATCATCGCCGTCCAGGCTCGACCTGGTAGATCGTAACGCGGTCATTCCCGAATACGATTCGGGACAGATTTGGTTTCAATAGCTTGTCAGCCGAGATTTCGCTGACCTGGTATCGTATATTGTCATGGTCGATATCGGGGGAATTGACCATAAAAACATATGTAAATAATTCTTCCGCATATGGCCCGGACTTTTCCGAGTGATCGGCGGCTTTCGCGCCGCACATCGCCGGCAGAAGCGAACCGGGCGTGTCAAACATGTACAGGACCATGTCTTTTTCCGGATCAAGGCGTCCGGCGGCCCATTTAAGCCCCTGCCAGACGTTCTCATCGACCATCGCCGTCACGGCCCGGTCCTGAAAATGTTCGACGTGCCTTGCCATGCCGGCAACCAGGAAAACGCCGGCCAGAATCCATGAAATCCGCCGTCCTTTGAGTCTCGGCCAGCCCCACCGCCATGTGATGCCGAATAACAGCCCCGCCGCCGGCCCCAGCCAGTACAAGTCGTGCCGCGGCCCCAGCAGTTGCGCCGCCGGCGACAGCAGCCAGATCGAGGCGATCACCGCGGCGGCTACCATCGACGCGGGCAAAAGAATAATCGTCAAAGCCGCCCAGCGTCTGGCGGCAAAGAGCATAATCAGGCACGCCATGGCCGGCAGAACCAGACAGAAATCGAGATATTCCATGACGTACAGGCCCGGCCCCAGCCTCGAAAAAAGCCCGCCCTGAACCGACGCGAATTCAACGTCGCCGGGCCGCAGCCACTGATAATTGCCCGATTCCAGTTCTGATTTTGCCGCCAGGAACGCCGCTCCCGCCACCAACGCCGCGGCGACCCAGGCCAGAAGCCCGGCAGAGAGAGTTTGAAGCCTGCTCCTTGAAAAAAGTATGGCAAACAGCGCCGCGGGGCCGGCCGCGAACAGGGCCCAACTGCCCGCCCCGAACACGTTGATCATCGGCATTGCGCCTATCGCGATTCCGACGGGAATTATCGAGATCAGCCTGCTGTGCCGCCCGTAGTCCAATATCATGCGGCACCCCAGCAGGCCCAGAGAGATCGTCGTGAGCATCGGCAATTCGCCGGTAACGGCCATCGACTGCGTCCCGCCCAATATCCAGCAGACGGCCACCGCGATAACGGCCGAGGCCAGCCGTTTTGCCGACAGACGAACCATCAGATATATCGCCAGGATCAGCAGCGACATGACAAACTGCCCCTCCGCCAACATCGCGCCCAGAGGCGAGCAGCCGGCCCAGACGGCAAGGCCAGCCATCACGGGCGCGCCCTGCAGGAACTGGCCGGATATGCCGGGCTTTTCCGCCGGACCCGTCTGCATCCCTGCCGCCGGGCCGATCTGGCGGGCGCTGAGGGCGGCCTTCCACGACTCGCGGCCCAGCGGGGCGTGCTGGACAAAAAGCGGCGTAATATACGCGCAGCAGCCCGCCAGCAGAACCAGGCATGCCAGCGGCGAAACCCGCGATTTTGCGGTCCGTCGCCGCTTTCTGATTAACATTATCGCCGCCGCCGCTATGGCCAGAAGACCCGTAACCGCCGCGGCGATCATGAGCCCGCCGGGAAAGGCAAACAGATAAAACGCCGCGGTCCACCACGCGCAGCCCAGGATCGGGCTTGCAATCAGGCAGTCGCGGCGGTCGAACGGCGTCGGCAGCATCAGGGCCGGCAGCAGCCCTGCCGCAATCGCCGCGCCCCAGATGATCGCCATGGCCAGAAGATGGTCCAGAATTTCATCGCCGCCGATCACTTTTGCCCCCGCCGGCCTGGAGTTCCGGCTTTGTCCGCTCCGGCCGCCCTGCCGTAATATACGCCGACAGGCACGCCCGGAACAGCCGCCCGCACCTTCGCCGCTATCCGGTCCAATTCGGAATCCGCCATCGCCGACGCCGATTCAGTTGCCGGCGGACGGGCGATCGTGTGCAACTGGACCAGTTCGATCCTGCCGCCCGACGAGATGATCCCGTTGAGCCTGCCGCAATATGCCCCGATCTGCGCTTCATCCGGCCCTTGGCCGTCCAGTTTCATGAACAGCGTCTGAATTACCAAAGCACATCCGGGCTTGCCGGAACCCTCGCCGGCCCGACGGGCCAGCGATTTGATGCCGGCAATTATTTTGTCCAATTTCATACGCCCTGCCGGCCGGTCGATTATCTCGAAATATTCCTGCGTGCCGGCGTCCAGCTTGGCCCATATCTCGCCGTTGGATTCATCCATGATCGGCAGCGCACGCCGCACCTGCGGGCTTTCCAGCAGCGTGGAATTGGTAATGACCACCAATTTCACGTCCGGCCGCGAAAAGACCGCTTTGACCCGGGCAGCCGTCTTGACCGCCTTGTCGAAATCGGCAAGGCACGTTGGCTCACCGTCGCCGCTGAAGGCAATATCGTTGATCCGACGCAGCGCGACGGGCGTTTCGCGGAATCCCGGTTCATCCCAAAGCCGCCCGCTTATCGCCTCTTCCATCGCCAGGTGCAACTCGCGTCCGAGCAATTCCAGATCAGGATTTCCCGCCTTGCGGCCCTTGCGGCGGTCCACCTGGCAGTAAACGCACGAGAAATTGCACCGCTTGTCGAGGTTGAGATTGACTCCGATCGAAAGCCCGCCGGCGCGGCGCGATATCACCGGATACACGCACCGGCAGTTGCGCCACTGTCTGCGGTGAAGGTGAATCGGATTGTCTTTCGCGTCCGAGGCCATATGGGAATTCTAACCTGATAGCGGGAAGCATCATAGACTTATCAGCCCCGGCATTTTATACTCTTGAAGTTCTTCTCCGAAAAAAACATGGTGAATGAGATGTCGTCCCTATTGAATAGCGACATTGCGTTTAACGCTTTATGGGCGCCGGCCTGGTGCCACTGTCCTACGCAAAGCGAGTTCGCGGAGCGGAGGGCAGTGCCACCTGTAGGAACTGACAATGGCTCGGTTACGGATGAATTACGCCGGACAAGTCCGATCCCGGTTTTGTTTCATTGCATGAATTTCCAGAAGGACAATAATACCTTGCAAGTTCAGTGCGGCCGATTGGCAGGCTCGAAGAGCCGGCAGAAAGTAGCCCCGGGTGAAGCGAAGTTCGCCGCCAGGCGGACGAAGCAAAACCCGGGGAAAATCCGTCCATTCAATGAAGTTCCAAATTTCCGATCCTGCCGCCGGCAGGCGCGCCAAAATTCAATAACCTCCCGGCCGAAGATTTTCGATGGAACATTCATCCGTAGTGGAAAAAGCAATGCCCTCGCATGGCCTTCCCGAACAAGTCCTGCCCACATTTGTCCTTTCCAGCAACAGAACAATGAATTGGCTATTCTCATTGGACGTGGTATTCGAGAATTCTGCCGATTCTGCCGTGGCGCAAACGGAGATTTGGAAACTTATTCAATGACGATTTGTCCCCAGGTTCCGCTTCGGACGGCTTTTGCCGTCCTCCGCTTCACCTGGGGCTACTATCTGCCGGCCCTTCGGGCCTTAACCGCCGCGACACGGAATCTGCCAGGTGCGAGGAATTGGGATTCTCCATTCGCCCCACCCTCCGCTTGCGGCTTCGCCAATCTCTACGCCGGACAAGTTGCTCCGGGACGGAGCTACTTTCAAACACCCTGCCCCGGGCTGACAGGATGGACTTGTCCCAAACAGCATCTGAACAATGCCCAACAACGTTTTTAGGATAAAAACCACTTTTATGAAAACCATACAATCCGACAGGAGTCGTCAATGCCGGCAAAAGTAACGTTCGCGTCAGCCAGACCAAAAGAACTTCGCGCGGAGGCGACATTGCCGTCGCTGCTGGATCGCATGCTCGGGACCTGGAATTTCAAAAAGCGGTTCGCCAAAAAACGCGTGGCCATAAAAATGCATCTTGGCGGCAATGTCGGTTTTTCGACGATCCATCCGGTCTTCGTGGCCAGGACCGTCGAGGCCGTCAAAAATGCCGGCGGCAATCCGTTCGTAACCGACGGTCCAAGCGCGGTCGAGTCGGCCTGGCGGCGGGGATATACGCCGCAGACGCTGGGCTGCCAACTCCTGCCCGTGGCTGGCGCGGCCGACAAATACGTCTATTCCCGCAAGGTCAACTTCCGGACGCTCAAGACCGTGGAACTGGCCGGAAACATCGTCGATGCCGACGCGATGATCGTCCTGTCGCACGGCAAGGGGCACGGCCACAGCGGATTCGGCGGGGCGATCAAAAACATCGCCATGGGGTGCGTCGACGGCGGCACCCGGAGCAAAATACACCGCCTCATGAGCGCCGCGTTCGAGTGGGACTCGTCGAAATGCACCGGCTGCCTGCTCTGCCGCGACAACTGCCCCAACAAGGCCATCACCTTTAAAAAGGGCAAAATAGACATCTTCGACCACGCCTGCAAATACTGCATGCACTGCCAGCTTGCCTGCCCCCAAAAGGCCATCACCATCGACCAGTCCGGCTACAGGCATTTCCAGCGAGGCATGGCCCTGACTGTCCGCGAGGCCCTCAAGACGTTCGAGCCGGGGCGCGTCCTGCACATCACGCTGCTGCTGAACATAACGCCGTTCTGCGACTGCTGGGGCTTCACGACGCCCAACATCGTGCCGGACGTCGGCATCGTCGCCGGCGAAGACATTGTCGCCGCCGAGACCGCCGCGATAGATATGATAAAGGCCGAGAATTTCATTGAAGGTTCGCTCCCCTCGCCGCTCCGCCGCACGGGCTCAGGCCACCTGTTCCAGCAGATACACGGAAAGGACCCGTACATCCAGGTGGAAGAGTGCGTCAGGCTCGGCCTGGGCGACAGGAAATACAGGCTGACGCAGATATCCTGACGGCAAACAGCAAGAAACCTATCCGCCTGAGTAAGGCGTAAAACCGACGTTCTGAAGACGAATTTTCATGATCTCGATTGCAGCCAATCCGAGGGAGGCCAGTTTGCAACCGATTTGCCAAGTCCAGCCACAATTGCGCCGAATGTCTTTACCATGTGTTTGAATGAACGGCATTTCTGAAATGCAATCCTCATGTCAAAGACTGCCGCGAGATTGTCCTGGTCTGTAGTTTCACGGTAGATGCGATGTTTCGGCATAAACTGCGCGATGGCTTCCTTTGCACCGCGCACGGATTCCGGATCGTCCGGAGGTTGCGCATTTTCCCTGATATCGCACTTTCCACGGAGAGATTCAACAGCCGCCAGAAACCACGCTTCAAATTCACGATGAGCCAAAACAACTCCGCAAGGAAGACTCGTCTCCGATTGCGCCCATCGCAGAAGCAGCGGGCCAACTTTTTTAGGACATCCGTCTTCATGCTCGAAAAGGATAACGATGGCGGCACAATCGGTTTGTTTGCCAGCCAGACGTACTGCTTTGCGCAAACCATCCTCATTCAAAAGTTGCGACTGCTTCCAACGGATCGGACGTGCAATTTTAACATCATAAATCTTTGCTTGATCCAAAAGACGTCTCAACAGAGTAGGCACAGCCTTCACATCTCCGTACCCCTCGACGATGGGCTGGATATTCATTCCAATTCCTCGAACAATGCGCCCATGCCAAGAGTTTCCTGTGCCTTGAATAACTCCTCTGCCGGTTCGAGTGCGTTTGCCCGCATCAATTCGCCTGCCCCCATCAAGTGATCTTTCATGGCTGTCTTGGCAGATTCTGGAGGAAGCATGATATGCGATGCACCAGCAGCCCAACTGACAACCCTAAGATTGCTATCTTTGATCCACTCTGCGTCCAAAAGTTCCGGACTGTGCGTCGTAACAACAACCTGCATGGACTTAGCCGCCTGGAGCAGCATGTCCAGTATGGCGCCAAGGGCGCCAGGATGGATCGTGGCTTCAGGCTCCTCCACCGCGATAAGAGTCGGCGTAGGCCGCTGAAAAACCGCCATAAGCAAACCCAAGGCTCGCAATGTTCCGTCGGACATGCTAAAGGCTTCAAAATTGAGTTTGTTCTTGTCCGACCATTTCTGCTCAAACTCGATTGAAAGCTTATTGCCGTGCTTCTTTGGCCGAAATTTTTCTGTCCCCGGCACTATGTTCTTCAAAAGTTCGCTGGCGTCCTCAACTGCTTTGGAATCCAGACGCGACAATTCCTGGAGAACACTTGCCGCGTTGCTGCCGTCGGGCCGCAGCGCCGTACCGGAATCAGGATCCTGCATCTCGCGAAGGCGTTGAGGTTGAATTGAATATACCCGCATTGCTGCCAGCATACGCAGAACCGGCGCAAAACGGTCGTCGCCGCCCACTACGGGCAAACACAGAGAGGCAGCATCGAGTGAGGGTTTCAGGCCTTCGACATTCGTGCGAAACTTTTTAGTCCGATCAAACCAAAATCGTCCTTTTTTAAAACGAACAAGACATTGCTCGCGTACAACCTCAAAACCATAGGTCGGAATCGCCTTAACCTCAAATGCAAATCTGCCTCCATCGATCAGGCCGTTTAATGGACCGAATTCAACGCCCAAGCCCAAATTCGTCGGGGCGCCGCGAGCCGCTGTGCGATTGCGTACGGACGTGATGCCGCCGCGACGATCAAATACCGCCTGCAATGGAGAGGACATTGATTCGGCTAAAAATGAGAACGCATCGGATAGATTGCTCTTGCCCGAACCATTATGGCCCACAAAAAAAGTGGGATTGTCAAAATCCGCCTGTGCCTGCGGAAAGCTGCGGAACCGCTTAAGGATGAGTTTCTTTATTACTGGTTCAATCATGGCGAATGCCGTTCAGGTCGCCAGAACAGCTTGGGCGAGTTTTTTGCCCAGTTCGACGGCGAGTTTTGCGGCCGCCTCGTCCGGGGCGCCTTTGCACGTAACCGGGGGGGCGGCCTGCGTGAGTTTCATGGCCTTGGCGAGTTCTTCGATGCTCTTTATTCCGCTGCCGCCTCCGCCGTGGGTCATGAAGGCCACATATGGTTTGCTCTTGACCTTCTTGCCGGCCCAGTCGGCCAGGCACATGTCGTCGAAGAATTGCTTGAGCCCGCCGGCCATGTAGCTGAAGTAGTCGGGGCTGCCCAAGGCATATCCGTCGGCCCGCTCCATCATTTCCGGCTCCACGCGGATGGTATAGACGTTCACCATGTCGATGGCGACGTCCTCGAACTCCTTGCACCCGCGGGCGACGAGTTCCGCCAGTTTCCGGGTGTTGCCCTTCTCCTGCGAATGGTATGCAATAAGGATTTTTTTCATGTCCGTCTCCATAAAAGCCGCCTTCCGGCCGGCTTCCTGCACCGCTTCCTTGCACCATTATTGTCGCAGCATGAACGCCGTAAAGCAAGGTTCAAGGCTTAAAAGTTGCATTAAAAAAACGGTTCCAGCCGCCTCATCAGGTGCGGCCCGAGGATCAGCACGCCGATCACTATCGCCCCTATCACCGAGATCAGCACCGCCCCGGCCGAGACATCCTTGGCCCGGCGGACCAACGGATGGTAGTCGGGCGAGGCCACGTCGGCCAGGAACTCGAAGGCCGTGTTCAGCGCCTCGGCTATCCAGACCGTTACGATGGCCAACACTATCCAGCACCATTCCTGCCTGCCAAGCCCGGCATAAATCCCGAATGCCACGACTCCGCCTGTGGCAAGGCCGTGCAGCCATGCGTTATGCTGCGACCTGAGCATCGTCCATATGCCCCGCAAGGCGTAGATAAGGCTGCGAATCCTGGCCCGAACCGTAAAAGGCTGTTTTGTCATTTCGTTCTGTCCGGCCGGAATCCTGACCGCCGGCCTGGCCCGATTGTCGCCGCTGGCGGAGCTTTCTGCAAGATATTGCCGCAGCCGCCGGCTCGGCAAGGCCGATATATATAAAAGATTCGGGAGTTTATTTGATTACCCGTTGGTTTTGTCGGGTAAACCACGTATAATGCAAAGTAGCAGGTTTTAACAGATAAGAGGTTGACCATGAGCCAGATAAACGGTGTTTCAGGGAACAGGAGCATCCCTCCGCCATCCAGGCCTGATCCGCCGCGGGACGAACAGGTCAAGGTCAGGAGGTCCTCATCGAGCGAACCGCCGCCCGAGCCGCCGCCGGAGCCGGAACCGCCGCCGAAAGACGGCAGCTCGCGGGACCGCCAATCAAGTTCTGTGGATTACGAGGCGTAGCAACGCGCTGAAAATCCGTTTTTGCCTCTTGGCGCAAAAATCGGACACGCCATTCCCCTGACAGAAAACCGGCCTGCCCGGATTTTCAGGAATTTCAGCCCAGATTCATCTCTTGCCCTTCTTCGACCGGGCTTGAGCCTGTTCCTTGGCTCGTTCCAGAGTAGAAAAGCATTGAGAGACTGGTTCAGCCTCGTGTATGCACCAACCCCAATCTCTGCTATGCCAATCCACCAAAGCCGGTTCATCGGAGATGTCCGATTTCTGAACGGAGTAAACCTGATCTACAAATGGTATGACCGGCACTCCATCCGCCGTCTTGGGCAACCGATTTACAATGGCTCTCAGCCGGGCATTCTCAGCCTCAAGGTGGTGAATGGCAATCTCCAATTCATCGATGCGGGCAAGCAGATCGTCGATATTATGTTCACTCATCGTCAAACCTCATCCTTTCCGTGTTGCCGCCCTGGAGACGGAAATTCCAAGGCCGGCGGAGGCACAAAAAGTCCGCCGCGTCAGTGGAACTCGAATGAGTTGGTGTTGAACATCTCCGTGCACGCCCGCACCGCCAACGAATCGTATGCTGCCGGATGGCCTTCGGCTATTTCTTTCAGCGCCACCTTGATCCCGAGAGCCGGCCTGTACGGCCTGTGCGAAGCCATCGCCTCCACGACGTCGGCCACCGCGATTATCCTGGCCCCCAGTATGATATCTGAACCCATCAGCCCGCCCGGATAGCCCGTGCCGTCGATTCTCTCGTGGTGCTGTTGGACGATCTGGGCCACAGGCCATGGGAAGTCGATCGTCTTGAGAATGCCGTGTCCGGCCTCGGGATGCACCTTGATAATGCCGAATTCTACCGGCGTAAGCTTGCCCGGTTTGACCAGCAGTTCGGCCGGAACGTAAATCTTGCCTATGTCGTGCAGCAGCCCGGCCACCCGAACAGCCTCGTAGTCCTCGTCGTCCAGATCCATCTTCCGGGCGATAGCGCAGGCCAGTTCGCTGACCCGTTTCTGATGCCCGGCCGTGTACGGATCGCGAAGTTCCGCCGCCGCCGACAGCGCGTGAACCACCCCGTCCATCACCGTCCGGACCATTTGCAGGCTGGCTTTAAGCTCCTCGTCGCTGTTCTTCTGATCGGTTATGTCGGTGGCGTAAATTCTGGCGACGTTCAGGTGCGGAATAAGGTAAATGTCCTCGCCGAAAACCCTCCCCTCGATCTCCGCCTCGGCCCTGAAATGCCTGGGCCTGGCGGTCGGAAGATTTTGCAGAATGCCCGGCATGTTTTTCGGCAAGAACAGGGATGAGTCCTGCGAAACATCCATGCTCCGCAGCACATGCCTGGTGGCGTTATTGGAAAATATCACCTCGCCGCGGGCGTTGACTTCGAGTATGGGATTGGGCGTGAGCTGCGGGAACGACGCCAGGTGCTGGATTTCCTTTTCGGTCTGCTTGTTGTAGGACATGTCATGCGCGCAGGCGAACAGGCCGGATGTATTTCCGGCCTCGTCCTTGTATGCCGAAACGCTGTAGAGGATCGGGGTGCTGCGGCCTTTTTGCCCGCGGATTTCCAGTTCGCACGGCGCTGACCGGCCGGCCTCGAAGGCCAGCCGGTGAACTTCCCGCACCTTCTGCGGATCCGTGAAATATTCAGCCAGTTCGGTGCCGATAAGCTTCTGCCTCGGCAGTTCGGTGATCGTCTCGGCGGCGGCGTTCACATCGACGATCCGCCCGGATTGGTCCACCGTTATCAGGGGATCGGTGCTGGCCTCGATCAGCCTGCGGCTGTAGGACCCGGCCTTCAGCAGAGCCTGACGCGACTGCCTTTCGGTCAGTTCCTTGGCGAACATGTCGCTGGCGATCTCCAGAATGGTGATCGCCGGCTCCTGCCAGGCCACTTCATCGCCCATCGCGCTGAGCGTTACAAACCCGATGGGCCAGCCGCCGTGGATCATCGGGGAGGCCAGCCATGACTTCACGCCCTTTGAACGGAGAAGCTCGCGGACCTTCTGGGCCTCGGCAGGCAGGTCGGAAAGCCTGTTTATCGCAACGTTCCGGAGCTTGTTGATGGTTTCCATGAACCACGGCACGTCCCGCGAGGCGATAGGCTCCTGCCGGCCCTTGACTCGCCATTCCTTCCGCGACGCCCACTCGTGGGTGAGATTGATGGCCGCACCGTCGGGCGAAAACCAGAACACCGCGGCCCGGTCGGACCCGGCGTAATTCGCTATCCGCTTGAGGCTTTCCTCGATGGCGGAATCGACCTCGCTGTCGGCCAGATTGGCGAACGTCTTGGAGATGGTGCTCAGAATCATCTCCATATCCATACGCTGCTTCAGCATGCCCTGCGCCTGGCGGAGCTGGAGATTCTCGCGCTCGAGCGCCTCGGCCCTTGCCTGCCATCGCAGTAATTCGGCCTCAAGGTCCGATTCGGACTTTAGTTCATTAGCCATCACGACGTCCTTGCCATCTTGCAACGATATGCTGTTCGATATGCCGTGCGTCTAACTGCCTAAGCAGCAGCAAGTTGCAACTTCCAAAACGCAAACAGTCCTTCTTTGTCCACATTTCCCGAATACGACAACACACTCCCCTCTCCTCGTTTAATTGTAGGGCGAAAACCGTAACAGACAAGGGGCGATTGATAAATATTTTGATTCCATCGAGATGCACGACGCGGACCAGTCCGGAATTTCCGCCGACAGTTGCCGAAAAAAATGGAACTTTTTCATCACGTCGGGCGTCTAAAAATGTAGAATACAACACGGCAAAGGGAAACTGCTCAATCTATGGCATATAAAAAAAGGAGACTGACATGACAGTCAAAATGAGTTTCGCCGCGTCGATATTCGTGCTGGCTTTTTCGATCCAGTCGCCGGCGGACCAGCCGGCAGCGCCGGTGTCGGCACTGGCGAAGATGCCGGTAAAGGAGGTTACGGTTTTCAAGGACGGCACGGCCTTCGTCCTGCACGCCGGCAAAATGCCGACCGACCAAGCCGGCAACGTCATAATGGATTATCTGCCTGCGCCAATTCTGGGAACTTTCTGGCCGTTCAGTTCCGACGGCGACGCCAAACTCATATCCGTTACGGCCTCGACGCAGAAGGTTTCCATCGAGCGGACTGCCCTTAACATCCCGGAGTTCATCCAGGCCAACATCGGCGCGGAAGTGGCGGTTACCGAAGTTACCGATAAAACCCAGCCGGACAAAAGCTACTCCGCCACGCTGGTCGGCGTGCCGGCCAGAAGTTCCAAAGAACTGGAGGAGACCAGTCCGCCCAATTCCGGGCAGATGCTCCCGCAGAAGGGCGAACTGGTGCTACTGAAGACCGATGCGGGCGTCAAGGCCGTCAACATCGGCCAGATACGCGACATCACGATAAAAGGCCAGCCCAAGGCCAAATCGGTCCATGAGGAATTTCGCAATCTGCTGACGCTCAAGCTCCAATGGAAGGACAAGCCCGCCCAGGCTGCCGATGTCGGCATGATGTACGTGCAGCGAGGCGTGAGGTGGATACCGTCGTACAAGGTTTCTATCGACGGCAAGGGCAGTGCGGCGGTCAAGTTGCAGGCCACGCTCATCAACGAACTGGCCGATCTGGACGACGTTACGATGCACCTTGTCGTCGGCGTGCCGACCTTCAAATTCCATGACGCCGCCGACCCGATGGCGTTCCAGGGACGGATGGCTCAATTGTCGCAGTATTTCCAGAGAGATGCGCGAACCACCAGTGCCTTGTCCAACGCCATCATGTCGCAACAGGTGCGCGTACAGGCGCCGGAGCCGGCCGCTGAGGGCGGCGGGCAGCCCAGAGACCTGGGGCCGGAAATCGCCGGCAGCTCAAAACGCGAGGACCTTTTCGTCTATGAGGTCAAGAACGTTACGCTCAAGAAGGGCCAGAGGATGGTCCTGCCGATTGCCGAATTCACCCTGCCCTACAAGGACGTCTACACGTTGGATGTTCCATTCGCCCCGCCGTCAGAGACGTTGGCCCATTTCCTGAACTACTCCCGCGGCTATGGGTCGGATGACATCCAGGTCGCCAAAATGCTGCACTCGCCCAAGGCGATGCACAAGATACGCCTGACCAACAACAGCAAGTTCCCGCTGACGACCGCCCCGGCCCTGATCGTCCAGGACGATCGCGTCCTGGCGCAGAATCTCATGCAATACACCTCTGTCGGCGGCGACGTGAATCTGCCGATCACAACCGCCGTCGATATCAAGGTTGAGAAAAAGGACAAGGAAACCGCCCGAACACCCAATGCCGCCATATGGAAAGATCATCAATATGGCCGGGTGAACCTCGAGGGGGTGCTGAAACTCACGAACCGCCGCGGAAATCCGGTCGAGATCGAGGTCGTACGCCATGTGCTGGGCAACGTCGGCGAGGCTGATCAGGACGGCAAGGTCGAGATGGTCAACGTGGCTGAGGACACTGATTACCTGCCCGACAGCACAGGCACAGAGCCTTTCTGGTACTGGTGGCGTGGATACGGTTGGCCTTGGTGGTGGTATCACTTCAACGGGGTCGGCAGGATATCGTGGAAGGTCAAGCTCGATGCCGACAAATCCGCGGAGTTGAAATACACCTGGCACTATTACTGGGAATGATTATACGGGCTGTTCCTTCGGAGCAGGTTCGGGCGGCAGGTCGTGTGCGGCAGGCGTTCCGTCTGGGCTTCGCATCGGTATGTGGCTGCGGAGCGGCTGCGTGAGCTTGCGGACCGGACCTTTTATCAGCCTCAAAAACCAGCCGAACGTCCGGCCTATCGTGCTGTAAAGCCCCCATATCCCGACAATCTGCAACGCCAATTCGGCCAGGTAAAGGCGGCGGCGGAAACCGGTGATTAATATCCAGAAGAACCGCAGTGGATTGTAAAAGCTCAGGTACGCCAGCATGATGTTGAGCTGCTTGCGCCATGGGCGGGGGTCAAGCGTGGTTATGACGTAATTGCCGTCGTACATCCGCGACTCGACCTTTTGCCCGGCCGCAGAATCGATCACCATGCCGGAGCGGAATGTCTCCTCGTAAACCCTCGACCCGGCCGAGGGCGTTATCATCAGCACCTGAAGGCTGACGGCGCGGGCCTTTTTCAGGATGCCGACCTGGTTGAGCAAACCCAGCGGCTTGCCGGGCGTCCAGAGCGGCTGTTCGTCGAAATGCATCATCATCGGATTGGCGATTATGCCGCGCTGCAGCAGGATGTTGAACGCCTCGACGGTCTTTTCGGGGCTTTGGCCTTTTTTGACGAGCGTGGCCGTCATGTCCTCCACGCCCAGCCAGATAGCCCTCAGGCCGGCCCGGCGGGCAAGCCGCAGATGATCTTGCATCGCCAGCAGGTCGTGGACCGTAGTCTCGGAGCCCCAGCGGACCTTGTGCCTGAACGCCTGGCCGTCGATCTGGGCCTGGGCCATCGTCTCGATTATGTGCAGCGTGTTCTGGTGATTGTTGAAAAAGTTGTCGTCCGAGCCGAAAAAGAAGCTTATGCCGTGTTCCCTGCGAATGCGGGTCATTTCGTCCACGATCCGCCGGCCGCTCTTGTAGCGGAGTTGCCGCTGGTTGTACGCGGGGATCGGGCAGTAATGGCAACTGAATTTGCATCCCCAGGTCATCACCAGCGTAACGCCCAGGGCGTGCTGCCTCAGTTGCGACGACGTCATGGGCCGCGATGTGATTGTCGCCAGACGGCTCGGCCTCTCGAAAATCGACAGGGCCGGCGACGGGTGAGGCAATTCGTCCATGTCGCCGAGCAGCCGCTGGATGCCGGTATCGACCAGGACCTCGCTGATCCCGTCGGCCGGGCCGCGGGCGTAAACCAGGCCGGGGATGCCATCGAGCAGCCCGGCGTCGCGGGCACGAAGGAATGTCTGCCTGATCGGTTCGCCGCCGCGGCGCTCGGCCAGAAGAACCTCAAGAAGGCTCAGCAGAACAAATTCTTCGCCGGTAACGGCAACATCCACCGCCCAGCGGTCGGACGGGTCGTCGCTGAAAAGCTCCCACGGCATGTAGATGCAGGACGAGCCGCCGGCGATTATCAGAGGCCGCTTCTCCGGCTCGATTTTGAAAAGGTCGCGGACCATCTGCCGGGCCGGGTCGATATGCAGCGCCATGCTGGAGAGCATAAAGATGTCCGGCAGCCGGCCGTCCAGCCGCGCCTGCGACGGACGAAAGTTTTTATTCCACTGCTGAAGGACGATCCGGGTCTTGTCGAACCCGGCCGCCAGCATCGCCGCGCCGATCGACCGCACGCCGGCAGGGAGCAGCTTCATGTCCGCGAAGATGAATGGCAGCATCCGCGTGCGGTGGTCGAACGCGCAGGCGATCACAGTCGCCAGGTCGTGCCTGTGCGATATGGCCTTCAGCCGACCCAGCAGAGCCGTCATCTCGCCGGATTTTAACAGTTCATCGCCGTTAGGGCGACGCGCCAATTCCATTGTTCAACTATTCCTTGCAAGTCCGAAACTTTGCGGCGGCGGGACCAGCACCGCTTCTCTCGCAAACCGAAACGGTTCATTCTACCTTATCATATCCCCGCTTGGCGAACATTTAATCCCTTTTGCTGGAAAAAGACTTATTCCGGGTTCCGGGCCGGCAGCCCCGATTTCTGCGGCCTGTCCGAAGACGGCAGTCTGTTGTGGCACGGGCATCCTGACCGTGCGTTCCACGGCCGTCCAGATCGTGGTTTTCGTTATTTTATCCGGTTTCCAAAAGACCGGACGCCCTTGTTCGGCAGACTGCCTGTGACGATCTGCCGGCAAATGTCGGCCGGGAAACCTTGCCGATGGTATAATAGAGATGAGCGGGTTATGGCGATTTCCGATGTCAATTTCAACCAGACTTGGTGGCAGCCGGCCAGGTTCGCCTACTTCACGCAGACCCTGTCCGGCTTCGCCCCGCCGGTAACTGCGGTCAGGCCGGCGGAGCAGTCGGGCATGAGGCAGGTCGGCGGCGTCCCGCCTTCGCAACTGCCCCAGCCGCTGCGGCTCGACGGTAAATTCTCCTTCGGCGGACCGGCAACTATCTCTGGCTCGACGATGGATTTTATGGTTTAATGCCGCGACGATGATTTCACGGGTACACAGCGCGATATTGATGGGTATAGACGCCATCGGCAGCGAGGTCGAGGCCGACGTCAGCGCCGGCCGCGTCGGCGACATAAAGCTGGTCGGCTTGGCCGATGCGGCGGTCAAGGAGAGCATTTCGCGGATACAGTCTGCCCTTCGCAACAGCGGCTACCGCTGGCCAGGCCCGAAGGTAACCATCAACCTGGCGCCCGCCGACATAAAAAAGGAGTCGTCCGGATTCGATCTGCCCATCGCGATAGCGGCCTGTCTTGCCGGCGGTCTTTTCCAGTCGGAAAAACTCGACGACTATCTGATTCTTGGCGAACTGGCCCTGGACGGGCGGGTCAGGCCGGTCAAGGGCGCGCTGGCAAGCGCGATGCTGGCGGCCCAGAAAGGTCTTAAAGGTCTGATCGTCCCGGCCGACAACGCCCCCGAGGCTGCCGTCGTCGACAACATCGAGGTCATCCCGGTCAATTTCCTGTCCGACGCGGTGGCCTTTCTGACCGGCCAGCTGCCCATCGAGCCTGCCAGCGTGGACTTGCAGGAGGTCTTCGCGGTGGCCGGCAAATACGACGTGGACTTCGCCGACGTCCGCGGGCAGGAATCGGCCAAGCGGGCGCTGATAATCGCCGCCGCCGGCCATCACAACATCCTGATGATCGGCCCGCCCGGCAGCGGCAAGACCATGCTTGCCAAACGGATTCCCAGCATCCTTCCGCCGCTGAGCCTGGCCGAGTCGCTGGAGACCACGCGCATCTATTCAGCCCGCGGCCTGCTGACGCCGGGCCATTCGCTGATGGCTGTGCGGCCCGTCCGCTCGCCGCATCATTCGACCAGTTCGGCCGCGCTGGTCGGCGGCGGGGTTATACCACAGCCGGGCGAGGTCTCGCTGGCCCATCACGGCGTGCTGTTCCTGGACGAGTTCCCCGAATTCGCCCGGACGACGCTCGAGATGATCCGCCAACCGCTGGAGGACCGCTGCGTAACTATCCCGCGCGTGCACAGCACGCTGAAGTTCCCGGCCTCGATAATGCTGGTTGCGGCGATGAACCCCTGCCCCTGCGGCTACTACACCGACCCCAAGCGGCCGTGCAAATGCTCGTCGATAACCATCGAGCGATACCTTGCCCGCATCTCCGGCCCGCTGATCGACCGGATCGACATTCACATCGAGGTTCCGCCCGTGCCGTGGAAACACCTTCGCGCCGAAGGCCCGGCCGGCGAGGGACTCAACTCGACGCAGATGCGCGACATGGTCGTCGCGGCAAGGCAGGTCCAGCACCGGCGATTCGACGGCGACGGGGGCATTACAACCAACGCCACAATGGCGCCGCGGCAGATAAGGAAATTCTGCAAGCTCGACCAGGCCGGCGAGTCGCTGCTCAAACAGGCCCTGACCGAGATGGGCCTGTCCGCCCGGGCGCACGACAAGATTCTGCGGATCGCCCGCACCATCGCCGATCTCGAAGGGCAGGAAAACATCCAGTCGCAGCATGTCGCCGAGGCCGTCCAGTACCGCCGCCTCGACCGGCGCCTTTAATTCGCCCCCTGCCGTCGAAAGGGGATAACTTCAATAAGGAAATTACAAGTGAACCAGGACTGGCTGAAAAAACGCAGCTTCCTCTACTGGTACGATCAATACGCCCTTAACGAGCAGGCGACCGCCTTCTCCCGGTACGATCCGGACCGGATCGCCGCCGAGATATGCGCCACCGGCGCGGAGATCGTCGTGATCTACGCGATGAATCAGAACGGCATCGCGTACTACCCCAGTTCGATAGTGCCCCAACATCCGAATCTGAAAGGCCGGGATTACGTCGCCGATCTGATGAGGCGTTTTCGCGACAGGGGCAAGAAGATCGTCCTGTACGTCAACTGGACTGATTCGCGCCATCCCGAGTGGGCCGCCGTCCGCCCGGGGCAGGAGAATGCACCGCCGAAGACGTATCCGCTGGCCTCCTGGGCCAGGCCCGACGACCCGGAATGGCGAGTCCAGGCCCTGCCTTCCGGGGTCGAGGTGGAGTACACATGTCCGGGTTCCCCCCGCCGGAGGCAGATGGTTGAAATCGCCCGGGAAATCTGCCGGCGATACCATCCCGACGGCTACCACATCGACATGCTCTTCGACATGGATATGTGCTTTTGCAAATACTGCCGGGCGACCCTGGAAAAAATGTGCGGCGTCTCTCCGCCGACTCGCGAGGCGGTTCTGGCCCACTGGCCCGATTACGTGGACTGGCGGTGCCAGCAGGTCGGTTCGATTTTCGGCGATGTCGGCGTAGTGCTGAAGGAGCACGGCGTCCTGGCGTTTCACAATGGTTTTTCGCCCCTCTCGATGTGGGCCGGCCGCAGGTTGGGCGAGGAATGGCTGCCCCACCTGGACGGATACATCTCGGAATGTTTCGACGCCTTCTGCGCCGACTGCACGGATTTGAATTCCCCCAGCATCAACGCGCGGTGGCAGCATGCGACAGGCAAACCGGCATGGATGCTCCGCACCAGTTCGGCGCCTTCTTACAATCATTGGCCCATTCCGCCGGCGCATTGGAGGCTTGTGGCCGCCGCATGCAAGGCCAATGGCGTGGACGTGTTCGGCCCCTGCGGCGTTGGCGCACGGCCGGACACCACGACATCCCCGACGCTGCTTGAAGCGATCACGGAGGCCGGCTCGCACTTTATGGCCGACGCCGATCTGCACGACGGAGCATCCTCGAATGCCAGCGTAGCCCTGCTTTTTTCCTGGGCAACGAGAAAATATTATGAACCCGGCATAAAGGCCACGCAGTGGGCCGAGGAATTCCTGGGATGGGCCAGGCTCCTTATTGAGGAGCATATCCCGTTCGACATCGTCATCGCCGAGGATGTCAAACGCGACGAGCAGCTCTCCCGGTACAAACTGCTGATCCTGCCTAACGCCTGCCACCTGGCCGACGATTTCTGCCAGGCGCTTCGCACGTGCGTCCGCGGCGGATTGAGGCTGATCGCCACCGCTGAGACGTCCCTGGGCCAGGCCCGCGGCGGTCGGCGGGCGGATTTTGCGCTTGGGGATGTTTTCGGCGTCCGTCGCGAGGGGGCCGCCGAAGGCCCATTCGCGTACGAGGGGCAGAGCGAACCCGAGCCAGGCTTCGGCCGCGTGCAGCGGGTCAAGACGGCTTCGGAGGTGTTATCGCGTTTTGTGGCAACCGATCCGGCCGGCGGCGTTGCCGGCGGACATGACCCGTTGCCGCTTGAACCCACGGACTGGCCGGCGGCGGTTCGACATCGCTTCGGCGATGGAGAAACTTTATATGTCGCCTTCCCGGCCGGACAGCGATTCACCCTGCGGGGCGAATGGCATATAGGACGGTTTATGACGCGGATGATAGACCTGATTCTGCCCTCTCGGCAACTGACCGTCGCCGCGCCGCAGACCGTAGAAGTTACTTTATGGAAACAGCCACGCCCCGAGCGGACCATCATTCATCTGGCCAACCGGACCGTTCCGCACACCCTGCCCACCCGCAGCAGGCAGATCACCGAAATCGTGCCGGTCCACGATATCTCCCTGGAATTGCCCGCCCCCTACGCCGATACTCGCGTCTCTGCCCGCCAGACAAACGTAGCCTGCCAGCGCCTCAAGGACAACCGGCTCCGCCTCGCGCTCGATTGCGTCCAATCATATGCCGCGGTCGTCCTTGAACCCGCATAGACAAAGTCCAAAAAAAACACTCCGCCGCTTCCAGGGCAGCTAGTTCATATATATGAACGATAGCTGTTGGGGGGTCGCCCTGGCAGCGGCGGAGCCAAGAGTCCCTAACAGGATACCGCGTGAGCCGCGTTTCGACCAAAACCGGTCGGCCGCAAGGAAGGCCGACGGAGGCGACCTGTTTAAGGTCGTCGAGGAGGCCAGACGCCGCGGAGGGCCGGTTTTCGTCGAAACCCTTCGGGACGGGCCGCCTTTTGCCGCATGCCTTCGTCGCTCGGGCTCGACGACTCGTTTTATGGGTCGGCGTCGCCCTCGCTCCTTGGCCTGCGACAAAATTCAGCCCGTCGCGGCCACGGGGCATCCTGTTAGGGACTCTAAGTTGTCACAGGTCCTCGCCCCGACCTGGTACCGCAAAGTTATGCTTCGACAAGCTATGCTTCGACCTTGTGGCCAAGCGACACCAGCAGATGGGCGGACATCTTCTGCCACCCTTCCGCCACGGCCTGGCCATACCTGCATGTGAAATACTGAAATGTGCGATTTCGCTCGGCCTTGGCCTTGCGATAGCAATTGGCGGCGTCAAACAACCGGCCTGAATCGGCCAAAAATACGCCTTTGGCCACTTCGTGGTTCAGTTCGCGGAGATGCCGTCGGGCATCGAAATAGGCGAACGGTCCCATGGAATGCTCCTTTCCATGTTCCAGCCAGACCTTTGCTTTTTCACCACGCACTAACGGGCTGGATGATGTATGTCGCCTATGATGCCATGCCCTTCTTCCCTATTTTACGCCCGGATATTTCCAATTAACAGGGTTTTTAAGATTTCAAAACGGCGATTAGATATCCCGAACCCGATTTTGAAGCATCTCTTTATATAGCAGACAGTTATACCTGTAATATTCCACATTCTTTTAAATATTAAATTTGCAAATCTGGCTGGCCAAGGCCGCATTCATGGGACATTCGGCCGCAATTATCGATTCAAGACTTGACAGAAAAACAACTTATCGCCTGTCGCGCCGACAGGACACGTATTGGGTCAGTTATGAGGGGGAAACCAAACAATGTTTCGCCATCTTGTGGTGCGGGCGTCTCGCCTGCGATTTTTTTCTTTAACGTTGCAGGCAGGACTTGTCCGGCGAAGCTTCAGCGAAGCCAGATGCCCGCACCACAATCCCCCTGTAACTGATCCATTACACAGGATGATGGAGTTTTATTCCTTTTTGCGGGCGTGCAGGTTAAAATACAGTCCGAATTGAGGGCGCGATGACGGGCAGAAAGAAGCTATGGGCGGTTTTCATCCTGCTGGCGGCCGTGATTATCGGAACGGGCGCGTGGGTCTATAACTATTACACCGCCCCGCAGAGGAAGATCGAAAGGCTCGTCTGGGAACTCCGCGGCAGCCCGGCCGGCCGGCTGGACGATTGGCTTGCCAAAGTCGGCATTAAGACCGATAAGCCCCAGTCCAGAGACCCCGAAATGGTCATGACCGACCTGGCCGCCTACAGCAAACTCGCCACGCCTTATCTGATCGAGTTGGTCAAGAGTGAGAAAAACGACCAGATCAAATGGCCGGCCGCACAATTGCTGATCCAAGTCAACGACCCGGCTGTCATAGATTTTTTCAGACAATGCCTGAAAACAAAAGACCCGTTCATGACCGGAACCGCCGCCGCATTTCTCAAGGACAACTGCGGAAGCCAATCGCTCCTGGAATTCGCCGATCTGCTTACGGACTCCAATAATCTTGACGCCGCCGCAGTCATCGCCGACGCACTCGGAAATATCGGCGGAAAACAGGCGACCGACCTGCTGATCGGCGTGCTAACACGTAATTACATACCTCAAGACATCATAGATCAGGGCTTTCAGGCCTATCAGGAATATCAGAAGTATCAGGACCTGGAAGATGAACTGAAGGCAACGGCAATAAAGTCGCTGGTCAAGATCGGCGACAAGCGGGCTATCGGGCCTATCACGGCCGAGTTACGGGCTAAAATTGTTCATTTGATAAACCTCGAAACCATCGCCGGTTTTTATTTTCTGGGCGACCCAAAGGCGTCTGCCGACATTGTCCTCAGATTCATAGACGCCAATAGTAGAAATTATTTTAGATGGACACCGACTGCCGCCGAAGGTTTTGGGGGATTAAATCCGAGCATACCCCTTTCAAGTCTGTTTAGCCCGCCTCTGCCAAAGTTTTTATGCGATCCTGTTGTAATCATGGCAATAGGAAAACTCGGCGGGCTGGATGAGGTATATCTGTTGCTTCAAACCCTTCGCTATGAGTGCATGAAATCGGACTTCCCTCCCGACAACATCCTGAATGCATTGGCGGATATCGGCGATGCTCGTGCGAAAAAACCGATTGCCATGCGTATATGGAACAGCAAAAATGAAACAGTACCTGCCGCCATCAATGCCCTTATCAAGCTCAATGCATATGACGAACTCCTGGCTTTTATGAAAAATGACGACAACTACATATACCGGGATATCGCCCTTGCTCTTGTAAAGCTTAAAAATCCAAACCTTTTGGAAATACTGTTAAAGATGTTTGACAGCGGCATCTTCTGGAATGAAGATTTGCACTTTTTAGGCAGATGCATTGGCAAACTCGGAGACAGGCGAGCGATAGAGCCCATGCGCAAGGCCATTGGCGATAAACATTCGGATAAACGATTGGCCGCAATTACGGCCCTTTATATGATCGACGGGCGACAATCCCTCGAATATTTGATGCCGATATGCGACAGGAAAGTGGACCCCAACGACCTTGAAAACAAATGGGATATCTATTATGCAGCAAAAGCAATAATTCAAACTGGAGAATCTGAGGACGTCGCATTCATATCCCGTAAATTTCGCATGATCGGCGACAGGGATTTGGACCTGGGACTTGTGAGTATTATAAGCGATTATTGGTGGCGGATGAACCCCGAAAACGTGATTCCGTTTTTGGAAAATGCCGATTCCGAAGTCCGCAAGATTGCGGCGGAAACCTTGGGGAAAATTGGCGATCGGAAGGCCGTCGTTCCGCTTATAAAAACACTCAAGGATAATGACAAGGATGTCCGAACCGCCTGCATCGTCGCTTTATGCAAGATCGGCGATTCGCGCGCCGTCGAGCCGATCATTGAAGTGTTTGAAGATGTGCTGAATGGGTGGTGCGTTGAAAGCATCGCTAATTTTGGCGATCCAAGATTCGCCCAACCGATCCTCAATCACATGAGAAATATTTCCATTAAAGAAACCATGGATTTCTACACGCGAAAAAGTCCAGTCTTACATGCCTTGGGGATGTCTAAAAATCCCACGGCGACTGACGCCCTGATCAAAGTTATAGAATCACCCGACAAGGGTGAGTATGACAAATATCAGTACGTTGCAATTGCCGACTTGGGAAATGTTGGGGGCAAACGAGCATTTGATTATCTTTCCGACCTTCAACGGTTTAAATCCGTGCTGGACGACGAGGCTTACTATCAAGCCATCGTGGCATTGGGCAAATTCGCAAATCCTGTCTCAATTGATTCGTTTGTGGCTGTCGTTAATACCTATCCATACGGCACGAAATATCCCCGAGGAGGTTTTGATATCCGCAAGGCGGCGATCGAAGCCATCGGCGGCATCGGCGGGCCGAAAGCGATTGATGCTCTGACTAAATTCCTCGATCATGGGTATATCGACGTGCGGACGGAGTCGGCCAGGGCGTTGTTCGCAATGAACGATTCGTCGACCAGGTCGGCGCTCGAAAAGGCGGCAGGCGATATTCACTGGCAGGTGCGGGCTTACGCGAACGCCGGCCTGTACAAGTTCGGCGACAAGGCTGTAATTGAATCTGTCATTGCCCTACTGAAAACTAACGATCCCAAAAGGCGTTCCATCGCAGTTGACATCCTCTGCATCCTGAAAGACAGACAACTGGCGAAATATCTGATTGATGAACTGCTGAATAATCCTAAAAGCGAATATGCATCATATTATTATGATGATGTCGTTAATTTGCCTGTGATCGATACGCTTGTCGAGATAGGCAGTTCTGAAGTTTTAGAGGCTTTCAGGAAGCTGATGAAACAGTGGGAAGATGAGATTGAAGATATTTGGATCATAGAGCCTTATTACAAGACTGGCAGTCACTCTTATGAAGCTGATGAAATTTTGAAGAATATCGAAAAAATACACTACAACATCATCAAGGTTCAGCACAAGATGGCGTCAGCGGCAACGCAACCCGCTGAAAAGTAGCACGGGCATCCGGCTTCGCAGACGGGCTTCGCCGGACAAGCCTTGCAGGACAGTGCCGCCACTTCGGAAGGCGCCAGACTCTCGCCATCATTTATCGTGTTCGTCTGCCTTCAGAACATCGCGGTCTGCCGGAGGGCGTTTTATCGCCTGCCATCTCCGCACGAAAAGCATGAACACGCCCGGCCCGAAGGCCAGCAACATGACCGACGCGCCCAGCCCCAGCCCCCAAACTGTAAGAAAACCAGCACAGCAATAATCCCGCATCCTGGCGATCACGTGTGTCGGCACGGCCACCAGCAGTTCGAGTATGCTTCCTGCGACGAGAAAGCGGACGAGCCGCCTCATGAACGTCTGCGGGTCGCGCCCGCCCGTGTAAAATCCGAAAAGAAATGCCCAGATAATCCATAGTCCCCCCACTCCGGCAGAGCAGCTGAAGAGCCAAATATTTCCCTTTTCCAATTTTGTGGCAGTTTCCCAGACGGCCATGCCCGCGCCGATTCCCATCGCTATTAATGAGAATATGGCTATCAGGGCCGGCCAGATAAGATGGCGCCTGGTTACGGGCCGATGTCCCTGCAATCTGACGGGGACGACGAGCAGGCCGATCTGGCAAAGGACCATAATCGTCACCCAAATCCCGACAATCTCCACATCCGGTTCATCAAATGGCAGCCGATTTATTGTCAAAATGGACAGTGTCATTAAGATGCCGGCGATCGCCAAGGCATAAAGCAGAATCACGACCAATGCCCACTTTTTCATCTATACCTATTCCTGCCTTTGATTGGCCTCGATGATCTTCTCGAGTTCCGCGGCACGTCTTTTTGCGGCCTGTATCCGATCTTTATCGAGGCTTTTTTCAAGCGATTCAATAGCGGCTTTTGCCGTATTGTCGCCTGATGCGGCAGCCAGATAATACCAGGCAAAGGCCTCCGTTTCATCTTTCGTTGCGCCTTCGCCGCTCTGATAGCACGCCCCGATATTGACCTGCGCCAGGGCATATCCCTGTTCTGCGGCCTTGCGGTACCACTTGACGGCTTCGGCCGGGTCTTTCGATGTGCCTCGTCCCTTGTAATAACACGATCCCAGGTTGTTCTGCGCCTCGGGATATCCCTGTTCGGCGGCCTTGCGGTACCATCTGACAGCCTCGGCAAGATCATTGGCAACGCCCTCGCCTTTTTCGAGGCAGCAGCCGAGATTGTACTGCGCATCGGCAAATCCCTGATCTGCGGCCCTGCGGTACCACTTTACGGCCTCGGCAAGGTCCTTTGTTACGCCCTGGCCGTTGTAATAGCACACGCCGAGGTTGTACTGCGCAAAGGCATGATCCTGCTCCGCCGCCTTGCGCCACCACCTGACGGCCTCGGCGGAATCTTCCGCCACCTCCTCGCCGTTCGCGTAGCACCAGCCGATGGTGAACTGCGCGTTTGCGTCTCCCTGCTGCGCCTTTTGCAACTGCTCGTTGAAACCGGCGCCGGCATCCTGACAGGCAGGGATAGCCGACAGCAGCAGAACAGCGACAATAGCCGTATTTCTCATTGTTTTCTCCTCAGTGCTTGCCGGCCATTATATATGCACTTTTGTATCCTGACGACAAGAATCATCATAAATCCGGGCGAACTGTTTGTTGCCGTTGGCAAAAAAGTTTTTGGCGGCTATTGCCGGAATTTTCATGGAGTTCGGCAGGCCGGCCTGGCTGGCGAACAGAGGAGCGGGGATATGGAAACATACAATCCGACCGTCGCCGGGGCCGCCCTGCTGCCGCAGAGCATCCGGAAACTCGCCGAGTCGGACGCGTCTTTCGGGGCGCTGCTGGGCGTCACGCGGAAGGTCATCGAGGCCTACAAACTGACGCTGAGAATGGATTCGCCCAGAAGCTGAACATCCCGATGCACAATTCCTCTAATTGCCGGCAGACTCGCGAATTGAAGAAACGGCGGCCAGTCCTATCGCCTCGCGGAATTCCGGCAGTTCCAGCAGGGCCGCGGTGAACTTTGCGACTCCGGCGCGATTGAGATGGACGCTGTCGGCGAACATGGAATCGTCCAGCGTCAGGCGACTCTGGAGATTGACGAACGTAAAGGCCCTGTCTGCCAGTATCCTTTCAACCCTCTGCCAATGCCGGCGGCACAGCGTGGCAGTGGCGTCGTCCATCACGGCCGGGCGGATCGGCCCCTGCACGCAGACCAGGCCGATGCCCCGGCCGGCGAGCATGTCGGCCAGGCCCGCCAACTGCTCGTACTGCGTCGGGTCGATCTTCTCCGGCAGCGGCTTCATTTCCCACCTGCCCCGGCTGACATCCGGAAAGGTCTTGTCCAGCATCGACCCGCCCCAGGCATCAAACATGAGCGTGGTGTATTCGTCGGACTTGCGGCGATCGCGGGCGGCCTGCCGGCCTTCGGAAACAATCCGGCCGAGTTCAAAGTGCCCCGCCATCGCCGGCCAGTAGCCCTCGCCCCGGAGCAGCTTGGGCGTGTCGGCGGCGTCCCAGAAGGCCGCGCCGACAGGCGGATGAAAATCCGTGATCGCGCAGACCATCAGAACGTATCGAGGCCTGGCCCCGCATTCCAACAGCAGTTCGAGAAATTTCCTCGTCTCGCAGACGGTCATGCCCCACGCACCTGCGTTGAGATATCGCCTGCCCCGCCCGAGTGCATCGGCCAGCATCCGCGAATCCAGGTCCCCCAGCGTCGTGGAAGAGCCGACAGCCAGGACATCGCAGGCCGGGCCGCCGCGATCGTGGATGAACAGCGCCTTCTCATTGAAGCAGATGTTCGCCGATACTGCCGGCGGCGGGGCAACATCAAACCCGCGCGCGGCGGCCAGCCCGCCGGCGACCATCGCCGCCGACGCCGCTGACGCCGAGCAGAACCAGATCAGGAACGTCCTGAACGCAGCTTTTGTCCGCAAAATCTTCACAGGCGGCAATTGTAACAGGTTTGCTCTTTTTGACAAATCGCAGATCGTAGATTATTATCTGCTTCCGGTCCGGGCCGGATGTCCGGGCCGCGGTTAATAGACAGGAGAACGCAGATTCTTTTTAACTCATACCTGTTCGTGTTTGTTTTTCTGCCGGCGGCGGCGGCGGGATTTTTTCTGCTTGGCCGGATCGGCCGGCGCGACGTCGCCATCGCATGGCTGATCGGCGCGTCGCTGCTGTTCTACGGCTGGGACAACATGCCCGTCATGGGCCTGCTGCTGTTCTCGCTGATCTTCAATTACGGCGTGGGGCTGCTGCTGTCGGCGGAGGAGCCTGGCAAATCAGATCGCGGCTCTTCCATTCCGCGCGCAACGAGTTGCACGCCCTACGGACCGGCGGATGAATCGGCCGGGCCAAACCGCCTGGGAGTCTCGCGCAAGGCGATCCTCGTCGTCGGCCTGATC
>JACRIL010000141.1 GCA_016235825.1 Planctomycetota bacterium
ATCACCGAGACGCAGAACCGCAATCGGCGCGCACGGCAGTCCCACGTGAAAGCCAAACTCAGGCGGTTACGCAGACTTGGCGTCAAGTTGTATAAGCTGCGATGCTGCATCATGCCAGAGGAAGTTTCGTTGTAGTGTTATCGACGGGAAAATATCCGGGGCCTTCACGCTGGGGGGCCTCTGCGGCCGGGGGAACGTCTACTGCATCAAATATTACAATGATCCGGTCTCTTACCCGATGTCAAACCACGTCTCATCCTGGCTATATCATCCCCCCGTCCTCCCGGCTACGGTCGATATCCGGGCCAGCGCCACCGACGGCGGCGATCCGGGGAGCTGGTATGAATTCCATATGCACGACGACGGCAACGGCCATCTTATCGCCCCCGAGATAACCGGCGGCGTCATCGATTATGACACCGGGGCGTTCGAGTTTACGCTGGCCAACGGCGGCGATTTTGTTCTCGATCTCGAACCGGTCTGGTACTACCACAATGAGACATTCAACCAGTTCCCGTTTTCGCTGGCGGTGACGGTGAATCAGGCATGATTTTTTTCGATACGACCCACTGCCGCAGCCGCTTTCACTGCCGGACATGCCGGGACCGCAAAGGCATTACGCTGCTGAGAAAGCAGATGCGGGAACAGCATGAGGAATTCCCGGAAGGCGAATTTGACTGCCCTGAGGGCATTCCTTGGCTGACCCCGAAAACTGCCGGCCAATTTGCGGAACTCGGCAAATTGGTTTTCGGCAGGCGGATTTCAGATTCAGAGAGCCTGGCCGCCCGGCGGATCGAGGCCCACTGCCGCAGGTGTGAAAATTTTCGGGATCGCCGATGCCTGCTTTACCGCGAGGGCCATTGTACTGCGTGTGAGTTTGCAGTCTACCTCAATCGCCCCGGGGCGATCTGCCCGTTGATGGGTCAGGACTTTCACCTGTTGGAACAACGCACTTTTTTTCAGCAAACATGAACCATCGCACACCTGCCTCATTCCGACGCTTTTGTCATTGGAATGGAATTTTCCCCGGGAACAGGGGATAAAAATCCGGCTTTTCCAACCCATTCCGGATTGTCGTCCAGTCGAAATATTCAATAATGCACGTCAAACCGATAATGAATCAAACCTGTTTCGGAATTGCTTGGGCGTCATGCCGATAATCCCGGCGAAGCGACGGTTGAAATTCGATATGCTGCCGAAGCCGCAATCCATCGCGATGGCGGTTATAGGCTTATCTGTCTGCTGCAACTGTTCGCATGCCTTGCCCAGGCGAACCTCATTCACGTATTCGATGATCGTCTTGCCGGTGGTTTGGCGAAAGAAAGCGCATAGGCGGGGAATGCTCAAATGGACGTGCTGGGCGACCTTGTGAAGACTTATCTGACGGCAGGATTCGTTATGCAGGAAATCGCATATATCGTTCAATCGACTGATTTCTTTCGGGTTCGCCGGCCTCACGGGAATGCTGGAGAGCCGATCTGCCTTCATCCGTGCCAGGGCGGCAAGCGACACAAGCAGTTCGGCCAGGGAAGCCAGGCCGCGGCCAGCCATGCCAGCCAGATTATTGCCGAGATCGCCGACCGCCTTGTCCCTGAATGCCAGGCCATGGGCCGACTTTCGCAGCAGTCCGGCGATGTCCCGCGTTTCAGGTATCGTCTCAGCCAGCTTCTGCCAGACCTTCTCCGTCAGAATGATCCAGATGGAATCTATCGGCTCCGGTCCGGCGCGGAAGAAACTGTGGGCCAGATTCGGCCCTACCAGAAAGAGCTCGCCGGCTCGGAATTGCCCCGTGTAGTCGCCAACACAGGCCCGGCCTGCGCCGGAAATGAAATATATGAGTTCATATCCGGCGTGAAAGTGCCAGTTGAAGTTATATCTTCCGCTTGGCGACCTGTTCAGCCAGAAACTCTGGGACTCCGCCGGCACGCCCATTATGTGAGCTTTCATGCCGTGATTATAGACGGAAATGCCGCTTCATGCAAAAAATATGAATGTAATAAGATAGTCCCGGAAAATGAGACGAAATGCGCAGCAAAATCCCCCGCAAGCCTGTTGAATATACGGTGTCCGTTTTTAAGGAAACTGCGATGCCCCACTACAGCGAATTCGAAAACTTCAGCCGCGTCCTGAAACGCGACAATCCCTCGCACGTTCAGATCGAGGACATATCGGACGGCGGCGTCTGCTGGGGGTCGCAACCGGGCCACAGCAGGCCCTCGCCCCAGACCATGGAATGGCGGGACGAATGGGGCGTCGGATGGAAGGATTGCGACGGAGAGGTGTTTCCAGTCCGGCCTTCGGTCGCTTCAATCGAAGACCTGGACAAGGCGCCGATCCCCGATGCGAAAGACTCGCGGAGAGTTTGCGAAATCCGGGAAATTGCCGGCAGGCTGGACCGGTCAAGTAAGGTATTGTGCATCACGCATTCATACTTCATTTACGAGAAGGCGATAAACATCCTGGGGCCCGAGGAATTTCTGGTTAGCCTGGTGGGCTCGCCCGAAAGGGCCGGCTTCCTGCTGGACAAGATTCTGAATTTCGAAATGGGCTTTGCCTCCCAGTGCCTGCAATTCAAGCCCAAACACGTAAACCTCTGCGACGACTACGGCCATCAGGACCGCCTCGCCATGTCGCCACAGTGCTGGCGGCAGTTCTTCAAACCCAGGCTCAAAAGGATCATCGATTTCTACCGCAAGGCCATCGGCCCGGACGCTGTCATCGGCCTGCACAGCTGCGGGCACGTCATGCCCATACTCGAAGATCTTGTTGAAATCGGTCTGGACATCCTGCATCCCGTGCAGTCGCGATCCAACGATTTGAAGGAACTGCGGCGAATAACCAGCGGGCGGCTGACGCTGGCCGGCGCCATCGATGGCCAACAGATTCTGCCCTTCGGCAGTCCGGCTGATGTTCGAAAGGAGGTCTTCACAAAGCTCGACCTGCTGTGGGAAAACGGCGGTTACCTGCCCATGCCGGAAAAAACCATCGGCGTTTCAAAGGAAAACCTCGATGCGATGAACCAGGCGATCAAGGATTGGAGCCGCCAAAACGTCGAAAAAGATTAGTCATAACAACTTAACTGCGCAACCAAGGGAAATGCATCGGAGCAGAATATGATCTTTGACAGAAAACAGATCGTCCGCCGTTACGGGAAAAATCCCATAATCACCACGGCCGACCTGCCGTGCCGGAGCAACTCGGTCTTCAATTCCGGCTGCATAAAGCGCGATGGCCGCTACGTCATGATGCTCCGCATTGAGGATGTCGACGGGGCCCAGCACTTCCGCATGGCATACAGCTGCGACGGCATCGCCTTTGACGTTTGCGGTCATCCCGTTATTATCCCGGATTCGGAAGATATGGAGCGATTTGAGCTGCTGCGTTACGATCCGAGAATCACGCCTTTGGATGGCGCCTTCTATGTAACCTACGCCGCCCATGGCGCCAAAGGCGTGCGGATATGCCTGGTCCAGACCGACGACTTTGAGAAGTTCCGCCGGATCGGCTACATCTCCGAGCCCGACAACCGCAACGGCGTGCTTTTCCCGGAGAAAATTCAGGGCCGCTATGTCCGTCTGGACCGCCCCACCATGGCGCACGGGCAAGGCGGGAAGGGAGACATGTGGCTGAGCTACTCCCCGGACCTGATCCACTGGGGCGATCACAAGCTCGTCGCGGAGACCCGCCCGGAACGTTGGGACGGCCACAAACTTGGAGCCGGCCCGGCGCCGATCAAGACCCCGGAGGGCTGGCTGCTTCTGTACCACGGCGTGTATGAACGCTGCAACGGCCTGATATACCGCTGCGGAGTCATGCTCCTTGACCTGGAAAAGCCTGAGAAAGTCCTCGCCCGCTCTCACGGCTATATACTGGGACCTCAGGAGCCTTACGAGCGGATCGGTGATGTGCCTAACGTGGTGTTTGTAACCGGCAACGTGCTGGAGGACGACGGCACGGTCAAACTTTACTACGGGGCCGCCGACACTGTCATGTGCCTGGCGTTTGCCAGGCTCACGGACCTTATCGACGCGGCCTGGAACCGCTGAGATTTTGCCGGAGCCACGGCGGTCGTGGACCAAAACTACCGGGGTATTCCGGTTCAGATCGAGACCTGGAGTTGAAAAATGAGCCGCAGAAAGACATCTGAAACTGAAAGGCAAATCTCCGCCTCAGCCGGCAAGACCGCTTCCACGAGAGCCTCGGCCGCATTTCCAGAATCCGCGCCTCGCGACCGCCGCAAATATGAGGCGCTCCTGCCCGAGGAGTTCTACGAGGAACAGCAGCGGATGCCGGTTGTGTATCTGCCCATCGGTGCGATGGAGGAACACGGCCTGCAAAATAGCCTTGCCGTGGACCCGTGGACGGCATACGAAATCTGTCTGCGAGCCGCCAATCGCCTCGGCGGCATCGTACATCCCATTGTGCCCATTGCGCCTCCGGGACATCCGGCATGGTCGCGCGAGGAACTGCGCGGCGGCGCCAAGGATCGCTGTCCGCCCAGCGTCTGGGTCGGCCGCGAGACGTGCCGGAATCTCTACGTCGAACTGCTGGAAAGCTTCGCAGACCTGGGCTTCAAGGCGTGTCTTGCCTTCAGCGGCCACTGGCCGGGCGATTATCTGCTGCAGCAAATCGAGCAGGAACACGGCGGCGTCATCCGCGGAATGAAAATCTGGGGCGGCGGCACCGTCCGGATACTGAAGGACGTTTACGAATCCGGATCGCCCGCCATCACCGGCCACGGCATGATGTCGGAGACGTCGATAATGATGGCGATCGACCGACGTTGGGTGGACCTTGCCCGCGTATCGCGCATCAAAGACAGTCCCATCAGCCATCAGCTCAAAGACCGGCCGGCCGAACACATCGCGGTCATTCGGACCGCCAACGCGGATTACGGCAACGAACTGCTCGATCTTGCCGCCGAGCGGTTGGCTCGGACCGGGCGCAGACTACTCGGGTAAAAGGATTGCCATCATTTACTGCTGATCTTATTCCAATAATCTCTCCGCCGGATCTTATGCGGGCAGGAACTGTTCGGCCAGTTCTTCAGCCCATTGTTCGTTTGAGCGCCTGGTGCGTCCGGCATTATGCGGCGTATGAATGACATTCGACCTGCCCAGGAGGGGATCGCCCAAAGGGAGCGGTTCGACGTCAAAAACATCCGCCGCCAGCGCCAGTTCATCCGCAAGAACCCGCCTGCGCAGAGCCGCCGTGTCGCAGATTTCAGCGCGGGTAACCAGAACCACCAGGCAGCCGCGGGGGAGGGCGTCTATCAGCGCCGCGTGCACCAGCCCCCTGGTTGAATCGCGCAGGGGAAGCATGGGAGCGAATATTTCAGCATCCCGCACAAGCCGTTCAATATGCCATTCCCTCCGGGCCCCCGCACGGTGGAAACAGGGTTCGGCGCTCCTTGGCGACCACGCCGCCACGTCTGCGCCCATGAAATGGGCGAAACTGGCGTAACGAGTCGCGATATTCCCGGCGCCGACGATTCGCACCCGTTTGCCCTCCAGTGTGCCGTTGGCGAACCTGCCGTCGTCGCCGTACTGGAATCCCCGACAGCCTGGGCATCCGCGCCCGGATGGCGGAGAATAATCCCAGGGCGAGGGGTCAGTGATGATCGCCCTATGGAGTTGGGGAATGCGGCGGAGTCCGCAGAGCGTCAGCGCAAGGGCGAATTCCGCGCACGACTGCCCCCAAAATCCCTCGCGCACGTGATGGTAGATTCGCACTCCTTTCCGGCATAACTGCGCTTCGATTTCCGGGGACAGGGGATCGATCACAGCCTCTTTCAATCCTGAAAAGACAGCCAGGCATTCGTTTGTGAATGGCACTCCCATAGAAACCAGCCGAACGACCTCCGGGGGCCTGGAAATCGCTTTGCTGAGGGGAGGGCATGCCTTGTCATCCAGGCGGACGAACTCGACCGGCCCCTGCTTTTCCCAGAGCCGGCAAAAATGATCCGCCGCAAAAGGCCAGACGGCGTCAAAGCTCTCATGGACTGCAATGGCGTTTTTCATGTTTATTTCTCCGCGAAAAATACGGACGGCGTCCCAAAATCGTCAAAACTCCGGGATGACTACTTCCCGTCCGCCCGCCATGGCTGACTCATGTGCGCAAATGCCGGCGGCTGTCCAGTCCGCGGATGTTACGGCATCGATGGCGGAGGCGCGCTCCTCCATGATGCTTCGCATAAACTCGTGAACCAGATGCGGGAAACAACCGTCCATGCCGCTCTGCGTGTATCGGGCGATGGATGGCGGGAGGAGATCGGTTCTATCCGGAAGTTCGGGACGTTCCGTTGCCAATCGCCGGCCGAACTCGCCGGGAACATGCGGATGCTGCCGATGCAATTGGCCGTCAAAGGATGCGAGATCGCCGTAAATGATGAAATCGAGGCCGGGGTATGCGCATTGAAATAAAGAGCGGGTTACCTCGGCGCATAAACCGGGAACAGCGAGTTGAAAAAGCGCCGATTCGATGGGATACGGATTCCCATATTGCCGGTGCAGTTCCTTTCGCATCTCGCCGGAACCCATGCAGTGGACTTTCACCGCGCGTGCCTGCGCGATCGCCAGCAGGGGCGCCAGCGCGTGCTGGGCATACCACATCGGGGGAAGACCGGCCCAATAAGGCACCCAACCTTCCATATCCTGATAATGCCATCCGCGTAAAAACTGAATGCGGCCGAATTCGCCCCTGGCGACCAATTCTTTCGCGAATAAAAATTGCCGGGTGTAAACGTGCGTTTCCATCATCATATAACTCTTCCCGGTCTGTTTTTTCGCCGCAATAATCGCTTTGATATCGGCGATGCTTGTCGCCATCGGTATGGCGCAGGCGCAGTGCTTGCCCGCGTTCATCGCGTCGATGCTCTGTTTTGCATGATCGGGAATTCCCGTGAGCAGATGGACGGCGTCTATGTCCTTTGCCGCGAGGACATCGTTGAAATCGGCAAACCGGCGGGCGATGCCGGATGAATTGCCGACATCCCGCAGGACGGCTTCATTCATGTCGCAGATTGCCACCTCAGCAACGTCCGGATGGTCCCTGTAGATCGGGGCAAAAGCGGCGCCGAAGCGAAGCCCCACGACGGCAATTTTGATTTTTGATTTCATACAGCCTCTGATTCAGGAAATCCCCGGTCTCGGTTGATTTCGGCGGCGATCCCGGCAACTACCGCCTTTCGCCATGCGTGGGCAAGTCCAGCCGGCGCGAGGCGGGGATTGAACTCGGCGGGCACGGTCGGGGATTTGTGCAGGATGCCCGTGGCGGCGACGGAAAGTTCGCCGTCCGCCTGCTCGTCCAGATCGACCAGCTCCGGGCGGAAGGCCATCAGGGCTATCGTCTCGGACATGCCCGCATGACCGCCTGTTCTCAGGCAGTCCCCTTCCCATCCCTTGCGATCCATCTTTGCCAGGGAATAGGTCAGCAGGAGTCTGGCGGTAAAACCTTTCCCGCTCATATCGGAGCAGATTTTCTCCAGCATCGGCGCCTGGCCGACGCCGCCATGATGGTTGATCACGTAGGCGCGGCAGAATCCGGTGCGGCGCATCGCATACAGACGTGCGGAGACCAGCTTCTGGAATTCTTCGGATTCGACATATTCGCTGACTAACGGCAGGCCGGGGAAACGCATGCCAAACACCTCGGCGTCGGCAGGCAGCCCCATGGTTATCTTGAACTGGGGGCTTCGCCATTCATCCAGCCCCATGGACAAGCACCGGCACCAGGCACAGCCGATCCGTTCGGCCGCGGCGCGGGCCGCCCCTTCTGCGATCAGCCCGTCAGTACCCGCGGGCAGATGCCACGAGTGCCATTCGATCATCGGCGAGACCGGAACCAGGACGATCCCTGGGTTCCGCGACAGTGCCGCGATATCCCGCGGCAGCATTTCTTCAATTGAGAGCATGGTTGGTCCTCAGGCCGGGATTTTCCAGCGGGCTCCCGGTTTAAGTTCGGTTCACATTCCTGTGGCGTCCCTGACGGCCCTTTCATATGAGCCGGCCTTTTTGAGGTGTTGTTGGGCCTTGTCGGTCTTTTTTGCGGCGTGGCAGAAATAGGCCAGCAGGGCATGGTCGAGGGAAGTATCCGTCATGTCGGCCATTTCCTGGGCCAGGCCGATGTAATCTTCAATCGTCAATTTTTCCCAGACCAGCGTGATTTTTTTGCCGTCGCGGCTGACGAGCGTAAGCTGGCCGCCGGCGTCCATCGACTCGACGGTAACTTTCGCGTCAACGGCCTGGCAGCGAAACTTCGGCGCCTGTCCGCTCTTTAAATATAATCCGAGACGGAATTTCAGTTTGGCGACCCAGTCTTCCGTCGTGGCGAGCTTTTCAGATGTAATCGCGGGCCTGTTTTTTTCCTCAATCCCGGATTTTTCCGCCTTTTTCGGCTTATCCGCAACCTTTGGCTTTTCTGAATCGACTGCAACAGGCCCGGCGCCGCTTGGATTCGTGGACGGCGTGTCGGAAACCACGGTTGTTTCTTTCCCATCGCTGCCGGCCGCAATCCATCCTTTGCCTGTCTGATTGAACGTGTAAGAGACGCCTCCGGCCGTAACCAGAACGCTGTTGCCCGCCGCCTTTGCGGAAACAACCGTGTCCGCCGGCGCCAGGATGACAAAATACGACGTCGAAGGCCCGGATACCGTAACATCGGCCGACAGGCACGGGCCGAAGCTTCTGCCGGCCGAAAGGGCCGCGTTGTCGGGCAGGACGACCTGAACCTGCAACGAGGCCTTCTTGCCGTTTATCCGCGCGGACTTTGTGTCAGACGATATGACCGGCGTCTCTGAGGTCTGCAACTTCCACTCGTATTTGTTTCCCGCCTGCCCCTGCAACACGTCGCCGATGGCGACAAACCGGTCGGGCACAAAAAACGCCGTCCGCAGGAAGCACGTCAGTTCCCCGCCGTAAGCCTTGCTGGCGTCGGCGGTGGCGAATAAAACGCCCTTGGCCTTTCCGCTTTGAGTGATCGCGCCGGTGGAACTGACGGATTGCCCCTTCCCGTTAACCAGGATCGTGGAGTGATAGTTCGTGCCTTTGTCATCGTAGGGAGCGGTGGGCACCAGCCGCTCGCCGTTCAGTAACATGACGAAGGTGTTAAGGTCCTGGTGCTTGTGCCCCTCGCCGATGTTGCCGCTCTTGAAGAACAGTTGCATCTTGTCCGACCGCATCGCCGCCCAATGCGTGTCGGGAAAAACCTTGAGGTCGTCCAGGGGCGCCGCGGCGCCCTGGGCTATTGCAGCGGGCCGGAAGATTATATCCCACTGCGCCGCTGCCCCCCTCCTCCAGCTGGGAATATGCTGTTGGAGATACGAGTCCAGGGCCTTGTCATTATAGTGCCCGACGAGGGTGTAAAGCGCCCCTGACAGGTCTATCAGGGTCGAGCAGTCTGAAAAGTTGACGTAGCTGCCGTCCGCTGCTGTGAAATAACACAAGAAGGACCCGAATTTTTTCATCCCGGGGTGCTCCATGATGCCGTCGTCCGTTCCGACGACGCGTTTGAGCGCCAGGGCGTAAATGGCCGCATATGACACGCCGTAGTTGCCGTACATCAAGCCTTCCACGCATCCGCCGTCCTTGGGAAACGGATCGAGATAGTTGCGCAGCCGCTTGCGGGTCTCGCCCAGGGCCCAGTCGGCCTCAGGAATCTCCCCCAGTGTCGCCATCGCCGCTATCCCCACCCCCCCCGTGTATGACCGGACACCAGTTGTTGGTTATGTGGAGCCAGTATTCGGATCGGGTGTTGCGGTCTATGCCTTCCTTGTAAGTGGCAAAGGCGTTCCTGGCCAGGGCGTCCCGTACGGTCTTGCGCTCATCATCCGCCATGAACGGGTGGAGCCAGTCATATGCGATGCCAACCGCCTGCGCGAAATGCCCTAGGGGCAGGCCCGCTATCCTGCACGGCGAGCAGATGCCGCCTCGCCACACTGACGCGTCCCAGCTTGCGGCCTGCAAAAGCTGCTTTTTCGCCTTGTCAACGTGGCGAGGCTCCTGCGTGATGAGTGCGACGAATGCCTGCGCCAGCATCTCCATATTGCTCTCAAGACCGCGCCCGTCCGACGGTCTGGCCGCAAACCTGGACGATTCCGCGAAACTTGTGAGTTGGCCGAAAGAGGGAGATGCCTTGGCCTTCTGGCGCAGGGCGGGCAGCTCTTCGGCGGTGAAAAACAAGCGTGGGTGCTTTGCCGCAGTTTTGGCGCCGGCTGGCGCGGTGGCCGGAGTCTGCCCGGAGACAACGGACATATGTCGGAACGACGAGGTTGTGACTATTATGGCTGTCGCCGCGATTGTTGCGATGAACCTTTTCATGTCATCTCCTGTTGCCTTGTTAGCTGAAAATAATGGATGGAGTTTTATCAGTTGAGTCTGCCAAGTTCTTTTCTGGCCTCTTTACTGGCCTCGGTGCCTGGGAAGTCCGTGATCACCTTACGGAGCAAGTCTTTGGCCCTGGCCGGATCGGTGGCGATGTATATCTTCGCGGCTGACAGTCGGCGTTTGGCCTGCGACTCCGGATCGTCGGCGTCGGCCGGCGGGGCGGTCGTCTGGATTGCGCCGCCGGCAGAACCGGTGGCGGGCGGCGGCTTTTCTTCCGGCTTTGGCTCGGGTTTGACCTCTATCACTTTGATCGCCCCGTTCGGCGGTTTGCCGGGGACGACATATTCAATCGCGCCCATGCTTGGGGCCTTTCCCGCCGGTCTGTTATTGCAGAAGAAATCCGACCACACCGGAACCGCGAAGCCTATATCCCTGGCGGGATTTTGGAGAGGTTTCAGACGGAAATCCGCCGGAACCGTGGGCGTGGCGTTAACGAACCACAGATTGGACGTCGTATTATTAAACAGATTATTTCCCTGAACGGTGCTGCTGCCAGAATTTAAAACTATCCCTCTTGGATTCGCGCTCGCGAACGGAGCCCAGCCCAGATTGTTATACACAGTAGTATTTATACACGATGGCGCGATACTTACACCTTCAAAATTTGCAGTGGAGGAACTGTAAAAGGTGTTGTTGTACACGCGGTTATTGTCAGGAGGCGGCGCAACAACGCTAGTGCTCTGTCAGCCGTAAATTGATGATTAATAATGGGCCTCTTTGCCGATGGGATAAGTATAACCCAGGCAAGGAGACCCGCCATGAAGAAAAAGTATATCGTGACGTTGACGCAAGAGGAACGACAAATGTTAAT
>JACRIL010000142.1 GCA_016235825.1 Planctomycetota bacterium
CTCGGGCTCGACGACCTTAATCAGGTCGGCGTCGCCCTCGCTTCTTGGCCTGCGGCAAAATCGGCTCCGTCGCAGCCATTGTAGTTATCCAGATAGGCTCTTAAGACCGTATGAAGGCGAGGGCGTTGTTTTTCCACGACGGATAAATGATATATCGAAAATCCCCGGCCGGCGCGTTCTGTGATCCAGGCACGTCTGCCGCGGCTAGATCGAGAGGTTGGAAACAAATTGAATGGCGACTTATCCCCGGGTTCCGCGTCAGCCGGCTTCGCCGTCCGCCGCTCCACCGCGGGGCTACTTTCTGCCGCATCTGCGATGCTGAAAAATGATGTTGTCTGCCGCGGCGCGAGTGTGAATCATTTAATATATGGAATGACGACTGTTCCACGGTTTCGTTTCGTCCGCCAGGGGCTTTCAGACGCCTTTGTCTTATCACTTGTTTACATCCAATGTGCCGACTTGCCTGAGCGCTGATCGGATTTGCGCATATAATTCGCCTGTCCATGCGGGCAAATCCGGCATACTGGCCGGCATCTGCGAATTTCGGAAGTCCACAGGCGTCAGGATGAGTTGCACTTTTTTGATTCCGGTATCGGCGGCCAGGACGAACAAATCCTCCGAAACTTCATCGCCCATGGCCAGACAGCCCACCGAGCCGTTGCTTCCGTGGATCATGATGTCGCCGCCGAGATTGCCCCTGCCATCCTCGCATCCCTTGCGGCGGTCGAAATCGTTGGGGTAATTCACACGAAGAGCAAGATGGTACAGGCTGTTGGAGTTGAGGGATTCAATCTGATACAGACCTTCCGGGACCTGCTGGTCTCCTTCGCGAAGTTTCGGCCCGAGCCGGCCGCTCGCGGCAAGAATCGGATAGGACCGCACGTATTTGAAAGGGCCGCCTGTCTGTCTGGCCCAAATCTCGAGGACCTTCCGGTCCTTGATTCCGATCAGGACCAGCTCCGCCGGCGGATAAGTAAGCCCGGCATCCTTGAAGTAAGGACTCAATCGATTGCGCGCCGCCGGACCATACTCAGCCAGCCGCGTCTCGACCGTTGCTTTTCCAGCCATATTGTGCCACGTCCAGCCGGATCGCCACGCCAATATGAACACTGTTGCCCCGGCCAAAACCGCCAGACTGATCGCAACGAGCCAGATTATTTTCGCCCGCACACGCATGCTCCTAAACTTTCCAGCCGGGACAATTACCGAAAATCACCGGTCAGTTTTAAATCGCCCGCGCTGGACAAAATCTCAGTTTAACGGCTTGATTGAGGTTTCGGTTTTAGTTTCATAAGATATTGTCCCCTCTATTTTGGTTCCGTCTGGCGAAGTTGTGATGAATGAGCTTTCCATTTTACCTGAATTTGATGATTCTGTAGGTGGTCTTTGTGCAGTGTCCGCTGATTTTACGCCGCGCATGGAAGAATTTACACTTGAGTTCTTGAATTCAGCATTATTTGGCGCAGATAATTTGAAGTTTGAAATTTCAATCTCAATTCCGATATCCAACAATACAAATCCGTCCCGAATAATCACGCCATGAAACTTCACCTGACCTTTAATATCGTCGGGTTTTAATTGTTGTTCAAGCCTCATATCCGCGGAAAATCTCTTCGCTAAGATTTCGCGATTGAGCGGCCAACTTTCGCCGGCCATAACAAGTTTACTTGTTCCAAATGCCTCATCATCAGTAGGAGAATCCGGACTCAAGGTGATTATCTGCTGAAGAACCTTAGTGGCATCTTCAGACAACTTGGTGGAATCATCTTTTAGGCGAAAAACCTTTTTACCATCTATCCAACTTGCGACAACTTCTGTTCCTTTGGGCAAAACATCGGTTTTTTTGTCGTCTTTGATAAATATGCATTTATCCACAATGACGGATTTCTCGGTTGTTTTCCCTTTCTCGTTTACTTTTAGAACTTGGATCGTGCCTTCAAATTCATGCCCGAATTCTTCTTGAAGGGCCTTTTTTCCCGGGCTTAGAATAATCTTTTGCCCACGAGATTTGGATTTTTCAGACAAATAATATTTTTCGCCAACCACGCTCTTTGATGACAGAACAATCTTGTATCCTGCGGACTGGCTTGCGGCGGTTGCCGGCGAGGAAGCCGGGGCGGAGGCGGATGGTTTTGTGGTCTGGGCCGAGGCGGCAAGAAACGCAGTTGCGGCGGTAAAACCCATAATCAATGCAATTCCGGTTCGCATGTTCCTATCTCCTTTTTTCTCTCAAAATTTAATCTTTGACAACCTTCGCGGCTCGCGCCGACGGCGGGTGGCGAACCATAAAGCCCCATGCGCCAGCATGGGGCTTCTGTCATGTTGAAAAGCCAATTCAATCTTCAACTATCCCCATGCTTGCGCATGGGGCTTTAGAAAAATTACACATTTCGCACCCGCCACGGCCGGGACGGCCGTGATACTCATGGGCGAGACGCCCATGCTACTGAAAACAGCCGCGGCCAAGATGGCCGTGGGACACACGGGCAAGGCTTGTCCGGCGTAGCCTTGGCGAAGCCGGATGCCCGTGCCACAACAACAATACATGCAGGCGAGACGCCCGCACCACAAAATCCACGCCCGTGCCATGTTTCAACTCGCAGCGAGGGCCTTTTCGGCCGGGGTGTAATCCAGGCCCAGGCTCTTTGCCACGTTCTGGTGGGTGCATTTCCCGCGATAGGTGTTCAGGCCCTTTTGCAGAGGCAGGCTGCGGGCGAGGGCGTCCTTGAAGCCCATGTCCGCGATCATCAGGCCGTAGGGATAGGTAACGTTGGTCAGTGCCGCCGTCGAGCTGAGGGCCACCGCGCCTGGCATGTTGGCCACGCAGTAGTGCACGACGCCCTCCTCGATGAAGACCGGGTCCTTGTGCGTGGTGGGCCTGGTGGATTCGATGCATCCGCCCTGATCGACGGCCACGTCCACGATCACCGAGCCTTTCTTCATGGTCTTGAGGTCCTTGCGGGCAACGAGCTTGGGCGCGGTAGCCCCGGCGATCAGGACCGCCCCGATCACCACGTCGGCGTCGCTGATGGACTCGGCGACGTTGCTGACGTTGGAATAGAGCGTGGTTATCTGCGAGGAGAAGATGTCGTCGAGGTAGGCCAGCCGCCTGGGATTGACGTCGAGGATGTACACGTCGGCGCCCAGCCCGACCGCGATTTTGCATGCGTTGAGGCCGACGATGCCGCCGCCCAGGATGACGACCTTGCCTCGCCTGATGCCCGGCACGCCGCCCAGGAGGATTCCGCGTCCGCCGAAGGATTTTTCGAGGTACTTTGCGCCTTCCTGCACTGCCAGCCGGCCGGCGATCTCGCTCATCGGCGTCAGCAGCGGCAGTGTGCCGTCGGGCAGTTCGACGGTCTCGTAGGCAATGCCGATGACCTTTCGGGCCAGCAGCTCCTTGGCCAGTTCGGGGGCCGCGGCAAGATGCAGATATGTGTAAAGAATCTGCCCCTCGCGGAGCAGGGCGTATTCAGATTCCAGGGGTTCCTTGACTTTCATTATCATGTCGGACTTGGCGAAGAGTTCCTTGCGCTCGGCGAGCTTCGCGCCGGCGGCCTGGTATTCACTGTCCTCAAAGCCGCTGCCCACGCCGGCGCCAGGCTCGATAATCACGGTATGTCCGCGCGACGTGAACGCCTTGACGCCCGAGGGCATCAGTCCGACGCGATATTCCTCGGTCTTGATTTCTTTGGGCACTGCAACGATCATTTTTTGCTCCTCAAAAGTTGACTGCCATGCGCCAGGCGCAACGGCCCGGCGAAACAAATAGGGTTTAATTAATACCAATCGCAGGTCCGCAAGGCAAGGGCGCCCGGGTTGAAGTGCGGCGGTTTTCCCCGCAACTACTGCCCGATGCCGACAAGATAGGCGCCGGCGGTTTTCACTTCCTTATAATCGTTCTGGTATACACAGAAGCCGTAAAAGAGATACTGGCCGTCAGGCGTGAAACAACAGGCGCCCGGAATGACGAGGTTCCCTTCTTTCGGCTTTTCGGTCTTTATCGTTTGTATCACCTTGCCGCTGGCGGCGTCCATAACCTCAACATTAAACCCGCTGACAAAAGCCAGCCTTTTGCCGTCCGGCGTGAAGGCATAACCTTCAGCCGGTTTCTTGAATTCGGCAAGCACCTTGCCGTTGCGGATGTCCCAGATGGTCAGGCCGACGCGAAAGATATCTCCGATAGCCCGTTTCCCGTCGGAAAGCAGATACACCTGCAATTTTCCTTCGCCTTCCTGCGAGCAGGGCAAGGACTGGACAGGCTTCTCCGCGGCCAGGTCCACTATCTTGCAGAACCTCTGTTTGCCGGCAGCCTCGCCCTGGTCAACACCGCTGACGGCGGCCAGCTTGCCGTCCTGCGAAAGAGAAACGAATCCTCTTCCTATGGTTCCCTTGCAGTCCAAGGGTATCTGCTTGACCTTCTTGCCCGTCTGCACCTCGACGACATCAAGCGTCTTGGCCCTGTCCTGGGGTTGAAAACCATACACGTATTTGCCGTCGGGCGTGAAAGCAGGCGTGTCATATGCGTTGTCCGCCCGCGGCTTTTTATCAACCAGCACTTTGCCCGTTTTTATCTCAAAAACACTCATCTGGGGTCCTGTCGCCATGAAAATCTTTGAGTCGGGGGTAAAGGCCTCCCCATATGACCAGCCGATATTGCATTGGAAAATTTCTTTTTTTGTTTCCACGTCAAATACCGAATAGCCGCCGTTGTCTCCGTACATGCAAACGGCCAGTTTTTTGCAATCGGGGGAAAGTGATATCCTGAACGGCCGGTATGCAACCTCATATTCCCATATAATTCCCGCCTTTTTCGGCAGGCTGAGGCGGACGGCCTTCGACAACATTCCGCCCTTTCCGGCAGGGTCGAGTTTGGCCAGATCCGCGCCTGTCTCTTCCAGCATCTTCTGGGCCTTGAGCTGCTCGCCGTCGGACTTTGTGTGCAGGGCGATGAACTGCGCAACATACGATTTACACCTGCTCAGTGCGTTTATCTTTGCCTGCAGGCCGGAGGCAGAGCCTGCCAGCGCCTTGTACCAGTTCGCCAGCTCCATGCACAGGCTTTCCTGAACGTCCTTGACCGGCTTGGCCGCCAGCGGAACGTATATCTTCAGGCCCTCATCGCCGCTGGCCGATGAATATTTCAATGCCAGGGCCGGATCATCCAATTCCAGCAGGCACAGAAGCGTCAGGGCCTTGGCCGTCACCTGATCGTCCGGCCTGGCGGCGTACCTTGAAACCAGATCTTCGTACCGCTTCTTCAGGTCGATCAGGCCATTTGCCTCGTTGATCTTCTGGGCAACCTGCGCGGCAAGTTCCGACGACTTGATAGCGCCGGCCACCACCTGCGCCTGCCTGTAGAACTTTATCGCCGCGTTTATCGTCTCGACATTGATCTGCGGCCCGGCCGGCTGGCTTGCAGGCTGGACCGGTTCCATCAACTCGTCGCCTCGGGCCAGGATGTGATTCACATATTCCTCGCCGGCCGCGACTTTTTCGGCGCCCCTGGCCTTTTCGTACTGTGTCTGGTAAAGGCCCAGCAGCTTATCGGCGTAAACATTCTTCCCGGCCTCGAACTCCTTCATCAGCGTCTCGACCGCATGGACGGCTGTGGCGAACCCCGACGGATCCTTCATCGCGAACTCGCAGACCTTGTTGAGCATGTATTCCCTGAGGACCGGATCGTCGCCGACTTTCTGGGCATTTTCCAGCAACTTGACGGCGAAATCGGCGGCATCCCTGGTGTTTCTGCTCGTCGAGGCCTTCTTCACATCCGCCCCGAACAGTTCCTCGAACGTCTTTGCGGGATCGGCGGCGGGGCAGAACGCGGCTGACGAACAAATCAGCGAGACAATCGCAAGAATTGCTCTCTTTTTCACGCTCTGAGATATTCCACCAACGGTCATCTGGGCTTCCTCTTCAAGGCGGTTGTTTGCAGAAAATCCGCTCACCGGCTATAAGAACCTATCCGAATAACCGCAAATGAATTATAACAGGAAAAAAGGACTGCTTTAACAAATTACTTTTGTTTGACGACATTTTCCGGACGAATTCCGGAACAATCTCCCGACCGACAATTCTCAACAGACATTTGGCTTGTTGCCGTGGCGCATTCAGTGTATCCTTTTCCGGCTGATACGAGGCAGATCGAACGCCGCTGCGAAGACTTGCGTCTCCGGCGGCGGCCGTTCATTTCTTCAAGGGAGATGGCAGATGAAAAGAACGTTGGCTTTGGCTTCGGCGGGTTCATTGCTGCTTGCGGCCGCGGCATTTCAGGGGATCATTGCCGTCCCGGCCCTGGCCCAGGACGCCCCCGCGTACGAAAATTCCGCCGACGGCCTCAAGAAGCTCATGGCGGACATCATGGCGGCGGTGAAGGCCGACGACAAGACCAAGGGCGAAAGCCTCCTTAAGGCGCTAGCCCTGCCGAACCCGGACAAATGGTTCGTCGAGACCTTCGGGGACGAGACGGGCAAGAAGCTGGCCGAGGATTATAATAAAAATGTGTCTACCCTGGCCGATGAACTTGGCAAAATGTTTGCCCAAGCCATCAAAAAGGAGCAGACCGAGATAACCGTCCTGAAGATCGAGAAGGCCGACGACGAGAACGCCACCGGCGCCCAGAAGGACGCCCTCAAGGCGATGAAGAAGCCCGTCGTGCTTTACACCGTCAAGCTGATCAAGAAGGGCGAAGAACGAGGCATCAGCCTGTGGTCGCTGGCATATGTGGACAACGGCTTTCGGCTGATCGGAAAGCTCAGAGGCCTTGCCCCGGCGAAATAAGCATTACAGGTAATCCAGCAGCGACATGGAGACGAGCTTGGCCGTGGCGGCCAGGGTCATCTGGTAGAGCGTCTGGGACCTTGCCAGGTCGGCCGCAAGCAGGCTTATGTCGGCGCTTTCGAGTTTGTCCTGATCGGACTGGTAATTTATTTTCAGCTCGTCCAGCCGGCCGTCCAGCGTGTCCATCGCCTGTATCTGCCCGCCCTGGATGGTCATGTAGTCGGTCATCGTCTGCTGGGCCTCGTTCAGGGCGTCCATGGCCCAGCCCAGCAGCTCTTTCTGCTGAGCCTCCGGCATGTCGTACTTGTTGAGCATCAGATCGCGTATGTGAATGAGCGTCTCGAAGATATTGTGCGTCCCGGACACGCTGACCTCGGTTATGCCTTCTCCGGTAACGTTGCGGGCGTCGACGTAGAGTATCTTGCCGGTGTATCCGTCTTCGACGGCGACGTTGGCGTTGCCCGGGTCGCTGATGGGCCATTCGGGGATGGCGGTGTACGTGTAGCCTTCGTCGATGCTCAGGCCCAGCGTGCGCTGCAGGTCTATCGAGTATGCGCCGGCCAGCGTGGTGTTGTATCCGCGAACATCCACATAAACATACTGTCCGGCGGAGCTGCCGAAGACCTGGACGTACGATTCGGTGCCGCTGAATGCGACTGCCGCGGTGCCCACGTCCAGTTGCAGCGTTCCGCCGTTGGTTCCCGCCGCCACCAGCGTCAGCGTGTGCGTGCCGGTCAGGGTGTCGCCGGCGGTGAACTGCCTGCTGCCGACGATGCCCGTCGTGTTCGTGCCGCTGTCGTAGGCCGTCGCCGAGCCGGCGGACAGCCATGCGTAGCCTTCGATGCTGGACGTGCCCGTGCCGGCCGCCGCCCCGGTGTTGCCCCGGAAGACCGGATCTTGCCTGTCGCTGCCCTGGAAGACCTTCTGCCCGACCGCCACGCCCGAATAGCTGATCCCCGGCCCCACCGGCGCGGGCATGTCGCTCAGGCTGCCGGAATACGTCGCGCGGGTGATCCTGCCCTGGGCGTCTTCCATCGTCTGGTACGGCTCGACCTTGACCGTCTGGCCGCTGAAGAGGTAGCGGTCCAGCAACTGCTGGTTGCCCAGCGAAACCGCCTGATTCAGCAACTGGTCGATCTCATTGCCGATGCCGACCATGTTCTGCTGATTGTACGTGCCGCTGGAACCCTGCATCAGAAGCTGCTTGGACCGGATTGTCAGGTTTGACATCGACTGCAAGGCCGAAGCGGCCGACTCCACCTCCGTCCTGACGGTTCCCAGATTTTTTTTGTATGTGCCGATATCGGAGATTTCCGACCCCACGGACATCACGGCATTGGCGTCGGGCGGGTTGTCGGACGGCCTTATCAACCTGGAACCCGTGGACAACTGCTCCTGAAGCCGGGTGATTATCTGCAACTGGTTGGTTATGGCGTACGTTGCGTTTGTATAGATGTTATTCCATGTGGTCACGGACCGGTCTCCGGCTCTTTATCGTATGGCGTTCAGCAGCGCCTGGAACGAGGTATCCAGGGCCATTATGAACTTGGCCATTCCCTGGAACATCTTCTCGAACATCATCATCTGGACCGTCTGCTCGTTTATGTCCACGCCGCTGACATCCTCGCGCTGCTTCCTCATCTCCTGCATGACGGCGTCCTGGCTTTCCTTCTTGGCCTGCCTCAGCGCGATGTCCTCGCCTAGCGTCATCACCATGCTCCGGTAATACTCGCCCGGCGTGTTGTCGCCGAGGTTGGCGAGATTCGTGTCCGCCAGGTCGGCCATTTTGAGGACGTTTATGTTGTCCGACAGGTTGGGTCCACGCGCGGTCGCCAGCAGGCCGGGGTCGGCGAGAAATCCGCTTTTGATCCTGATATCGCCGCTGCCGGAGCCGGCGAAGAAGGTATTCATGCCCAGCGGGGCCCAGAGATTTGCCGTGTCTGAGCTGGCCAGCGCGCGGATGGCGAAATTCTCGCCGGCGTTCATCGTCCCGGCGGACATGGAAAACTTCAGGCCGTTTCCCAGGTCGATCGGATCGCCCGCGGCATAGCCCAGGCCCACGTCGACCGTCCTGATGATGTTGTTGAGATGGTCCCTGATCTCTATTCTCATGTCCGGCGTTATGCCTACCTGTCCCGAAACGGCGCCGACGAGCGTGGCCGTATAAATCTCGTTCGACGCTCCGGTGAACACGCCCGAGACCGACGGATTGGCCGTGCCTGTCCAGTTCGGCACTGCCAGCGGAACCGGGTCGAACGGCGCCTCCGGCGGAGAGGGCGGAGCGGTTTCGTACGCCTTGGATTCCGGCAAAAAATCAAACGTGTAGCCCGACGGCGTCGTGGTTACATGCAGCGCGTTGCCGACCGCGTTGGCCTGAAGATGGGTCGGGTCGAGGAGATTTATGGAATTTATCACGTCGCTCAGCGTGGTGGCCGATCCCACGGTAAAACTGTGCACGGTGGATGAGCCGAAGCTGTCTGTAACCCGCAGATACGCCGTTCCGGTGCCCACATCCAGCCCCATGCCCACCAGCGCCGTCGTGGACGACGAGAGCACGGACCCGAACAGCTCGCTGAATGGCCCGGACGAGCCGAGGCCCTGGACCTGGATGGCGTTCACCTGGTCGATTATCTCCGAGGCCAGCGTGTCAAGCTGATCCTGGTATGACGGCAGCAGGTCGTTCTTGAGCGACAGCAGCGCCCCAATCTCCCCGCCGCGGAAGTCGGTGTGATAATAAGTGCTGCCCTGGACTGCCACGCCCATTTTGATGCCGCCGGAAGTGTTAACAAGCCCGACCTCGAACTGCATTGCGGCATCGCCTATCGTGGCCGGCATGTCCCAGACCCATACGTTCACCACGTTGGAGCTCATGTCCGGCTGGCTGGTTGAGACGTCCGCCAGCCTCGACAGGTCCGCGATGGCCTGGTCCCGCTTGTCGGCCAGAAGGTTGGCGCTGCCGCCCCTGGCCTCGAGGTTGCGAATCTCCGCGTTGTAATCGGTTATGTTCTGCAGCAGTTGGTTGACCTGGCTGATCTTGCTCCGGGCCTGATACTGAATGTCGGAATCCATCTGCGTGAAATAGGTCGCGAGATTCTGGAACTGTTCGGAGACGTTCTGCGCGGCGTAGACGGCCTGGGTCTGAAGGGCCAGTTCGTCCGGCTGGGTTGAAAGCTGTTCGAGGGCGTCGAAAAAATCCTGGATGGCCAGGCCCAGACCCTGGGTATCGATGTTGCCGTAGACACCCTGGAGCGATTCCAGCGTGTTGAGTTCCTTGTCCAACTGGCCTGCGGAGACCTGCTGATGCAATATCTCCTTTTCGATAAGCACGTCGATGCCCCTGCGGGAACCCATGATCATGGCCCCGCCCAGCGAGACCTTCGGATAGGCCAGATACTCGTCGGGCACGATCTTAAGGTCCTGGCGGTGATACTCGGGCGTGGACGCGTTGGTGATATTGGTGCCGACCAGCTCGATGGCACGCTGGGCGACGTTCATCCCGCTCAGGCCGATCTGGTAGTTCATTTCAAATTCCCTGCCGCCGGGCCGGCGGCCATCGTCATATCTTGCGGTCCATCACGCCGGCCGCCGGAAGCCATGCCGACGAGCCGTTCTGCCCGTATGTCGCAACCTTTGCGGCGCCCGGCAGCACGCCCTCGAGCAGCAGGCGGTTGATCCTTATGCACTCGTTGAGCAGCACGCAGGTCTTGAGGTGCTGTGTGCGGAAGGTCTCGGTCAGCCTGAGGATGCGTTCCATCTTCTGCTGGATCGCCCGCCTGCGGTCGCCCTGAAGCTGCTCGACGAGCCGGCTGAGGGTCAGCTGTTCCTCCGGCCAGCCGTAGGCGGCCGCCAGAATCTTGCGCGATTCGGCCAACTGCCGGTCGATCCGGGCATGCTCGTCGATAGCCTGTTCCATCTGGCCCAGCAGCTTTTCCATCAGATCGTTGTCCCGCCTGACGGTGGCCTGTGAAATCTGCTCCATCTGCGAGCGGCGCAGGTCCAGAACCTCGATTTCCTTGTCGAGAATCACCTGCAATTCGTCGATTGCTGTCTGTGCGTCCACGCTTGTAGTCATGCCTTTGTCTCCACTGTGGAATGTTCCGGGCCTGCCGGATTCGGCTGGCCTCCAAGGTTGTAGTGTTTGTAAAAGTCCTTCCAGAGCCCCAGCCCGCCCTTGCGGGCCAGGTCCTGCGCCAGCATCATGAAGAACATGTCGTAGGTCTGATCGACGGCCGGGCCGCCGGTCAGATCGTCATCCTGGCCTATCGTCTCCTTCATGCTGTCCAGCAGCTTGTTCAGAAGGACCGACTCGAAATCCTTCGCGACATTTTCGGCCTTTTCGATCCGGGGGTCCCTGCCGACATGCGCGAGTGCGCTGGCGGGACCTTTGAGGATGTCCGCCGCATTCATGTTGACCGGAGGTGGAAGATAGTCGCCCATTGCGTTGCCTACATGATCTCCAGCCTGGCCTGGAGGGCCCCGGCCTTCTTGAGGGCCTTGAAAATCGAGATCAGGTCCCGAGGCGAGACGCCCATAAGATTGAGCGCCCTGGCCAGTTCGCTGACCGAAGGCTGGCTGGGAACCACCATCACCTTGGCCTTGTCCTCGACCACATTGACATTGGTGTTGGTTTCCACCGCCGTCGTGCCTGTGTTGCTGAACGGCAGCGGCTGGACCACTTTCTCGATCCTCTTGGTAACAATCGCCAGGTTGCCGTGCGTGATGGCGGTCGTGGATATTTTAACGTTCGCGCCGACCACGACCGTGCCGGTTTTTTCGTTGATGACCACCACGGCGGGGGTGTCCACGTCCACTTCCAGAAGCTGGATGCGATTGATGAATCCAGCGATCTCGGCCGGCCTGATGTCCCTGGGAACCCTCACTTTCACGCAGCCGGCGTCCTCGGCGTTGGCCGACTGCGGAAAAACGTCGCTTATCACCTTGGCTATGGCCTCGGCCGTGGTGTAATCGGGATTCGTCAACTGAAGGCTTACGCAGCCATTGTCAACCACGGTGGCCAGTTCCTCGCGTTCTATCGTCGCGCCGTTTGGGATGCTGCCGACCGTGGTGTGATTTTTCTTGATGGCCGTCCCGCCCTCGCCGGCGGAGAAGCCGCCGACGATGACCGCACCCTGGGCGATGGCATAGACCTGGTCGTCGGCGCCCTGGAGGGTGGTGAACAGCAGCGTGCCGCCCTGGAGACTGGCGGCCTGGCCCACCGCCGAGACGTTAGCGTCAATCGTGGTTCCCTTGCGCCCGTAGGCGGGCAGGTCGGCCGTTACATACACGCTGGCGATGTTCTTGGAGCTGATCTTGTCCGGCTGGAGCGTCAGGCCCTGCTTGCGAAGCAGGTTTATGAGCGCCTGGCGGGTGATCGGCGAGTCGTCGCCGGTGCCGTCCAGCCCCACCACGATGCCGTAGCCCTGGAGCGGGTTGCTCCGTTCGCCCTTGACCTGGCAGATGTCCTTTATCCGCTCGGCCCGGCCCTGCGAGACAAGGACCAGCAGCATGGCCGACGACGCCGCGAACGCTATCCATTTCATCCGATTCATTTTCATGCCTCCGGCATTTCAGAACGGGTTGAGCCAATTGAGCAGCCTGACAAGCCAGCCGGGCTGCATATACAGATTGCCCTGACCCTTGTCGACGTAGATCAGGTGGAAGTCGGCGACCTGCGAGCTGTTGACCTTGTTTTGATAGGTTATGTCGCTCGGTCTGACGATCCCGCTGGCGGTGATGTACTGCTTGTCGCCGAGCCACTGCCTCTCTATCTTGCCCATGACGATAAGGTTGCCGTTGGGCAGCACGTCCTCGACGGTTACGGTTATCTGGTCCGTCAGGGTCCGATTCAGTTTGCCCTTGTTGGTGCCCTCGACCTTGTTGTCGGCAGTCGCGTCGAGCGTAAGGTCCGGGAACGTCCAGTCGAACTTGAAGGGGAACCAGAACGGATGGTCCTCGATGTGCCCCTTGTTGATCGTCATATTGCCGCTGGCGTTGGCGGTGTGGGTGTTTTTCTTTTCCAGCGTCCTGCTGCCGTCGTCCTGGATGTTCGGATTCTCATTGATGACTATGGAAAGAATGTCGCCGATGTTGCGGGCTATGTCGTCGGTGTACGGTTTCTTGTTCTGTCCGCCGGCCTTTTCCCAGATGCTGCCGGCCTGGGCGCTCGCGCAGATCGCCGCGACTGCGGCAGCACACGATAACGTCAGACGCGAAATTCTCATTTCCTGTCCTCCTCGAAATACGGCTCTACCGTTCCGTCGTCTATGACTTTGGCGGTTACTATCCGGTTGGAGTCGGCGTTTTTGACCTTGATAAGTTCGCCGGCCTTGCCGTCCTGCATGGCGACCCCAATGGCCTTAATCTCAAAATTGTCCCGTGCTATCTTCATCATGACCGTCTGGTTGCGCTTGACGACCGAGTTGATTTTAGGCATGGCGACCATGCTTGGGTCGATGATCGTGCCGGCCTTGAGCGGCTTGGCCGACACCATCCCGTAAGGACTGGCCGACCAGAGAAACGGCTCGGAATTGGCGACCGCCTCCACTTTGGTGTTCTGCGGCGTGACGGCCTGCCCGGCCGCTATGTCCTCTTTGGCGACAAGCTGCGTAACAATGCGGACGAGCTTGTAGAGGACGTCGGCGCTGGCGACCGTTTTTTCGCCGGCGACGGCATGGACCTCCACCTTGACGTGGTTGGCCGGCGGATTTTTGGCCATCTGGGCCTTGAACTCTATCTCGACGTTTTTCGGCAGGACCATTTCTTTGGGTTTTCCGGCCAGCTCGACCCTGTATTCCTCGCCCGGATGATAATTTTTCTTGATGAACGCCTCGGCCGCCTGGATGATCCGGTCCGCATGGACGGTCTGCTCCCCGCGGCGAATGGTAACCTTTTCGGCGCCCGTGAATTCGACTTTGCCCGACTGTATGCCTTCGGTGGCGAGCCTGGACAATATGCTCGTGCGATCCAGCGTCAGTTGCTCGCCGGAAATCGCCCCCCTGCCCAGCGCCGTCAAGCCGGCCTTGGCGACCATGGCCGGGTCGTCGCCGTTCACCAGGCAGATCGCCGCCAGCGTGAGCGGATCGTCGTCCGTCACCACGTTTCTGGGCATGTAGATTTTCAGCGGCCTGGGGTCCTCGGCGAAGGCAAGGCCTCCGCAGACCGCAACGACGGCAACAATCGCAATGAAGGTTCTCATGGTTCAGCCCATAATCCTGTTGGTCGCGGCCAGCATGTCGTCGCCGGCGCGGACGGCTTTGGAATTTATCTCGTAGCTTCGCTGGGCGGTGATAAGGTTGACCAGTTCGGTTACCATCTGGACGTTCGAGCGTTCCAGGAAACCCTGGAGTATGGTGCCCAGTCCGTTCTGGCCGGGCTGGCCGTCAATGGGCGAGCCGCTGGCCTGGGTCACACCTAAAAGGTTCTCGCTCTCGGCCGACAGCCCGGCGGGGTTGGGGAACCTGGTCAGCGTGATCTGCCCGACCGTGCTGGGCGTGGTGGAACTGCCCGAAAGAACGGAAACCGTCCCGTCCGGCGAGATGCTTATCGAACGCGCGTCGTTAGGTATGGTAACCGACCCGTCAAGATAGTATCCGCTGGCCGTCGTCAGGATGCCGTTGGCGTTCATGCTCAGGGCGCCGTCGCGGCTGTATTTGAACGAACCGTCGGGCATAAGCACCTTGAAGAAGCCGTCGCCCTGAATGGCCACGTCCAGGTTCCTGCCGGTATTTTCAAATTCGCCCTGTGTGAATATCCTCATGGTGGCCACCGGGCGGACGCCGTTGCCGATCTCCAGCCCGTTGGGGGTGTACTGGCCCGACGCTATCTGCCTGCCCGGCTCCAGCTCGGTGATGTACAGGAGGTCCTCGAACGCCAGCCTGGTCCGCTTGAACCCCGTGGTGTTCAGGTTGGCCAGGTTGTTGGCGATGTTCTCGACGTTCAACTGGTTGGCTGCCATTCCGGTCGCGGCTGTTGAAAATGTTCTGAGCATTTTTATCTCCCTTTACAGCGACACACTCAGGAGGTTTTTAAGCCTCTCATCCATCTGGGTTATGCTTTTGGCGTTGGCTTCGTAGAGCCTGGTGGCCATGATCAGGCTGACAAGCTCCTCGACCATCCTGACATTGGATGATTCCTGGTATCCCTGGAGCACTTTGGTCTTGCCAGCCGCAACCGGAGTCTGGTCGTCGGGAGCCACAAAAAGCCCATTTCCGATGGGGATCATTTTTTTGAGATCGTCAAACTCGACGATTCTGAGCTTCCCCAACTGCTGGCTGCCGGACCCGGCGGTTCCATCGGCGGATATCTGGATATTCTCGCTGCTGACGTTATTGGGAATCGTAATCGGCCCGCCTTCGCCCGCGATGCTCTGGCCGTGGAGGTTGATAAGCTGCCCCGTAACGGGGTGTATCTGCAGTTGCCCGTTGCGAGTGTATCTTGGGCCTTCCGGGGTCTCGACGACCAGGAACCCCTTGCCGGCCAGGGCCACGTCCAGTTTTCTGCCCGTTTGCGAGACCTCGCCCTGTGAAAAGTCGATGTGCACCTGACTGCCCACTCCCGGCGGGGCGGCAGGTCCGCCGGATGCGGCCGCGGGCATTTCTGCGGCGACGGAAGCGTAAGAAGAACCTCCCTGCCCGGCCATCTGCGAGGCGAGGACCTGATGAAAAATGGCCAATTCCCGCTTGTATCCGGCGGTGTTGACATTCGCCAGATTATTGCTGATCGCCTGATACTGCTGATTCAAGGCGCTCAGGCCGGTAGCTGTGTTTTCTATGCCATAGTCCATAGTTTGTCTCTATGCAGAGCGACTGCGACAGGCAAATGTTTGCAAAACCGGTACCAGAAACCGGGAGAGAGCCATGTTTGTCGGGAAGAAATGCTATTGGCTCGCCAAAAAGGCATTTTGAGGCCCGATCCCGCGAAAAAACCGGGGAAATCTGGAAAATTCCGGCCTGTGCGGGAATATCCTCCCGCGAATCAGGAAAAAATTTCCTGTTGCCTGCCGGGGCGGACAGATTGCCATTTGCTGTTTTTTGGCTAACCGTCAAAATAATGAGCACGGCCGGCCGGAAAAAACTGACGGCAGGCGAGTCTCTTGCGATCGCCTGCCGTCCCAATTTATAGAATCCGGTTATTGTTATGCGATAAGGTTGGCCAGTTCCCTGAGCATGTCGTTTGCGGTTCGGATGGTCCTTGAGTTGGCCTGGTAGGAGTTCTGCGCCTGGATCAGGTTGACGAATTCCGTGGCGGTATCGACGTTCGAGCCTTCCAGTGCCGCGCCTCGAACCTTGCCAGCGCTGCCTGCGCCGGCCTTGGACTCCACCGCACTGCCCGAGTTGCCCGTGGCCCGCCAGTAGTTGTTGCCGACGGAGTCCAGACCGTACGGATTCTGGAAGGTCGCGATCTTGAGGGCGGCGATGTCGCGCCTCAGGCCGTTGGAGAACGTGCCCACAATCACGCCGTCGCTCTGGACCTGGATATTGGTCAGGTATCCGGCGGCATAACCGTCTTGGCTGGAAGGCGCCGCGGTGGACTGCCCGCCGAACTGCGTCAGGCCGTCGTATTTGCCGACCGTCCCGAGGTTGGCCGTGATTGGCGCGTCCACAAGAGGCGCATATGCGTACCGCAGCGTGAAGTAGTTGACCGTCGGCACGTTCAGCAGCGCGCCGTTCTGGTCGAAGGTGATGCCCTGAATTCTGCGATCGATCAGGCTGACGCTGTTGGTAACGTCGGTTACAACCGCGTCCCACGTGTCCGTCGCGCTCTTGACGAACGAGACGCCCAGAGAGTGGGCCATGCCCTGCGAGTCGAATATCTGAATGTTGGTGTTCCTGCTGGTGATGCCGCCCGCGCTGTTTATCACGAAAAACTGCGGAAATTCCATCTTGCTGCCGGTTACGGACATCTGGCCGACTTCAAGCAGGCTGTAGCCGGCGGTGCTGTCATCGATTATGATCTGGCCGTTCTGGATGTTTACGGTGGCCGCCGAGGAAGCGGCCGTGAAGGCGGTCTGTATGCCGGTTGCGAGTTCGCCGAGCGTGTCGATTTCGCCGGCGTTCGTGCCGAAGGTCAACGCGAGGGACGCCGTGCCGCCGTTGTGATAGGTCAGGGGGATGGTGAACACGTCGCCGGCGACTAGCGTGTTGGTCCCGACCTGCACCAGGCTGTTAAGCAGAGTCGAGCCGGAGGCCGGAACCTCGGCTGAGCCGGAAAGAACGGTGTAAGTCAATCCCGACGAAAGGGACTGGGTGGTCGGGTCGTCCTCGTCGGCGCTCAGGTTGCCGACATATGTTACGCTGGTCGTCGCCTGGGCGGGCAGAGGCCTGTCGTAAGGTATCCGGATGTTCGTGTTGGTGTTGATCTGGAACCCGTCGGCCAGCCCCTCGGTGCCGATCCTCTGGACGTGGTTGCCCGTGCTGGGATCGACCAGGTAATAGTCGGCGTCGACCGCGAAGGCGCCGGCCCTGCTGTAAAGGTCTTCCGAGCCGGTGTTGAGCACGAAGAATCCGTTGCCCTCCAGCGCCATGTCAAGCGGCTGGCCCGTGTTGATCAGCGTGCCCTGGTTCATGTTCCGGTCGATCGTGGCGACCTGCACGCCGCTGCCGACCTGCTGAGGGTTCATGCCGCCGGCGGTCGTTGTCGGCTTGGACGCGAATTGCAGGGTCTGATAGAGCAGGTCCTTGAACGTCGTGCGGGCCGACTTGTAGGCCGTCGTGTTCATGTTGGCCAGGTTGTTGCCCGTAACGTCGAGCATCGTCTGGCTGGCTTTCAGTCCCGTAACGCCTGATAGTATCGCATTGCCCATGGTTCACCTCTGCCTGTAAGGGTTTCTGGTCCTTTTAGTTCTGGATAGCAATCACGTCGGTCAACGCGACGTTCTGATTGTTGATGTTGAGGCTCACTTCGTCTCCGGCCACCTCGACGGCCTGGACCCTGCCGGACATCTGGCCGGTCTCCGTGTTGTAGGTAACCGTCTTGCCTATCATGGTGCTGGCCTGCGACATCTGCTGAAGCGCCAGCGACCGGGTGGCTGACTTGTTGAGGTTCTCCAACTGCTCGAGCTGCGAGAACATCGCCATCTGGGAGGCCATCTCGTTGTTGTCCATCGGAGAGGTCGGGTCCTGATTGCGAAGCTGGGTTATCAGAAGTTTCAGGTAGTCCACCTTCTGGGTGGACGCGCTGCTTGTCTGGGTGAGAGTCTGGCCCGTTGCTCCCAGCGACTGCGTAACTGACGGTATGGCGCTCATGATTTCTCCTAAACTACGACGTTAATGCTGTTTTCAGCGATCAGGTCCGCCTGGGCGGATGCCGCCTGCTGTTCGAGCGGCTCTCTGGAATAGAGCTGCCGCTCCGTCTGTTTTTCGCTGTTGTGCCTTGGTCCCTGGCCGGCCGGATCGTCCTGGCCCGCCTGGCGCTGCTGGTCGTACTGCTGCGAGGTCGAGGATTGGTCGCTCAGGCGGACGTCCAGCTTCTGCATGTGCACGCCGCTGTCGGCCAGGGTCGTCAGCACGCTCGACGCGTCGCGTTTGAGTTCGTCCAGGACGGCCGGGCTGCTAACCTCCAGCACCGCCCGAACCTGGTTGCCCTGGACATGCACGGTCAATTTGATCTGGCCCAGTTCCGGCGGATCCAGGCGAACCGTGATCTGATCGCCGGCGCGGATTATTTTCGCGCCAAGGGCGTCGCCAAGCTGATTTGCCGGCGAGGCAAACGCCGAGGCCTGGGCATCCTGGGCCGCTCTGACCGCCCCCTGCCCCGCGTTCTGGCCCTGGGCTGCCGGGGTCTGTGCGATCTGGCCGGCCAACTGGGACTGGAAATCGCCGGACTTTGCCGCCTGGCCGTCCGGGGAAAACTTGCCCGCCGGGTCCGCGGCGGATTCAATATTGGCCTGTTGAGGCCTGGCCGACGCCTGCGGAATTTCAACGTGTTTGTGCTGAGCAGCCTGTTTTACTGCGGCATTTCCCGTTTCGGTCCCGGCCGCCGCGGTTACTTTTTGCGTCCCGGCAGAATCGTTCCTGCTCGTCTGATTTGAGTCTGACTCGGCCGGAGTCTTGCCGCTGTCGGCGTCGATTTTTTCCCGGCCCTGGACGGTCTGCTGCTTGCCCGGCTGGGCCGCCTGCTGTGCGATCTGCCTGTTGGCGGCCTGCGAGTCGGCCTTGTCCGCCGTTTGCGTATCGGATAATTGCGGCTGGACGACATCGGGCTTCGACGCTTCGGCCGGCTTGACTGCTTCCGCCAGCTTTACCGATTCCGCGGGCTTTGCCGATTCCGCGGGCTTTGCCGATTCTGCGGGCTTGGCCGATTCTGCGGGCTTGGCCGATTCCGCGGGCCTGGCCGATTCCATGAATTTGACCTGCCCGGCCGGCTTTTCCGGCTCGACCGGCTGATCGGACTTGATATCGGCCGACCCGGCAAGGGCCTGTTGGATTTGTGGTTCAAAGGACTTGGGCTGCGCAGTATTTGTGTCAGGCTTCACGCTTTCGGCGGGGGCCTCGCCCGGCTGAAAGTTTTGGGGCAGTTCAGGCATAACCTGTTGCAAAACCGCCTGGCCGACATTCTGGGCCGCTTCCGGAACCGCCGCTGCCGCCGGCGGGACGATCTGGCCGGCAAGCTCGGCAAGCAATTGCGAGGCGGACGGCTGGGCCTCCGCGGCCGCGGCAGCCGGGGCCGCCTCCTGAGAATTCTCCAGACCTTCTTTCAGGGCCACCAGCCGCTGGATTATCGCCGCGAAAGAACCCTCGACCGCCGACGTCTCGGCAGAGCCGGCCTCGACGACCTGAGAATCCTTGTCCGTCCGAATGGATTCTGATTTGTCCTGCACATCCCTGCCGGCCCGCGAACCGCGGGTTTCGCCGGATGGCCGGCCTTTATGGTCATCCTGTGCGGCCTGACGTTCCGGCTGGACATCCTGATCGTGAACCTTGCCGTCGGACGAGTCGGGCCTGTCCTTGATAACCGGCCGGTCCTCGGACGAATAATCCTGCTCGTGATCGATAGGAGGCCTGTCCGCCGCATGCCTCTTGGCCGGCTGGTCAGGTCCCGGCTGACTGGCCGGGAGGATTACATTGGCAAGATTGCTTATCTGGCTCATCGGTTTTCCTGTCTGTATTCTATGCTGCGGCAAATACTCAAGCAATCATCGTACCAACCTTTGGAAATATTCTACCGCTCCGGTTGCAACCATCGCGGTCAACGGGAATTACATCTCCGCTTTTTCACTTTTTTTATCTGTGGATGCACGAATCGACGCCATCTCAACCGCTGAAATTACGGAAAATGCTTCCTGAAAAAACCCGGATTCGTCCCGTTTTGGCAAAAAGCCGGCCTTGCGTGGCTGTGCCGGCTGAAAGCATCTTCATTCCCAACATGCCTTTATCCCGGAAAAATCTTCCGGCCGGGCGATTTTTCGCCAAAAAAACAGCTTAAATTAAAGTGGAAAAAGTTGGAACAAGCGGAAACTTGACTTATAATGAATTTGTAGGCTGCGATAAGAGTAAATAGGTGGTATTTCGCCGGAAAAAAACCGCGATTGCCTCAGGGCGGCTGGTTTGCGGGAAAATCGGCCGCGAGGTCGGAAATGAAAGTGGACAAGGCAAATATAACTTTTCCGAACAACGAAGGCTCGGCCGGCGGGAGTCCTGCCGCCCCGCAGGCCGATTTCCAGACCGTCGCCCGCGCGTTCATGGACGCACCCGGCCAGTCCAATCTGGCGCCCGCTCAACTTACCAACCCGGTCAACCCGGACCCCTCGGCCGGACAGAATGTCAAGGCCAGCGAGACACAGTTGAAATCATTGATCAACGACCTGCACGATGCCTTCAAAGAAATGGGCGTCGTCCCGCCGCCGTCGCGCTTCGGCGGGATGCAACTGGCCCTGTCAGGCCAGACCGACCAGGCCGCCGCAGCCCAGCAGCAGGACCTGCCCGTCCCGTCAGACCAGAACCCCGACGTCATGAAGCTCATGATGGTCAAGAGCATGACGCGCAAGATGGCCCAGATGCTCCAGGACGGCTCAAACCCAGACCAATCCGAACAACCGCCCCAGGCGTAAAAATGATGTTGCCACAGCCCGGCACAATTATCATCTCTGATTGAAAAAATTCTTTTCCATCGCTCCGGCATGTCATAACCGTGGGTCGACCGGTTCGCTCTCCATCGCCAGCACGCCGAAGACACACTCGTGAACACGGCGAAGCGGTTCGAGCCTGGCGAATCGTTCCAAGGCCTCGACGCCCAGGGCAAACTCGCGAATTGCGAGCGATCTTTTCGTGGCCAGTCCACGCTTTCGCAACCGGACCAGATTTTCACACGCCAGATACTCCGGGCCATAGATGATTCGCAGATATTCCTGTCCGCGGCATTTTACTGCCGGCTGGGAAAGGCCGCGATTGCCCTTGGCGATGAAGTTCATCGGCTTTACGACCATACCCTCGCCGCCTCGCCCGGTGAGATCCAGCCACCAGTTGACGCCCTCATCCTGTCCGCCGGGGTCAGTTACATCGACCGTCTTATACGGCGTGGCCAGCAGCAGTCTTGTCTCGTGGCGGCAGATTTCCGCCAGCGTGTCCATGTGCCAGACGTGATCGCGATCCGCATGGACGTGCCCCTCGGTGGCCATCAGGTGGAACGGCGCCAGCTTCAGGTCATCGAGCGATGTGACCGGCCAGCAATACTGCCTGTAAGACGCGATAAACTTTTCGATAGCCTCTTGTCGGTCGGCGTAGCGTTTCAGGATGGCGGCCGCGTTGGTCAATTCATCGCCTGCCCGCTGCGTCGCCGCCTTCAGGGCCGCGACCGCATCCGGCAGCGACGCCCTGCCGGCAGAGCCAACCGCAGCGTATTGCGACTTGAGCAATTCCTGGGCTTTGGCCGACCAAGGCATAAGCTCGCAATCCAGGCACGCCCATGTAGTGTCGAATCGGGTCCATAATTCAGACGCATCCAATGCCCCACGTACGCGGACGAGAAATTCCGTCTCAAGGGCCACATCGTCGAAGAACCGCCTGCCGGTGCGCGTGTAAATGATGCCCGCCTCGCCACTGGTTACGCCGAACCTCTGCCGTGCGGCCTCGGCGTCCTTACAGACAATCACCACCGCCCGGCTGCCCATGTGCTTCTGCTGGCAGACTACCTTTGGCACTCCTATCGAGCGATAGTGCGCGAACGCCTCTGCCGGGTGTTCCAGAAATCCGTCAGCCTGACTGGTCTCGCACGGCGACATGGTCGGCGGAAGGTAGATCAACCACTTGGGATTGGCCGCGAATCGGCTCATCACCTCAAGTGCCGCAGTGGCGTTCTCCTCGCGGACTATCACCGTGCCACGCAGCCGTGTGGTGATGATCCGCTTGCCTATTACGTCCTCGGCGTCTAGCAGGTCGTCCTGTATCTGCTGGGCCGACAGCCCCGGCGCTTGCTGACCGGCCGCCAGGAAAGGCTTGGCCGGCTCGCAGTATGTCACCGCCGCCGGAATGCTGACGAACTCCTTTTCCGGATATCGCAGGGCTGTCAACTGCCCACCGAAGACGCAGCCCGTGTCGATGTTCACCGTCCGATTGAGCCATTCCGGCTCCGGCACGGGCGTGTGGCCGTAGACGACGTACGCCGACCCGCGATACTCGGCCGCCCAGTTGTAGCGGACCGGCAGGCCGAACTCGTCCGTCTCGCCGGTCGTCTCGCCGTAAAGGGCGAAATCGCGGACCTTGCCCGAGCCGCGCCCCTGCATCTCCTGCCGCATCCCGGCGTGCGCGACGACCAGTTTGCCGTCGTTCAGAACGTAATGGCTGACGAGGTCGTCTAGGAATTCACGTGCCTGGGCCGTAAGCGGTCCGCGAACGTCCGGCGGCAGGGCCTCAAGTTCCGCAAGAGAATTCGCCATGCCGTGCGTGATCTGAACGTCCCTGCCGGCGAGTTTGCGCATGAGCTTCATGTCGTGATTGCCCGGCACGCAAAATGCCACGCCGGCTTGCATCATGTTCCGCACCAATTTGAGCGAATCGAGGATTCGCGGCCCGCGATCAACCAGGTCGCCCAGGAATATTGCCTTGCGCCCTTGCGGATGGCGATAAATCTTCCGTCCCCACAGCGGATCGTCCTGCGGCATTTCAACCGCCTCGTACCCAAGCTGCTGAAGGAGTGCCTCAAGCTCGTCGCAGCAGCCATGCACGTCGCCGATGATGTCGAACGGGCCGTGCTCGTCGCGTTTGTCGTTCCAGAGCGGCACGCGGGTTACGGAGGCGGTGTCAGCATCCTCCTGGCTCTTGAGCACAAAGACGTGTCGGAACCCTTCACGCTGCAGGCCCCGCAGGCCCCGGCGCATCTGCGAAATCTGCCCGCGAATGACGTGCGGGCCAAAATCCCGGTCGGTCCGCGAGCGGTTGCGCTCCTGGCAGAGTTTTTCGGGGATGTCGAACACGATGGCCACCGGCAGGCAGTGATACTCGCGGGCCAGCGCGACCAGCGGCTTGCGGCTCTCCGGCTGGACGTTCGTGGCGTCCACCACCGCCAGCCGGCCCGCGGCCAAACGCTTGCCCGCGATAAAATGTAGGATCGCAAAAGCGTCATTCGTCGCAGCCTGGTCGTTCTCGTTGTCGCTCACCATCGCACGGCAGGCGTCGCTCGACAGCACCTCCGTCGCCAGAAAATACTTCCGCGCGAACGTGCTCTTGCCCGATCCCGACGGGCCGATCAGGACCACAAGAGACATCTTGGGGATGCTCAATTCCATGTGGTTACGCTTTCCCGCCGGTGGTTTTTGTAAAGATCGCCATTTGCGTCGGCGGGCCGAGGTTTGGGTCTTCGGGTCCGACGGGCAGGAAGCGGACAGCGTAACCGAAGCGTTCAGCGATGGTTTTTGCCCAGGTCTGGAACTCATCCCGCGTCCACTCAAAGCGGTGGTCGGGGTGTCGGAGTTTTGTGATGGCCGGGCGGCCGGCGGAGGCAGGTTCAAGAATCATGCCTTCCCACAGCGAATTATATTCCCGATTTACGGTCGTCAGCACGACAGTTCCCGGCCGGGTGCACTCGAAAAGCACGCGTTCAAAGGCGACCAGTCGCGGCGGATCGAGATGCTCGATCACTTCGACCACCGCGGCAGCGTCAAAGCCATCCAGCCGCTTGTCGCGGTACATCAGCGAACCGTGCAGCAGTTTCACACGATCCTTCTGGTGCATCGGCAGGCGGTCGAGTTTAATCCGCTCGGCGGCGTGCTCCAGAGACCGGATCGACACATCCAGGCCGACGATCCGCTCGAACTGTTTGTCCTTTATCAGTTCGCGGAGCAGGTTTCCTTCGCCGCAGCCGAGGTCCAGCACGCTTTTTGCCCCGCCCGCACGCAGCGCAGCCAGAACTGCCCCGATCCGTTGCTCGTTGAGGCTGACTTCACGATCGTCCGGCTCGCCGACTTTGGGCGCATCGGCGTCCGGCTCGGCCCCGGCCGGTACGTCTTCCTGCTCCAGTTGTGCGATGGCCTGTCGGGCCAGGCTGGGGGCGTGCTTGAGGAATCGGTATGTAATTGCCTCGCGCTGCGGATGCGAGGCCAGCCAGCCGGCGCCCTTGGCCAGCAGTTTTTCCATCTCGTCGTCGCCTACGTAGTAATGTTTGTGATGGTCGAAGACGGGTATCAGCACGTACAGGTGCGTCAGCAGTTCGCCCAGCGTGCGTGTCCCGGCCAGCTCGACCGTGTAATAGGGACTCTCGCCCCACTGCGGGAATTTTTCATCGAGCGGATGGCGGGTCGTCTGCATCGCGTAACCGAGCGGACCGAAGATGCGGTCTATGAATTCCGGCCCGGCCCGGCATGGCAGGACGCTGATACGGGCCGTCAGCGGGATCGGCGTTTTGACCAGTTCCGGCCGTTCCTTGCACCGGCCGCCCATCGCCGTGCCGAATACCTGCGCGATAGCCACGCTCATGAAGCTCGACGCGACGAACGGCCGATCGTTGACGTACTGGTCCAGCAGCCCCTCGCGAAACCGCACACCGCCGCGGACCATGCCCACAGGGTCCACGTCCAGCAGTAAGGCCGCCGTGCAGCGATCATCTCCGGCTTCGGGATAAAAAACGTGCGCCGCCCCGAAGCTCAACTCGAACGTCTGGCACTTCGCCGGATTCTTGTGAAATAGATATCCCAAGTCGGTCGCGGGCCGATGAGTTGTGGTTATTGTCAAGAGCATTTCATCAACCTGCCCAAGTTTTACCGGGCAACGCTCTTGCGGGTTAAACCTCCATCGGGAAATCAAATCTTCGTTTCGGTTCAACATCCAGCCGCGAGACGTTTCTCGGCATTGCCGATACTTTACTACGGCCGGTCGGAATTCACCAAGGATATTCCGCTTGGGGCGGGAAATCAGATGCTGTATTCTGATGTCATGCGGCTTTCGAGAGCGAGTTCGCGTTTTGCCAGTTCCGCGAAGGTGGTGTTGTCGTAAACCGATTCGAGGGCGGCCTTGGCCTGCTGCCACAATTCCAGGATCGAGCAGCAATCCTTCAGCCGGCAGTCCACCTTTGAGCCGACCTTGGTGCAACGGACCGGGTCGAGCGGTCCGTCGATGAGGCGTATGACCCGGCCGACGGCCAATTGCTCGGGCCGGCACGCAAGAAGGAATCCGCCCTGTGCGCCGCGGCGGGACTCAACCAGGCCGGAGGTTTTGAGTTCGTTGAGGATGTTCTCGAGAAATCGCGGCGGGACGGCCTGCCGCCTGGCTATCTCGCCGCTGCGGACCGGCCCCCTGCCGTGCCGCTTGGCAAGCTCCAGCAAGGCCCTGACTGCATATTGACATTTCTGACTGACGCCCATAGCCATCCTCTCAAGTTCATCGGCGCTGTGTACATTATCCCAGGAATATCGCCATTGTCAAGCGACAAAACTGTTCCTGCCTCAAAATCCGAGCGTATAACTGACGCAAATCAAGGAAGATAGGCGATTTTTATTTTAAAGAACAGATTCATCATTTTTCCGGTTGACATTTAGCTCCACGATAGCATATTATTCCTACATAGTTACTGATATATGGCAAAGAACTGCGATTGCAGCAGCCGCAAATCGGCCTTTGAATTAATAATGTTGCAATCGTGAGCGAAGTCGGTACAACAAACGCTTCCGAAAAACAATTTAAGGAGACAGCGATGGCAAACACGCATAAGGACATAACTGGAACGGTCGGCCGGACGCCGCTGGTTCGCGTCCGCAAACTTGCAGGCGGCGGCGCGACGGTCCTGGCCAAGATGGAGAGCCACAATCCGCTGGCCTCGGTCAAGGACCGCATCGGCGTGTCGCTGATCGACGCCGGCGAGCGGGACGGCAAGATCACCGCCGAAACGCTCATCGTCGAGCCGACCAGCGGCAACACGGGCATTTCTCTGGCTTTTGTGTCGGCGGCGAGGGGGTATCGGCTGATGCTGACCATGCCCGATTCGATGAGCATCGAGCGGCGCAAGGTGCTCAAGGCCCTTGGGGCCGAACTGGTGCTGACTCCGGCGGCCGAGGGGATGAAAGGCGCGGTGAAAAAGGCCATGGAGATCGCCCAGGCCGACCGGAACGTCTTTGTGCCCCAGCAGTTCGAGAACCCGGCCAACCCGGAGATACACCGCCGCACGACGGCAGAGGAAATCTGGGCCGACACCGACGGCAAGGTTGACATACTGATAAGCGGCGTGGGCACGGGCGGCACGATCACCGGCGTCACCGAGGTAATCAAGGCCCGCAAGCCGTCCTTCAAGGCCATCGCGGTCGAGCCGGCCCAAAGCCCCATCCTCACGCAGGCGCTTGCCGGCCAGGAACTCAAGCCAGGCCCGCACAAGATTCAGGGCATCGGCGCCGGCTTCGTGCCCAAGGTGCTCAACCTCAAGATCATCGACGAGGTAATCGCCGTCGACCAGGACGAGGCCATCGACTACGCAAGGCGGGCGGCGAAGCAGGAAGGCCTGTTCGTGGGCATTTCCAGCGGCGCGGCCCTGCGGGCGGCGAACATCGTGGCCGGGCGGCCCGAGAACAAGGAAAAAGTGATCGTCGTGATAATCCCGAGCTTCGGCGAGCGGTATCTCACGTCGATCCTGTTCGCTGACATCACGGCCTGAGCGCAGCCGGCAAGAAAGAGATTTAACATGGCCGCCGATTACCGTCTGGGAACGCTCGCGCTGCACGCCGGGCAGGAACCCGATCCGACCACCGCCGCCAGGGCCGTGCCTATCAGCGCGAACCCGTTCGCGCTGAAGACCTCGCAGTAGCGGCTGCCTGAAACAAACCATCTACCCGACTGAAAAAATGGAAAGCGAAACAGCATGGAAACCCGCCTGCGAACCGTCGTCAAGTCGCTCACGTGGCGGATATGCGGATTGCTGGTGACTGTTGCCACGGCCTGGATCATCACCCGCAATGTTGAAATTGCCGCGTCCATCGGCGCCGTGGACACGGCGGTGAAGATAGTGGCGTACTATCTGCACGAGCGGATGTGGTTGAAGATCCGGTTCGGCCGTCTTAGCAGGGCGGACTACGAGATTTGACGGAACGAGCAATGGAACAGGAACATATATCCAATTTGTTTCCATGCACGTCGCTGCCGGAGGACCCGGCGACGGGCAGGCTGCTGGGGCTTTATCCGCAGCGGCAGGAAGGCCTCTGGATGCAGCGGGTTCGCGTGCCGGGCGGACGGCTTTCGGCGGCACAGTGGCGGATGCTGGCCCAGATCGTCCACCGATTCACTCCGGCCGAGCCGCTCCACCTGACCACGCGGCAGGACGTGGAAATCCACGGGCTGACCGCAACCGCCGTCCCGCAGGCGCAGGGCCTGGTGGCGGAGGCGGGCCTGACCGGATGGGGCGCCTGCGGCGACACGATCAGGAACGTTACGGTCTGCCCGTGCTCGGGCTTGGCCGCGGACGCGCCCGATCTGCTGCCGCTGGCCGGACAACTGACGGAACTGCTGCAATCGCAGCGAGGGGCGTTCTCGCTGCCCAGGAAGCTGAAAATATCCTTTTCGGCCTGCCGCGAAGGGTGCGGCCAGCCGTGGCTCAACGACTTGGGTTTCGTCGCCATTCCCGACGGCGGCGGATGGAAGTTCCAGGCGGTGCTGGCCGGCTCGCTGGGCGCAAAGCCGGCGTCGGGCATCGCATATAAAAAGCCGCTGGACGCCGGCGAGGCGCTGCCGCTGTCGCTGGCGGCGTTTCGCGTCTTCGCAGCCCACGGCGACCGCGAACATCGCAACAAGGCCCGTCTGCGGCACGTCCGCCAGCGGCTTGGCGATGCGGCGTTCCTGGAACTGCTGGAACGTGAACTGGCGGAGGTCCGTAAAGAGCGGGTCTGGCCGGATATCCCGCTGGCCGGCCCTGAAAGCGGCTTCGCGGGCAAGCGGCTGCTGCATTTCGACGACGGCAACCTGGCCGTCCAGACCGTCGAGGCGTTGGGTTCGCTGGCGGATCGCCCGGACCTGCGGGTGCGGATCGGCAATCAGCACGTGGTCGCAATTTTCGGCCGCGACGAACCGGCCCTGGATGCGGCGCTGACGGAACTAAAGTTGGATAACTTTGCCGTGCCGGGTCCGCGGGTGGTCGTCTGCCCCGGCGCGCGATGGTGCTCGCGCGGGCTGGCCGACACAGGCCGGCTGGCGAAGGCGGTGCGGCAGAGGCTCAACGGCTCGAACGCCGGAAACGTCCTGATCGCCATTTCCGGCTGCCCCAACGGCTGCGCTCACAGCGCCGTCGCTGACGTGGGCGCGATCGGGCTGGCTGCAACTGTGGAAGGCGCAAGGACCGAGGCATGGAACATTTTTTCAGGCGGGCAGCGCGGGCTTGGGCCGGGGCTGGCCGGACAAACGGATACGCGTCTTGCCCTTGACGCCGCCGCGATAAAAATCATTGAATTGGCCGCAGCTTGCCGGGCCGCAAGCGCAGGCGGCGCCGGCCGATGAACCGGCAAACGACAGGAAGACAAACAATGTGCTGCACAAATACCGAAAATACGGCCGCGTCCGCGAAAGGCCGGGATGACATAACCCGCTCGCCGGCCTCGCAAGGCTCGCCGCAGCCGGCCGACCTGGAAACGATGTCGCCGGAAGATATCCTGCGATACGCGATAAGCACGCACGGCAATCGCGCGGCGATCGGCACGAGCTTCCAGAAGAGCGGCATCGTGATAATCGACATGGCCAGCCGGCTGGGCCTGCCCTTCCGCGTGTTCTGCATCGACACGGGCCTGTTCCACGACGAGACGTACGCCCTGATAGAGGAAGTGGAGAGCCGCTACGGCATAAAGATCGAGCGGTTCAAACCCGATCCCGAGAAAGTCGAGTTGATGCTCCGCAGCGTCGGGCAATACGCGCATTTCCTGGCACGCGACCTGTGCTGCGAGATACGCAAGACCGAGCCGATGGACAGGGCGCTGGCCACGATGGACGCCTGGATCTGCGGCCTGAGGCGCGACCAGTCGTCCTATCGGGCGAATGCGGCGTCCCGAATGCAGTTCATCCTCGACGCGGCCAATCGGCCGATCCTCAAAATCAGCCCGCTGCTGGACTGGTCCGCCGACGACGTCGAACGCTACACGAAGGAACACGCCCTGCCGTACAACCGGCTGTACGACTACGTCTCGCCTTACGGCGAGCGATACGCCGAAATCGGATGCCGCCAGTGCCATATCCCCGTCCTGCCGCAGTTGGGCAAGCGGGCCGGAAAGTTTCCGTGGGAACAGGGCAAAAAAGAATGCGGCATTCACATGGAACGCGGCGGCAGCGGCATTTAAGGCCGGATTGAGTATATAGGAGAAAAACCATGAGATTTTCAACGAAGGCCATACGGGTCGGCCAGCAGAGCGATCCGGCCACCGGATCGATCATCGTGCCGGTGTACCAGACGGTGAACTTCGTCTTCGACGACGTAGGCAAGCCGCACGGATACGAATATTCCCGCAGCGCCAACCCCACGCGAACCGCGCTGGAGCAGTGCCTTGCCTCGCTGGAGGAGGCAAAATTCGGTCTGGCGTTCGCATCGGGCATGGCGGCGGTGGACGCGGTGCTGTCGCTGCTCCGGCCGGGCGATCACGTCGTGTCGGCCGAGCACATCTACGGCGGAACGTTCCGCCTGTTCGAAAAGGTCTATGTGCCGCGTGGAATATCGTTCATTTATGTCGACGGCACCCGGCCTGAGGCGTTCGCCGGGGCCATGCGGCCGAACACAAAGATGGTCTGGATCGAGACGCCGGCCAATCCCCTGCTGCAACTGGTGGACGTGCGAGCCGCGGCGGACACAGCCCACAAGCGCGGAGCGAAGCTGGTGGCCGACAACACGTTCCCGTCGCCCTATTTCCAGCGGCCGCTGACGCAGGGCGCCGACATCGTGCTGCACAGCACCACCAAATACATCAGCGGACACAGCGACGTGATCGGCGGGGCCGTGCTGACCAGCGACCAGGCGGCATATGAGGCGATCCGGTTCCACCAGAACGCCGCCGGCGCCGTGCCCGGGCCGTGGGACTGCTGGCTGAGCCTTCGCGGCCTGAAAACTCTGTCCGTCCGCATGCGCCAGCACGAGGCCAACGCCATCGCAATCGCCGAATTCCTGAGCGGGCACGCCAAAGTGATCGAGACGATCTATCCGGGCCTGCCGGGCCATCCGCAGCACAAGCTGGCCCAGTCGCAGATGGACGGCTTCGGCGGGATGGTTACCTTCCGGCTGGACGGCGGCGGCGAACAGGTCCGGCGATTCGTCAAGGTTCTCAAACTGTTCATTTTCGCCGAGAGCCTGGGCGGCGTCGAATCGCTCGTCTGCCACCCGGCCTCCATGAGCCACGCGACTCTGACCGCCGAAGAACGGAAGAAAGTCGGCATAACCGACGGCACGATCCGCCTCTCGGTCGGCATCGAGGACGTGCAGGACCTCATCGAAGATCTCGACCACGCACTGGCTGCGTGCTGAATAAGAACTATGGGTATGCCGATTTTGTTTCATCACATAAATTTTCAGAAGGACATTAAACCTTGCAAATTCAGTGCGATCAATTTTCCTGGAGCAGTTGTTTTCAGCCCGCCAGGGCGTCTGATAGTAGCCCAGGGTGGAGCGTAATCCGCCGTAAGGCGGATGAAGTGAAACCCTGGGAAAACCCGTCATTCAATGAAGTTCCAACGCTTCATTCCAGCCACAGGCAGACGAACCTGAATCCCAAAATACCCCGGCCGAAGATTTTCAGTGAAACATTCTTCCATGACGGAAGAAGCAACACCCGCATTTGTCCTTTGCAGCAACATAACAATAAATCGGCTATTCTCATTGGACGTGGTATTCAAAAATTTTGCCGCTTCTGCCGTGGCGCGAACGAAGGTTTGGAAACTTGTTTAACGACGACGCAACCCCAGGTTCCGCGACGAGCGACTTCATCGCGTCGTCGCTTCACCTGGGGCTACTATCTGCCGGCCGTGATGGGGCTGTCGTAGGGCACGCGGCTGGCAAGGCAGGCCATCGAC
>JACRIL010000143.1 GCA_016235825.1 Planctomycetota bacterium
AGACCCAGATCCTGGCGTGCTTCTTTGCGTATCAGTTGCTGCTGCGGTATAATGAACGCTGTGGGAAAAAAAATGGACAGCTACAATGGATAGTCGATGGCCTGTAATTATCGGACAGCCTCAACTTGTTGCACGCGGAAAATTCATCACGCAATCCTGGCACACGTTTTTGGTGGCACCCTCAAGCGAAACAACGTGGAGCTTGGGGGTGGTTGTTTGCAATAAAGAAGAAGTTCACAAACACCCCCAAACCCCGCTGCGTTGCAGCTGGAGTTTGAGGGTGCCACCGGCCGGGCGTTGGGAATTAACGAGGCCCTATGCCCGCCGCAGTTTAGATAGTATTATCTGGCGTATTCTATCGATGAAAGGACCGCAATGGACCCCAATGCGAAATTCGTGTGGACTGATCCTCATGGTTCGGGCAGGAACCGGTACTCGCTGTTCCGCAGGAGTTTTGAGCTGCCCGGCGAGCCTGCCAAAAGCCAGTTTCATATATTTGCCGACACGCGATACCGTTTGAGCGTCAACGGCGAAACGGTCGGCCATGGCCCGGCCAGATTTATGCGGGTCAAGCCGGAGTACGACACGTGGGACATCGGCCCGCTGCTGCGGAAGGGCCGGAATGTGCTGGCCGTAACGGTCAACAGCTACGGCGGGTTGAGCTTTCACAGCGAGAAAGGCGTAGGCTGCCTGATCGCCTGGGGCGCGGCGGAGGACAAGGCGAAAACTAAAATCGATCTTGCGACCGGGCCGGAGTGGCGGGCCATTACGTCTCCCGGGCACAACCCGGACACCGCGTATCTGAGCTTCGCGCTGAATGCCGGCGAGATGCTCGACGCCAGCGCGATGCCCGCCGGGTGGGATGCTCCGTACTTCGACGACACGGCCTGGCCGAAGGCTGTAAAGCTTGAAAGCGCCACCGGGCTGGGCCAACTGTTCCCGCGGTCGATACCGCTGCTGGATGAGCGGGAGGTCCTGCCGTATCGCAGTCTCGGAGCATGGTCGGCCAGGCCGAAATCTGGCGAGGATGTCTATTCGCTCATGGTTACGATCAAACACGGCAGGAGCAGCAGGGCCAACGGCAAGGCGGCACTGTTCGCGTATATCCATTCGTCGAAGGATCAGAAGATAACCTTCGGGGCATGGTGGGGCAGGTATTGGGTGAACGGAAAGGAACTAGCGCCGGCCGCCAGATTCGATGGCCAACTCCGGCAGGATTTTCCGGCCGAACTGGCAAAGGGGTGGAACTCGTTCATGGTATACGAAACATTCAGAAGCGACTGGTGGGATTTTTATCTGGCCCTGCCCGCCGGGGCGGGCCTGACGCTGTCAGCCGAAAAAGACCTGAAATGTCCGAACACGTTCCTGATCGGCGGTCCGTGGGAGCCGGAGCAGGCCGAACTGGCCGACGGAATGGCAAAGCCTTTGGCCGCGCCGGGCGATCTGCCTTCGCAGTTGGGGCCGTGGCGGGCCTGGCCGCGGAACAAATCGGCCCAGACGCCGTGCCGGCAGCGGGCGTGGAAGACATTCCATCGAATCAGCGACGACGCCGGTTTGCAGCCGGATATCAAAACGCTCGCCTCTAAGGCCGGCGACGGCACGCTCTGCCTGCTCTACGATTTCGGCGGCGAGATTCTGGGCCGTCCCGTCGTCGATTTCGACGCGGCGGCGGGAACCATCGTTGATCTTTCCTATTCCGAGCGGCTCAAGGCCGACGGAACCAGCGACGTGCACAACCGGTTCTTTGTGGACATGGTCGAGCGATACGTCGCCCGGTCCGGCCGGCAGATATGGCAGACGTTCCATCCGCGGGGATTCCGCTACCTGGAGGTGTTGATAACCGGCAACGTTGAAAAATTCCGGCTTAACCGTCTCAGCGTTTCGCGGGCCAATTATCCGGTTGCGAACATCGGCAGGTTCGAGTGTTCCGATCCGGTCCTCAACCGGGTTTGGGAACTCGGCCGGGTTACGCAGCACGCGTGCATGGAAGACGCGTACGTCGATTGCCCCTGGCGTGAAAGAGGACTTTACAGCGGCGATTTTCTCGTCCAGTTCTTCACGAACATGGCGGCCTTCGGCGACGTGAAACTTTTCCGCCGGTGCATCGAGCTGTTTCTGCTGGCCCAGGGCGCCAACGGGTTGGTGCCCGGCGGGGCGTTCGGCATAGAGGCCGGCCTGCATCCCGATTATTCCGCCATTCTCGTCCAGGCGATGTACCAGTACTGGCGGCAAAGCGGCGAACAGGCTTTTCTGCAGGAAAACGCCGGCAGGCTGTTAAAGCTTCTGGAAGGGCTTGAGGCCCTCAAGGCGGACGGGCGGCCCGATCTGCTTGACGGCTCGAGCATGCATCCTTACATCGACCTGTCCCATTTCGACAAGGACGGGGTCTGCTGCTCGCTGAACTGTTTCTGTCAGAAAGCCTTTGCCGACGGCTCGGCGATCTTCCGGCTCGTCGGCATGTCCGCCGAGGCCGAACGTTTCAGCCGCCGCGCCGACCATCTCGCCCAGGCCATAAGGCGGGAATTCTGGGATGAATCCGCCGGTGCGTTTGTGGATCGTCTGCGGAGCGACGTTCCTGCGACGGGGCCATCCGTTCCATCAAATGCACTGGCGATCCTGTACGACATCGCCTCGCCGGAACAGGCCGTCCGGGCCGGGCAGCGGCTGCAAAAGGCCATGCTGGAGAATTTCCGCGTCGCAAATCCGGCCAGAAATGACGAATGCAATGTTACGTCCTATTTCGCGTTTTACGCCCTCGGCGCGATGTTCAAACTGGGCATGGACGAGCAGGCCCAGCAGTTCGTCCGCAAGTATTACGGCCGGATGCTCGACCTGGGCGCCTGGACGATGTGGGAATATTTCGTGGATAGCGGCGGTTCCAGCCTATGCCATGCCTGGAGCACATGCCCGACCCACTACCTTTCGACCCGCACGCTGGGCGTCGTGTTCCCGGAAGCCGGCCGGCCGGAAATTGTGGCGATCAGGCCCAATCCAGGCGGCCTGACCTGGGCCCAGGGCGTATATCCCCATCCGGCCGGGCCGATGCACGTCAGTTGGCGGATCAGAAACGGCAGGCTCGAAACAGATTGCCAGGCCCCGCCAGGCGTAAAAATCGTGGAATAATTTCGTATGCGGTCTGCGGCGAACCTGCCGGGACTCCGCGATGAGCATCCGGCCAGGTCACGAGGAATCGTCATGGATCCATGACGATTCGCAGGCCGACTGTTCCGGTCCTGAACGGGGCGCCGACCATCTGATAATATCTGGCGGCGGATCGGCATTCTTTGACTTCCTCGTTCCATGCGCCGCCCCGCAGAATCCTTCCTTGTCCGCCGGTGGGGCCTTTGGGATCGGTGGCCGCGCCGGCGGGATAATCGCCGTAATAATCGCTGCACCATTCCCAGACGTTGCCGTGCATGTCGTGCAGGCCCCATGCGTTTGCCGGGAACGAGCCGGTCTTCTCGGTCCTGCTGCCGACCATGTCCTTGACAGACGGGGCGAAGAATCTGGCCTTGCCGACTTCGAGAGTCGCTCCGGTGTTATAGGGCGTCGTCGTCCCGGCGCGGCAGGCGTATTCCCACTCGGCCTCGGTCGGCAGGCGATATTTTTTCCCTTCGCTCTCGCTTAATCGCCGGCAGAATGCCGCGGCGTCATCATAGTTTATAACATCGTCAACTGGCAGTTCGGGGCCCTTGAAGCGGGACTTCTCCTCGTTCATGATTGTCTTCCACTGCTGCTGGGTTACCTCTTTGGCAGCCATGTAGAAGCCCTTCGAGATCGTAATCTTACGCTGTTTTTCATCGTTTTTTCTTCCCTGCTCCGAATTCGGGCTGCCCATCATGAATTCGCCGGCCGGTATCAGGATCATTTTGATCCCGATGGAATTGGCGAAGCTGCTCAGGTTGGCGGGGGGCGGAGGCTTGACCGTTTCAGGCGGCGGTTGGGGTTTGGGGCCTTCGACTATTTCTTCCGGAGGCGGAATCACGCTGCCGTTGCCCTGCGACGAGCCTCCCATGTCGGTGGTTTCAGCCGGCGGCGGTTGAGGCTGTGGCTGCGGCTGAGGCTGAGGCTGCGGACGCGGCTGGGGCTGAACGCTCTGAGGGTCCGGCGGCGTGGCCTGCGGGGCAGTCTCTTTCTTTATGATAGTTTTCCGCTGCGAGAAATCGCCGCCCAAAGCGATGTAAAGGACGGCAAAGCCCAATCCCAGGACGAGTATCGCCACAAGCACCCCGTAAATTTTGGAGTTGGCGTTGGATTTTCCGACGATCGCCCTGAATCGTCTGCGTTTGTCGGAGGCGGTCCGGTTTGCGGCCACCGCCATGCCGGAAAGCGAATCCTGCGGATTGGCCTGGTCGGACGCCACCGCCATGCCGGCGAGAGTGTCGTGCGATTCGGAATCGTCGTCCTGGACGGCCCGTTCTTCCTGTGGCACTTGTGCGATGTTGGACAGGCCTGTCAGGTAGTTGCTTGAGTCGTAATCCGCGTCGTCGTGCACTGTGGTCGGTTTTCTGCTGGCCGGCCTCTCAGTGGCGAAGAGGTCCGACATTTCTTCGTCGAAGGCTGCTTCCCCCTGATCTTCCTGCGGCCGTTTGGCCGCCGCCGGACGGCCGGGAGGCTTGGCGCCGTCTTCCATGTCGTCGGGCACCTCGATAGCCTCCGGAATGTCCGAGGTCTCCACGGAAGCGAGTTTTTCAAGCTCGCCCAGAAGCTGATCCGTCGAGGGGAACCGGTCGTCGGGCGCTTCGGAGGTGCAACACTGTATGATATTGTCCCATCCTTCGCTGATTCCCTGGACGATTTTAGAAGGCAGTTCGGCGAATTTGCCGGGCAACCGGCCTGTCAGCAGCCGGTAAAACAGTATTCCGATCGAATACATGTCGCTGCGGTGGTCCGGGTCGCCGTCGCCCCGGCGGAGTTCCGGGGCCATGTAATCGACGGCTTCCGGCGTGGCCATCAGGTCTTCCTTGATGCTGACAGCCTTTGCCAAGCCTATGTCTATCAACTTTATGTTGCCTTTGACGTCAATGAGGATGTTTTCGGGCCTGACAGCGCCGTGAATTATCCCCTGGCTGTGAATCGCGCAAAGGGCCGACGCCAGTTGCCTGGCCCATTTGCTTGCCCGCTTCTCGGACGCCCTGCCCTTGGGGTGCAGTTTGAGGTACTCCGACAGGGTCATCTGCCTGCCGCTGGGCCCCTGTACATATTCCTGGGCCATGAAACTTATGTTTTCAAACTGCCCCGCGAATTCCACATTGGCGATGTTGGGATGCCTTATTTTGACCAGTTCGCGCCCGACGGACAGAAAATTCGATGTCGCCTCTTCGTTCGCGGCGAATTTGCTTGGGAGATATTTCACCACGCACTTGTGGTCAGCCTGGGTGTTTTCAGCCAGATAAGTTTTGAGAATGGGCGTCCTGGCGATCATCTCCAGGACCAGGTAATCGCCGAGCCTTATCACCGCCGACTGCACCTGGAGCGTATCGTTGTCCTCGTCCCTTTCGGGAAGCCCGTTCCTGGCGTTGGGCGCCCGGCGCGGCGCCTGAAGGCCGGATGGACGCTGTGCTGCCGCCGGACTCCGTCCGGATCGGCCGTTTGCGGCTGCCTGCGACCTGTTTCGCAACGCATATACCGCGCTGCAGCCGGGACATGTGTATTTGCCGCCTTCCGGCGTTTTGGCCAGTTGTTTCTTATGCTGGCATTTCGGGCATGTTACAATAATCATGTCTTTTCGCCGCCGCCTTCAAAGATGTTCCGCTCCGCAGCCCGGTTCAACCCTGCGGCGTGCCGGCCGGACATCCCGACGTGTAAATTCTGATCAACGCCCACAAACCAAAGATACATGTTAACATCGGCGGGGCGGCATGGCAAGGGAATGTGAGCCGGTTCAGGCGACGATTTTGGCGATCTTGACGCGGAGATATTTCTGCCTGTGGCCGACCTTGCTCCGCGAGTGCTTGCGCCTGCGATAGAAATAGTGATAGAGTTTCGGCCCCTTGTGGGCCGGCTCGACGATCTCGGCGGTTACCTTTGCGCCGGCCACCAGCGGCGAGCCGACCTGGGTCCTGCCCTCGCCGCCGACCAGAAGGACGCGGTCGAACTCGACTTCCTTTGCGTCGGCCGCAAGCTCCTGAAGGTCCACGTCGAGCACGTCGCCGGGCGTAACCTTGTACTGTCTGGCCCCGGATTCAATTATTGCGTACATGTTATTGCTCCTGGATTTGTCTCATCGGGCTCGCCTGCCGGATTGTTCATTCAACCGCGCCGGTCTGCCCGCACCGGCGGCTGTCAACAAACCCGCCGCCTGAAGGAGGGCCGATTATCCGTCCATCCGACGCCAAGTCAAGAACTTATCAAATTACGGCGCTAAAAAAAATCCGGGTCCGGCCCAACCCGGCATAGATTTGTCGGGCGGCTTACTTTTTCCACTGGTCTGCTTTGCGCCATGTCTGAATTACATGGGGCAAGGCTCCCGTGCCTCCTGTGTTCCAGATACTTGAATTCAACTGCTCCTCTATCCTCCGGCTTTTGTGCGACAAGAACGAGCAATGAGCCGCCACCTCGCAGAACACGGTAAGGCCGATGATACGTTGGCCCATATCGTTGAAATGGCATGTGTCCGCCGTGAGCAGCCAAGGCGCGCCTTCCAAGACGCGATACACATCCACAAAGAGCGACCGCGTTTCCGACGCCAACTGTGCTATGGCCTGGTTGTATGCCAGCACCAGGTCGTCGCCCGATCGCCCGAATTTCCCGGAACGGAAGTTCGCATATTCCGGCCTCGCCCATGTTTTCGCGTCATATAGCAGATTCCAGTATGGACCGACAAGAACCACGAGGGCGTCGGGAATACTTTCTCGCGTCTTCGACACAATCACGCCGTAGGCTCGGATAAAGCTCTCCAAGGCATGGCCACATCGCGAATCATTCAGGCCATAGGCGAATACCGCCATGTCAGGACGGCAGGCAATCATGTCGGCCTCGAATCGCTCCAGCGCAGATGGAGCGGTCCGGTACACATCTCCCGCAATGTACCCTGGAGCATCAGGACTTATCACATTGGAGGGTATCGCGTTGTTTAAGACTCGCACAGGCTCATCCTGAAACTCGCGTATGCTGTCCCCCAGAACCTGCACCCATTCGTTTCTTGGGGAACTCGCATTCATTCCATATGCGTTTGATTCTCCCATCACCACCAAACGTCGTACTGGCTCGGACCGATAGTCATTTCGTATCATGATTGTTCCTTTCGTGTTGCACAACACTGTTCAGGCCGCCCAGCATGGTGCGGCTTCCGCCGGCCTGGCCGCCAATGATCCGTGATGTTGCGATAAAACCCTTTTGCCTGATACTCATAATTATTTTATCCTTATCGCACAAAGGCAAAAACTGGTGCCATCGCTCGCATCTGTTTGCGGGCGTGTGCTTTTTTAGTTTCAAAGCTCCAGATGCTTTGACGAAAACATGATAATCAGTCGGCAGACACATGCCAATCGAAAGAAGCAAAAAAGAACATGGCCGCCGTTGAAATGTGGCACGGGCATCTTGCCCGTGTGTCCCACGGCCGTCCCGCCCGTGGCTGTTTAAAGAATGATTTTACGACCACCCTCAAACTTCGCTGCGTTGCAGCTTAAGTTTGAGGGTGCCACCTTGGATAGTTCCCTCTCCTATACCACCGGCCGCAAACCGATGCGGACATGGCATCTGGTTTGTCAGCCCGCAAGGGGGTCTGCCAGTAGCCCCACCCCGAAGCAGCTTATCCGGCGCATCCCTTCGTAGCCTTCGACTTCGCCAAGGCTTCGTCGGACAAGTTGGCGAAGAAGAGGCGAAGCCGGAAGCGAAGATCGGGTCTCATTCACCACGTTTTTGGGATGAGAACCAATTACTTTACATCGGCCATTTTGATCCAGCGTTTTTCCTCTGCGGCGATGAGTGCCGCTTCGAGGACCCGCTGGGTCTCGTAGGCGTCGGCGAAGTCCGGGATGGGCACGACGGGCTTCTGGCCGGCCAGGACGTTCAGGATGTCGAACGCCTCATTGACGAAACCGTGCTCGTAGCCGATTATGTGCGCGTCGGGCCACCAGTTGGCGACGTAGGGATGGTCGGCCCCGTGCGTGCAGACGATGTTCGTCCAACCCTGGACGGCCCGGTCGGCCGTGGCGTCGTAGAAATTCAGTTCGTTCATCCGCTCGAAGTCGAATTTCAACGCGCCCTTCGTGCCGTTGATCTCGAAGCCGTTTCGGTTCTGGTTGCCGGTCGCCTGCCGGGCCGCCTCGAAGCTGGCGACCGCCCCGCCGGAGAACCGGGCCAGGAACAGCACCGCGTCGTCGACGGTAACCTTGCCCTTTTTGGCCGCGCCTTTAAGTCCGGCGGCGATTCCGCCGGCGACCGTGCCGGTCATCAGGTTGCGCTCCTTGATGAACGTCTCGGCAATCGCGCCGCAGATCTCGGTTACTTCTTCACCGGTTACGAATCGCATCATGTCCACGATGTGGGCGTTGAGGTCGCCGTGCGCGCCCGATCCGGCCAGCTTTTTGTCGAATCGCCACGCCAGCGGGACGTCCGGCCCGGCCCAGTCCTGGAGGTAGGACGCCCGGACATGTCTTATCTGGCCGATCCGGCCCTGCCTGACGAGCTGGTGAGCCAGCGCGACGGCCGGGCAGCGGCGATAGTTGTACCAGACGAAGGTTTTCACGCCGGCCTTTTTGGCCGCCTCGGCCATCTCGCGGGCCTCCGCCAGCGTGCCGGCGATGGGTTTTTCGCACGAGCAGTGCTTGCCCGCAGCGACGGCCGCCTTGGCGACCGGGGCATGCATGTAGTTGGGCGTGGCAACGTCGATCAGATCGACGGCGGGGTCTTTCACCGTAGCCTGCCAGTCCGTCGAGGCCCGCTGCCAGCCCCAGTTGTCGGCGAAGGCCCTGGGGTTTTCCTCCTCCTGGCCGAAGAGCGTGTGCATCACCGGCGCCAGCGGCGGCTTGAAGAATTTGCTCACCTGGCCCCATGCGTTGGAATGCGTCCGGCCCATGAAACCCTGGCCGATCAGGGCGACGTTGACGGTTTTGTCCTTTGCCATTTTATCTCCTTTCAGGCGGTAAAATCTGACGCCATCCGCCGGATGGACTATTGCAGCCGGCGGGGAAATAAACTATAAGTATCCGACCTTTAAACGGCAAGAGCCAAGGAGAATACATGAGCGTAAGAAAGATAACGGAAATTTTTGCCCAGAAGCCGCGGACATACTCGTTCGAGTTTTTTCCGCCCAAGACGGACAAGGGCAGGGATTTGATGTACAACACGGCGGCCGAGCTGATGAAACTTCAGCCGGACTAGTTCACGGTTACCTACGGCGCCGGCGGCTCGACCAGCAAGGCCACGCTGGAGATCGTCGTCGAGATGCAGAAGCGGTTTGATCTGCCCGTGATGCACCACTTCACCTGCGTCAAGCACACGACCAGCGCCCTCCGCAGCGCGATAGCCGAGATGAAGCGGGCCGGGATATGCAATATCCTGGCACTCAAGGGCGACCCGCCGGTCAACGAGCCCAATTACAGGCCCGGCCCGGATGAACCCCGCTTCGGCTATGAGCTTATCAAGCTGATCCGCGAGTACGGCGGTCACTTCGCCGTCGGCGTCGCCGGCTTCCCCGAGGGGCACATCAACACGCCGACCAAGGAACTGGACAGCAAATATCTGAAGATCAAGCAGGACGCGGGCGCCGACTTCGTAGCCACCCAGCTTTTCTTCGACAACACGATCTACTACGAGTTCACCGAGCGGGTCCGCAAGGAAGGCGTTACGATGCGTCTGCTGCCGGGCATTCTGCCCATCACCGATTACGCAAAACTCATACAGTTCTGCCAGACCTGCGGGGCGACGATCCCGCAGTTCATAAAGGACATGTTCGAGCCGCTGGCGAACGACCCGGATGCCACGTACAAAAAGGGCGTCGAGTTCGCCATCAAGCAGTGCCAGGACCTCATCGATCACGGTTCGCCGGGGCTGCACTTCTTCTGCCTCAACAAGGTCGAGCCGATTACCACGGTTTACAAGGCCCTGAAACGGTAGATAACGCTGTAATGCCGGTTTTACCGGTCCGCCGGCCTGAAAGAGCGGCTATAATCAGACGGAAAGAACTCACCGGAGGCCTCCGGCCGAAAACTTCATCGGCGGATGGCCTCCGGTTTTTATAGAGGTCCGTTGAAAAGGCCGCATTGCAGCAGCACGGGCGTCCCAGCTTCGCTAACTCACCCGTGCAACTTTTTCAGGCAACGGGCCAGGGTGTTTAAAAAAGAGTCCACAATAGATTCATCGTGCATGGCGGAGAGACTGACGCGGAGTCGGCAGGCGCCTTTGGGGACGGTTGGGGGGCGGATGGCGGCAACGAAAAAGCCGGCCTCCAGCAAGGCCTGGCTGACCCGCATGGTTTTTTCCTGCCCACCGAGGATGATCGGGATGATCTGGCTGGCGGAGTCGCCGCAATCCAGGCCCAGGCCGGCGAGCCCCTGCCGCATCCGGTCGGCCAGCGAAAGCAGCTTTTGCCTGCGGGCCGGCTGGGTTTGGATAATTTCCAGGGCTTTGAGGCCAGCCGCGCAGAGCGAGGCCGGCAAGGCCGTGGTGTAGATGAACGGCCGGCCTTTGTTCACAATCGTGTCGATCAGGACCTTCGGCCCGGCGACAAACCCGCCAAGGCCGCCCAGTGCCTTCGAGAGCGTGCCGACGACCGCGTCCACGCCATCCTCGACGCCGAGCATCTCGGCGGCCCCCCTGCCGCATTTGCCCAGCACGCCGGTGGCGTGCGCCTCGTCGATCAGCAGTTGGCAGTTGAATTTCTTTTTCAATTCCGCCAGTTCGCCCATCGGAGCGATGTCGCCGTCCATCGAGAACAGCGAATCGGTAACGATCAGACAGCGTTTATATTCGGCGCGATGCTCGGCCAGAATTTTCCCGGCCCGGGCGGCCTGGCGGTGCGGAAAGGTTCGCACCCTTGCCCCGGACGAAATGGCCGCGTCGATGATGCTGGCGTGATTGAGTTTGTCGGACACAATCAGGTCGCCCGGCCCGGCCAGCGCGTGAATCGCAACGTGATTGGCCATCCAGCCGGTGGAAGTTACAATTGCAGCCTCGGTCTTCTTGAATTCTGCCAGCCTGTCCTCAAGCTGCTGATGCAGGTTCGTCGTCCCGCTTATCAGCCGCGAGGCCCCCGCCCCGACGCCCCATTTGTTGATCGCCTCAATCGCGGCGGCCTTGACCGACTCGTCGCAGGCCAGGCCCAGATAGTCGTTCGAGCACAAGCAGACGACCGGCCGGCCGTCGATGACCAGCCGGGGCGGATCGGCCGACTCGACGCCCCGGCAGGCGCGCAGCAGGCCCGCCGCGCCCAGCTCGTCCAATTCCTCGGCCATCTGACGCCAGATGTCTTTCATCGCATGTTTTCCGAACCATCATTTTTCTTGAAACTGTGCCGCAAGGTCAATACTCTGTTCCCATTATAACTGCCGCTTGACGCGCCGCGGGAGGTAAAATGCAGGACAAGCTGACAGGCGAAGGAATAACATTTGACGACGTTCTTCTGATGCCGGCCCGATCGTCGGTCGTGCCGAAGGACGCCGACACGTCCACGTGGCTGACTCGCAACATAAAACTCAACATTCCGCTGGTCTCGGCCCCAATGGACACCGTTACCGAAAGCTCGCTGGCCATCGCCTTGGCCCAGGAGGGCGGGATAGGCATCATCCACAAGAATCTGTCCATCGAGGCCCAGGCCCTGGAGGTCGAGAAGGTCAAGCGGAGCGAGAACGGCATAATAACCGACCCGATCACGCTCCCGCCGGGCGAATCGACCGTAAACGCCCGCAAGCTGATGGCCGAGCACAACGTCTCCGGCATTCCGATCGTCGACGCCGGCAGGCTGGTCGGCATACTGACCAGGCGAGACATGAAGTTCCTGACCGCCGAGACCGCCATCGAGAACGTGATGACCAGGGGCAAGTTGATAACCGCCCCGCCCGACACTAACCTCGACGAGGCTGAAAAAATTCTCAACCGGCACAAGGTCGAAAAGCTCCTCCTGGTCGGCGCCGACGGCAAACTCAGCGGCCTGATAACGATGCGGGACATCGACAAGATGCGGCAGTTCCCCAAGGCCTGCAAGGACAGCCGGGGCAGGCTTAGGGTCGGGGCGTCGGTCGGCGTGAGCGACTACAAGCGGGTCGAGGCCCTGATAGCCAAGGACGTGGATGTGATCGTGGTTGACACGGCCCACGGGCACAGCCAGAACGTGATCAACACCGTCGCGGAGATCAAGAGGCGGCATAAGATCGACGTGATCGCCGGCAACGTGGCCACAGGCGATGGCGCGGCCGATCTGATAGCAGCCGGCGCGGACGCCGTCAAGGTCGGCATCGGGCCAGGCTCGATCTGCACTACCCGCGTTATCAGCGGAGTCGGCGTGCCGCAGATCACGGCCATACGCGAAGCGGCCAAGGCCGCCGACAAACACGGCGCGCCGGTCATCGCCGACGGCGGCGTGCGGATGAGCGGCGACATCACCAAGGCCATCGCCGCCGGCGCATCGACCGTGATGATGGGCAGCCTCCTGGCCGGGCTGGACGAATCGCCCGGCCAGCTTGTCATATTCAAGGGCAGAAGGTTCAAGGCATATCGCGGGATGGGTTCGGCCGGGGCAATGATGGCCGGCTCGGCCGACCGCTACGCCCAGAAAGGCATGCAGAAGGACAAGCTCGTGCCCGAGGGCGTCGAGGGCCGCGTGCCTTACAGGGGTCCGCTGTCCGAATTCGTCTATCAGCTTGTGGGCGGCCTGAAGGCAGGCATGGGCTACTGCGGCACGGCCACCATCGATGAACTCCGGAAAAACGCGAAATTCATCCGCATTTCCGGCGCGTCCCTCATCGAGAACCACCCGCACGACATCGCGATCACGCACGAGGCCCCGAACTATTCGACGCCCCGCAGCGACGAGGAATAACAGTTTTGCTGTTCGGCCGGGGAATATTCTGATATAATCCGGCCGATCTGAAATTGACAGGAGACCAGTGCAATGAATATCAGAGCTAGTCTGGCAATCGTGGCGGCGGCGTTGGCGGCAGGGTGCAGCCAGGCCCCGCCGGGCACGAGCCGCGACCTGAGCACAAACGACAGGGCCAACGCCTACGTCGTCTGCCGCGATGTCCTGACGCAGTATTTCTCGGTCGAGACCGACGACCCGCAGGCCGGCATCATGAAATCCCGCCCGAAGGACATCGTCGCGGCCAAAGGCGAAAGGCTGCTCGGCAATTCGCCGGCCAGACAGATCGCCACGCTGAGCCTCCGCAAGGAGGGCGGGTCGATCGTGGCCTATGTGTGCATCGAGACCCAGCGGCAGGGCTCGGACCCCAACAGGCAGATGGGCTATGCATCGAGCGTTTCGGACAACTATTCCGGGGTGCCCAACCAGACGCCCGCGCAGAGCGACGCGGCCACCACCGCCGAACAGAACGAGAGCTGGCGGACCGTCGATTACGATCACGTCCAGGAAAACAAGATTCTTAACGAGATTTCCAAGGCGGTCCAGTCGCCGGCCAGACCGGAAAAACCAACGCCTCCGACCCCATCAACCCAGCCGAAATAAACCAATTGCCTCCGTAATGACGGGAAAAAATTACCCGCTTTTGCCGGCCGGTTCGGCCCCGGCGGCCGGCAGGGTGAAACAGAACGTCGAGCCTCCTCCGGCGGCGGACTCCACCCATATCTCGCCGCCGTGCCTCTGCACGATCTTTTTGCAGATCGCAAGCCCGACTCCCGTGCCGGGATACCGGGCCCTTGAGTGCAGCCGCTGGAAAATCTCGAATATCTTTTCCTTGTGCTCGGCCGGGATGCCGATGCCGTTGTCGGCGACGGAAAAGACCCATTTCCCGCCGTCGGGCCTGGCTGATATGTGAATTTTCGGCGGTTCGTCCGCCCGGAATTTAATCGCGTTGGAAACAAGATTCTGAAGCAGTTGCCCCAACTGGGACGCGTCGACCATGACCGTCGGCAGGCCGTCGCAGACGACGCTGGCGGAACTTTCGGCAAGGGCCGCCCCGAGCGACGCCAGGACGCGATCCAGGACCGCCTTCGCGTCGGTCGGGCGGGGCGCTTTTCCGTGGGTGTCCACTCGCGAATAATCCAGCAGGTCGTTTATGAGCCTCTGCATCCGCGACGCCCCGTCGACCACGAAACCGATGAACTCGTCGGCCTGTTTGTCCAGATTGCCCCGGTATTTCCTGGCGAGCAGCGTGATGAAACTGGCGATGGTCCTCAGCGGCTCCTGAAGATCGTGGCTGACGGAGTACGCGAACTGCTGAAGGTCGGCGTTTGATCGCGCCAATTCCCGGGCCTGGCGGCGAAGGGCCTCGTCGGCAATTTTGAGGCCCGTGATTTCCTTGTTGATGCCCACCAGGCCTATTATGCCGCCGTTTTCATCGCGCAGAGGCACCTTGGTCGAAAGGAACCACCGTTTGACGGCCTCGCTCGAAATTCCCGGCGTCTCCCTGTCCTCTATGGGCCGGCCCGACTGTATCACTTCCTGCTCGTCCTTCAGGTATTGTCCGGCATATTCGGCCGGAAAGTAATCGGCGTCGGACTTGCCGGTCATTTCACCAGGTTCAACGCCCAGGTTCTCGCCCACCGCCTTGTTGGCGATCAGGAAGCGGCTTTGAGCGTCTTTCACGAATATCTGGTCCGGGAGATGGTCGATCAGGACGCGAAGCAGTTGTTTTTCCCTGGCCAGTTCCAGTTCGGCCTTTTTCCGGTCGGTTATGTCGATGGCGTATATCCGGACAGTGCTGAACTGCGGCACGAGATAAACGCCCATGCCGAAAACCCTGTCCTTGACGGTTACTTCGGTCCTGAAATTCTCCATCTTCCCGTGCCCGAGCCGCTCCAGCACCTTGCCGAAATCCGCCGGCAGAAACACCTTCGGATCGTCGCCCAGGCCCAGCCTTGCGAGCATCCGATGAGCGGACGCGTTGCAGAAGGCGACGTTGCCCGCGGCGTCGATCTCGAAGACCAGGGTCGGGGCAAGCTGCGGAAACGAGGCGAGCCGCTGAATTTCCTTTTCGGCACGTTTGGCGTTCACGGCGTACCGGATCGCCCTTGGCAGAACCTCCCAGTCGGAGTGGCCTTTGACCAGATAATCCTGGGCGCCTTTTTGAATTATTGTTTCGGCAAGCTCCACGTCTTCCACGCCCGTAAGCACGACCACAGGCACGCCGACGGCAACGGCCTGAATCTTGACCAGCGTTTCAAGTCCCGAACTGTCGGGCAGCATAAGGTCCAGCAGGATGAGGTCGAATTTATGGCCGGCCAGCAGGTCGAAAGCGGTCCGGATATTCTCGGCATGCCGGATCTCCACGGCCGTGTGCAGGACGTCGCCACTGGAAAGGCCGGCCTGAAGCATTTTGGCATATGCGACGTTGTCCTCTATCAGCAGAACATGAATAGGTCCGGCTTCCAAGCGGCATAGTCTCCAAAAATTTCCGGCAGTTTTCGGCGGCGACAGGCCGGCCGGAGCATATATAAGATTCCCCATGCCGGTCCGTCAACAACATCCCGACAATACGGGAAGAGGTCAGGCCCCGCGACTGGAATCGCCGTCGATCACATGTCTGACGGCCATAACCAACTGGCGGGGAACAAACGGTTTGTCAATCATCACCGCATCGGATGGCAACTGCATCCTGTTCGGGATGTGGCTGGCGCTATAACCGGAGATGAAAATCACTGGAATCTTTGGAATAACCTTCTTTGCGGCCATGGCCAATTCCATGCCGTTCATGACGGGCATGACGATATCAGTAAGCAGCAGATCGATCTTGCCTCCCAGCCTCTCCAGAATTTCCAGGCCCTCTTTGCCGTCGCCTGCCTGCATGACCTTGTATCCGCAATGCGTCAGAATCTGGACCATCAGCGTCCGCACAAACTCCTCATCCTCGACGACAAGAATGGTTTCCGAACCTTTGATGCTGGCCGGGGCGGCCGGTTTGGGTTCCGCCGAAGGCTGCGGCCTGGCGACTTTGGGAAAATACATCGTGATAGTGGTTCCCTTGCCCGGAGCGCTGTCGGCCTTTATGTCGCCCCAGAACTGCCTTACCAGGGCCGACACCACCGACAGGCCTATTCCGGCCGTTCTGGTCGTGGACTGGGTTATGAAGAACGGCTCAAACAGGTCGGCGATGAGTTTCGAGTCCATTCCCACACCGGTGTCGCTTACCGACACGGCCGCCGCCGGAAGTTTCAGACCCTTTGGGACATCCTGGATATGATTTTCCTGGACGCTTGTGCATCCGATCAACAGCCGGCCGCCGTTCGGCATGGAGTCGCCGGCGTTTATCACAAGGTTGGCGATGGCCTGCTGGAACAATCCGGGGTCTATCAGCACGTAAACGGGGCCTTCAGGAATTGACAATTGAAGCTCGATGTCCCTGGGAACAAGCTGCCGGAGCAGAGACTCAAGGTCGCTGATGGCCTTGGCCAGATCGAGCGTTTCGATGACGCCGGTCTTCGTCTTGCTCAGCATGCTCATCTGGGAGGTAAGCTTGCCGGCCCGTTCGGCCGCCTGATGAATCTCGTCCAGCGCCTGCCTGATGGAATCGTCGTCCCGAAGCGTGGGCAGGATCATCTCGCAGTAGCCCTTTATCACCGTGAGCTGGTTGCGAAAATCATGGGCGATGCCCCCGATCATCCTGCTGACGGCCTCCATCTTCTGGATCATCCGCAGTTGGGTGTGCAGCCGGCTTCGCTCGATGGAATATTGCATCACCCGCGATATCACTTCGCCGTTGATCCGCCCCTTGACCAGATAATCCTGCGCACCGCGGCGAATAGTCTGTATCGCCAGTTCCCGGTCGTCTATGCCGGTCATCACGACGATGGGGACGGTCGGACAGGCCGTCTGCATGTTGACGTAGGTATCCATCCCCCGGCAGTCGGGCAGGAACAGGTCCAGCAGTATCGCGTCGAACCGCGTCTGGCGGATCAGTTCATTCGCCCTGGCCAGGCTGTCGGCCAACACGAATTCCAGACCGCCGCCGGGCGTATCGGCCATGCCTTGCCGAATAAGCTCCACGTCGGCCTGGTTATCCTCGACGAGAAGAACTTTGAGTTGTCCGGTCTGCCTGTTACGATTCTTTGCATCTTTGCCCATTTATTCTATCTTAGGCCGAAGGACAGCATTTTCAAGTAAAACCCGGGCTTTGCCGGCAATGAATCAGTTGCTGGTTTTTTCCGCCGGATCAATCCGGTTTTGGCGGCTGAGTCTTTTTCACGGGCAGTTTGACCTTGAGCCTGTCGCGGTAGTCGGGCAACTGCTCATAGACTGCGCCGCCCCAGAGTCCCCTGCCGGCCTGGCAGGCCTGCTGCTGGAGTTTTTCAAACTCATTCTTACGACTGTGCGGGAAACGAGGATCGGCGTAACCGTATCCGTCTTCGATAAGCGAGCGGTTGAGCATCCGGCCGTCGGGCAGCCAGATAAACGCCAGCAGCCGGCTGTATTTGTCGCGGCTGTTTTTCCCCGGCTCCAGTTCGACCCGAACATCCTTGCCGAGTGCGGCCTGCTTGGCGTACTGGCTTGCCTCGCGGCCGAAATACATCGGCGGCGTGTCGGGCCTGACCGTCTCGGGCGTATCGACCCCCCACAGCCGGACGCGGGTGTGGCTGCTCGTGCCGTCGGGGATGTCCAGATCGAGCGTGTCGCCGTCAACCACATTGGCGACCCTGAAGGTTTTGCCGTCGTATTTCGGGAAGTCCGGCTGCTCGGCCGTTCGCGAGCGGCTGAACAGGCCGGCGCGATCCATGAACACGGCTATCGAGGCACAAACCAGCAGCGCCAGGACCGTCATGAATCTGCGGCGCAAAATGCCCGTCCTTATGCCGCCTCCGCCGCCGGGAAATTGTCGCCTGACCATGCACTCAATATATCCGCCGGCCTTTCGCCCGACAACCGCCTGCGACGGTTATGAAAGCGATTCAGCTTTATATGATTTGATGCGCATTATGAGCCTATCCGGATAACTACGATGGCTGATCGACGGACTGGACGGCAAGTTGTACGCCTACTTTCTTACTATTGTTTTGTCAACTCGGGGGCGATGATGTCGTGCGCGACAGCGCCTTCCTGGTGCGACAATGGTTTCTCGCCGGCAATGGCCAGCAGCGTCGGCATGACACAGTCGGGCGTCATCGGAAAAGGCCGGCGATATCCCTTCCTGAACCCCCTGCCTGCGGCGTAAAAAATGCCAATCTCTCCGCCCCGGCCGAAACGCGTCGTGGGCCGGCATGATCCGTGATCGCCCAGATAGGGACCGGCGACATCGGTGACCGTTTCGTCTCCGAAAGGCGACGTGGAGCGGAACAATGTGTAGCCGGGATTGGTGAAATATCGCACATCCCCGTCCACATCGCTTCCCAATCCGTAGAACGCTCCGTCGCGTTTGGGGTCGAAAACATCGCTCATGACATGTTGTCCGTCGGCGGGGTCCTTCCAGTCCCGAAGCAGCCCGATCAGAAGGCGTTTCGTCTCCTCATATTCCGGGCCGGGTTCCACAACGCCTTGCGGGTCCCGTCCTTTGAGGTTCACATTCAGAAGCAGATACGCCGAAACGTACGCCCGCGTCCGGCTCCAGTCCACCTCCATCCTGCCGTCTTTCCCCTTCCGCAGCGCGATAAAGCCGTTTTGGGCGAGGTAGCGATTCACCCACGCGCATCGCCGGCTCGCCATCAGTCCGTGGTCGGAGATGACGACCAGAGACGTGTCAGGCCGCAAGCCGTCGAGCAGTATCCCAACCATTTCATCGGCAATGCCGAGCACGATGCGGTGCAGGCTTTCGTAGTGATCGCTTCTGGCCGGGTCGAATCCCGGTGCGGCCGGATCGATCTTGTGCATGAAAAAATGATAGAACTTGTCGAACGCGTGCCATTTGGCCAAGACGCAGTCAAATCCCCGGGAGTTGACAAGTTCCAGGGCGGCTCGCGCCTGCCACAGCCCCTGGAGGCGAAACTCGTCGCGGAATCCTTCGGGATCCAGCCACTCCATCAGCAGCCGGGAAATGACCAGGTTGTCGTTGTAAGGGCCCAAAGCCTCACGCAGGCCTTTTGTTGTGTCCGGCCGGCTTGAAAAGTCATACCTGGGATAGACGGTCGAAATATAAAGGAGCAGCACGCCCTTGTTCAGATCGAGCCGCGTCAGGCGGACTCTGAATTCGCCGGCGACCGGCCCGGCGCGGAGGGGAGCCTGGACCCAGTTCTGCAGCACGGCCGGGTCGCGTGTGAATGACCGCTCCAGCCATGGCGACCACTGGCGGAGACGAAGGCTGTGGAACAGGTCGCCGTCGCGAAGCACGGCGCCGGGGCCGTCCGCAAAATTTCCCGGATAGATCGCGAAATCGTGCTTGCCGCCGTATCCACGGTTGGACCCTTTAACGGAAAAATTGACGAGCCAGCGGGCGGTGAATCCGGAGACAGGCGGCGGTTCTGCCGCCGGACCAAGCTCCACGGTTTCGTGCTCCTGCCACGCGTACGGCCCGGTTGGCGAACAACCGGCCGCCAGCGCCCGGGATGCCGCGATGGTCCACGGGTCGGCATTTTCGGCCGGCTCGCCCGAATTGCCGATGGCAAGGTGCATGGGTTCGGTTTGCGGCAGCGCACCGGGAAATGACATCGTGGCCGCATGGCGTCCGCGGCGGGCGAACGCATCCCATGCCAGCTCAACCGGGTTGAAGGAATTTTTTTTGAAGACCGAGTGGCTTTCCGGCAGAGGCTGCCCCGGCGTGTGCATGCAAAAATCCGATATGCCATGCCGCCAGGGTTTCGTCCCGGATGCGATGCTTGTCCAATTGCCCGGCGTAACCGATGATGGAAATGGAAGGTTGTCGGCGCAGACCCCGGCATCCCGCAGCCGCTCGAAGTTCGGCAGCCGTCCCGCCGCAATTTCGGCGCTGATAATGTCGGGGCACACCCCGTCCAATCCCAGAAGAATCATTTTGGACATCAGATGTTCCCGCATGCAACAAGCCGACTTCGCGGTTAAAACCGCTGCGCCGGCCAAGGTCGCACGCCTACTCTCTCGACCGGCAGCATGGCCGTTTTTTACGCCAAAAGATTAGATTTGGTGCCATGGCCGTATCTGTTTGTCTCGGCGCAGCGAAGCCGGATTGCGGTCATGTTCTTTTTCATTCTCGTTCGGCATACATCTTTGAGCATTTTAACATGTCTATCAGAATTTGTGCACAACATAAAAAAGCATATGCTCGCAAACAGATGCGAGCAGCTCGTGGCACGGGCGTCTCGCCCGTGTGTTCCACGGCCATCTTGGCCGTGGCGGTTGCCGTTTGTTGCGCTGGCGTCTCGCCCGCGAAATATTTTCAACGGGTTGTTAGCTCGAAGAGCGTTTGCAAGTAGCCCCGCCCGGAGCGACTTGTCCAGCGCAGCTTTTTCACTCCTCTCACTCAGGGAGAGGGTAGGGTGAGGGCAGCGAAGCCGGAAGCGGAGGGCGGGGTAATGGACACCATTCAATTTGAGCCCCTTGTGGGCGATTGAGCGACATCTGTTTTCCAGAGAGTGCTATTTTTCACACCGGATAATTGCCCAGTCGAAGACTTTTGGCCGGGGCGTTCCTGTATCCCGGCTCGTCTGCCAGTGGCGGGATCGATAGTTGGGACTTTTTATTTGACCATTTTCCCAGGGTTTCGCTCGGACGGCTATTGCCGTCCTCGCTTCACCCTGGGCTACAAACATGCCGGCCTTACAGGCCTTGAATCCGGCGGCGATGAATCCGCAAGGTATTCTTGCCATGCAAAAATTGTTCGCGGCATGAACGGACGTGTCATGTTGCAGAGTAAGGCTCGATCGGGTGCCATCGGCCGCTTATGTTTATCTCGGCGTAGCGTCAGGCTTCGCTTCGCTACGCCCTGACGAGTCCAGCGAAGTAGGATTTTTACCTCTTGCCGCGTAACCGACCATGCCACCGGCCAATGAATCAGCAAGGTATCATTGTCATATAAAAATTGTGTAGAAAAAGAACAGCAATTGCTACACGGTTATTTTTGTCCCCAAGAGATGCTCGCAAACAGTTGTGAGTGATGAAAACTGCCCTATTTCTCGTCTCGTTTGAGAAGATTACCAAGAGTTCCGATATCCTTACTTGCAACCCGTATTTTATCTTCCCTAGTTTTTCGTGCCAATTCCTCATCGAGAATCAACTCGATTCCTAATTTTACAACTTTAAAAGAATCGAGGCATTCGTCTTCAGTCAAAGAATGGATACCCTTGCTAAGTATTCCATAAAGACTTTTGGTTTTCACTAGAACTTCGGGCAAATGCGCCTGAAGCAGTGTAATTTTTTCGTCCATTCGAGATTTTATATATTTATCTTCATCCCAATTGATAATACTTTTTGCAACTAAGTGTGCTTTTTCAATCAGGAATTCAAAAATGCGACGAAAATATACAAAAGCTCCGATGCCAACACCGTGAGAAGCAAGGCCAACACCGCGTGTGAATTCTTTGTACCGTTCGTCTCCTAGTATATTTCGATACTTATAGATATCTGGCGTAGCCAAATCGGCCAACGATGGATACTGGCCGATCTTTTGCAATTTGCCATCATTGGCAAAAAAAAGAAATAAAATCTCATGATCTTTTTTCCGCGAGCAGGTTAAGAGAAGTGTGAAGATGTAGTTGTGATATAAACTCGGTGGTAAGTCTCTATCTGGTTCTATTTTCTCATGACACTGGAAAATGCTGTGGGCCTTGCATTGCATGCAGTAGCAATCAATGGTACCCCGAAAGTATTCTAGGTCATAAACTGGGTTATCCTCTATTATTTTGTATTTTGTTATCGGGAATTCCTTGTATAATGGTATTGATAAAATGAAGTCCCGAGGTGACGGGAAGGTTGCATTCGGAGATGCATTAGTATAGTTGGCCATATATCATTGTTTGGACAAAACTTATAATCCGGTCAAGGCAGACTGTCCGTTTCTATCTAAACCGGGCGGGAAGACACCGCTCATTTGCCGCAAACCATACGAGATCGTCACAAAATCTATTCTGCTATTATCTGGCAGATAAGTGGTTCTGCAAGCATTTCCGACGATATATTTCCGTTTATTTTCCATCCGCCAGGAGGAAATTTTTGAACTGCCAGGGGTCGGATTCGTCGAGGTCTGGTTTGTTGTGGCCGGCGAAGAAATTGCGGTAGTGTTTGAGCGGCGTCCAGTCGGACTGGACGGAGAGGTTTTTGCCCAGCCAGGGGTCGGCGATCTTGAGGATGTAGTCATGAGGCAGATCGTCGGGCACGAGCAGGCCGGCGGATGGGTTTTCGATCATCCACATCGCCGCGGCCACCACCGAGATTGCCACCTGGAGCGTGGTGGCGTTCTGGTGGGGAACCAGGCGTCGGGCCTCTTCGATAGACAGGTCGCTGCCGGTCCACCACGAGGTATATGCGTGTCCCATGATGAGCGAGCCCAGCACGTCGCGGCCGGAGGTGATCTCGTCGTTCATTATCCGCAGGTTGGGCTGAAGTTCGTAATTGTTCCCTCGCATCTCGTGCAGCGAGACGATGGCCGCGTCGCACGGGCAATAGGCGTAGTGCATGGTCGGGCGGTAGACGGCCTTGCCGCCTTCCCGGACCGTCAGCCGGTCGGAGATCGTAAACGCCTCGCCGTGGCGGACCACCATGCCGACGATGTTCCAGTTTGGCACCCACGAGCGGACGAAGGTGTTGATGCCCATCCGGGCCAGGCAGATCTGGTTTTTCGGGCCGTCGGCGTGCGTGTGGGCGAAGGCGGGCAGGGTCTTTTCGTGCGTGCCCCATCCCATCTCGGCCGTGGTCGTGCCTTCCTCGCGGAAGCCCTCGATGCTCCAGGTGTTGACGAACTCGTCCACCTGCTTGGGCTTGTCGGAGATCTGCGTGTCGCGCTCGGAGCAGTGGATGACCTTGACGCCCAGCTTCATCGCAAGGCGGTTGAAGGCCCGGCTGGAAAGATGCTGGCAGATTTCGTCGGCATCTTTGCCGGCGGCCTTGCGGTCGGCAAGCAGTTTTTCGGCGATGTCGGTCAGGCCGCGGCGGGTCCAGTGCGAGATCAGGCCGGGGTTGGCCCCGTGCTCGACAACGGCGGACGGGCCTTTGCTCTTCCAGCCGGAGGCCATCTTCCGCAGGTTTATATGCCGCCAGTAGAGCGTCTTTTCGGTCGGGGGCTTTTTCTCCGCGCCGCGATAGGGGTCCCAGACCTCCACCGACGTGTTGACGTACAACACGCCGTGGTCGTGGCACCATTGGAGGATTTCGCAGGCGTCGATGTTCCATGCAAGGTCTATCAGCAGGTCGCCGGCCGAGAGATATTTCCCGAGCAGCGAACCCAGGTTTTCCCCGGTAATCTTCTGCCGCACCCAGTTGACGCCCTTTGCGGTGAATTTTTTCAGGTCGCCGGCCTTGTCCTCAAAATCCATTACCGTGATGTTCTTCGGCGCGACCTTCATCAGCTTGAGGACTATGGGCAGCGTGCACTGAGCGACGGACCCGTATCCGACCATCAGAATCTTTTTGTCAAAGCCAGCCATCTTGCATCTCCTGTTTTTATTTCAAATTTTGTCAGTTTTCCATAGTAGCATGGGCGTTCCGGCGAAGAAGGGGCGAGGCCGGAAGGGCCGGCAGATAGTAGCCCCGGGCGGGGCGGAGGACGGCGGCAGCCGTCCAAAGCGAAACCCGGGGATAAATCGCCATTAAGAAAGTTTCCAAATCTCCGATCCCGCCACGGCTGAAATGGCAGAAGTTTCGAGAACCGCGTCCAATGAGAATGGCCGATTCATTGTTTTGCTGTTGCAAAAGACAAACACAGGTTGAACTTGTCCGGCAAAGCCGTGCGATGGCCCTGTTTTTTCCACCGCGGATGAATGTTTCATTGAAAATTATCGGCCGTGAAATTCCGGAATTTTGGCGCGTTTGCCCGTGGCGGGATCGGCAATTTGAAACTTCATTTAATGAACCGGTTTTCCCCGGGTTCCGCTTCGTCCTCCTTCGCTGAAGCTTCGGAGGACTCGCTGCACCCGGGGCTACTATCTGCCGGCTCTTCGAGCCTGCAAATCGGTCGCATTGGACCTGCAAGGTATTGTCATCTTTCTGTCGATTCATGCGATCAAACAAAACATTGTATGCTCTTGTAAGGCCAGACCAATCCTGTTCGACGAGCCTTTCTGCAATAATTTCATTGCCGAAATTTGCCGGAGGCCGTAAAGCGTTAATCCAATAATTATTATTTTTCAGAATCGTCATCTCATTCACTGTTTTTTGAGGAAGAGAATCGTTTTGGCGTTTTCATGGCGGCGAGGATGTCGCCTTTCCACTGGAATTTCAAACGCGGCCTTGCCGGCGCCGGATGGCGGTCGAACAAGTATCCAGCCAGCAGGGGCAGGGCGACGCTCGGCTCGACCCATGCCATCGCGCAGTCGGCGTCGGTGCGGATCTTGCCCCAGCTCTGTGCCTCCTTCAGCGTGCTGGAGGACAGCCCGCCGTCGGCGGTTACGGCCGTCGTAACCTGTATGGCATAGGCGTGGCCGCGGTCCAGGCCGAAGATGTACCCCATGACGATCGAGTCGTTGATGTAGTTCTTCGGCACACCGCCGGCGACGTAGATGGCCGCGGTCTTCTTCGACTTCACCACGATCTGCGTCAGCTCGTAATTGTCCTGGATGGCGTCGATCATGATTCCCGGCCGTCTCTGCGTTATGCACTCGTGCCTGTGGTGCGTCAGGCCGATGCCGATGGAACTGTCATTGAGGGCCGGGCAGAAGACCGGCACGCCCAGTTTGTGGCAAGTCCGCAGAATCGAATTGTCATCCGTCAGCCGCGAGCCGAGGCGGTCCAGGAATTGACGCGAGGAATACGCCCCGGGCGTGAGCGAGTCGGCGACCTTGCCGCACCAGATGTCGGTCTCCCAGAATTTTTCCTCGTCCACGTAGGTGTCGTAGATGCGGTCGATGTAGAGTTCGCGGAGTTTGGCGTCGTCGGCGGCAGGCGTGCCGCGAAAGTGCCGGAACCCGCGGGCCTGGTAGATATCCTGGTAGATAATCGCGCCGGTCGAGACGACCACGTCGACGTATCCGCCGGCGACCAGGCCGCGGATCACGTCGCGCAGGCCCGCGGCGATGAGCGGCCCGGCCAGCCCCAAAAAGATCGTCGGCCTGCCCTTGTCCTGCATCATGCGGTCCAGCACCGTCGCGCAGAGCCCGATGTTGCGGGCCTGGATCGACATATCCTTCATGCCGTCCACCAGGCCGGCCACCGTCGTCCGCGGCGGCAGGCGGAGCGACTTTACGGGCACGTCAAGAATCTGTTTCTTGTGTTTCTGCTGCGCCGCAGACAGCCGGGATGTCGAGGTCTTTGCGCCCATTTCGTTTTTCTCCGTGCGACACGTCGCGCAGCAATATTAGCCGCGAAAAAATTCAAACGCAACGCGAAATGGCGTGTTGGCCAGCCATTTTCAGTTGAAATGGCCGGATTCTTCTTGCGAACCTGTACGCCCCCGAATTTGTTCGACGGATGTAAGGCCCATCCAGACAGATTGTTAACGCCGTTTCAATGTTATCATAACAGATCGTTGAGATTATGATAAAAAATAATATTTTATCTCTTGACATATCATAGGCACAATAATATAATATGATAAAAGCTGAAAGAGGCTTTCAGCGGACCATAAAACAAAGAGAAAGGAGCAGCACCCATGAAACCGCAAAAACAGACCCAGAAGGCCGGCAAGAACGTGAACAAGACGGCAAAGGAAGCCGCATCGCCGGGCGGAAGCGACGCTGCCGGAAAGTCAGGCGGCGAACTGCTGGACATGGACGAGGCAATCGGGATGTTAAAGACGACCCGTCCGACGTTCTACCGGTGGCTCAAGTCGGGCAAGCTCAAGGGCCTCAAGGCCGGGCGGCAGTGGCGGTTCCGGCGGGAGGACGTGGACCGCTTCATGCGGGGTCAACTGCCGCAAGTCGAGATGGCCGGCGATTTTGGGCCGCTGATTGCCGATCTGCAAGGCCGGATCGCCGGTCTGCGCGGAAAGACGGCCGTGGATGATGCAGGCGATGACGCCGATCAGCCTGCCGCCGCCGTGAATCTCATGATAAAGCTCGGCTTCTACCTCAATTCTTCCGACATTCACATCGGTCCGCTCTATCTGAACAACAGGGAGTTGGGCGTCCTGCGATATCGCATTGACGGGGTTCTGCAGAAAGGCATCGAGTTCGACATCAAGCTGCTGCCGGCGATCGTGGCCCGCTGGAAGACCATGGCCGGGTGCAGCCTCGACGACAAACGCCGCCCCCAGGACGGGCGCATAGTTCTGGACATCGGGGGCAGGTCGCTGGACATCCGGGTGTGCTTCCTGCCGGCGATGTTCGGGGAGTCCATCACCGCCAGGCTCCTCAGCCGCGAGTCCGTGCAGCTTGATCTGAACAAGATGGGATACTCCAAGGACGTTCTGGACGGGGTCATCAAGGCCATCGAAATGCCCCAGGGCATGACGGTCGTTACCGGGCCTGCCGGCATCGGCAAGACGACCACGCTGTACGCGTGCCTCAGCTATCTGGCCAAACAGGAACTCAAGACGATCTCCATCGAGGATCCGGTGGAGTTCGCCCTGCCGTGGATCACCCAAGTGCAGGTGATGCCAGCTCAGGGGCTGACCTTCGCTTCATCGCTTCGGTCGTCGCTCCGCAGCGATCCCGACATCGTCATGGTCAGCGAGATTCGCGACACCGAAACGCTCCAGTTGTCGCTGCAAATGGCGTTGACGGGACACTCCGTGTTGACTTCGGTTCATGCCGAGGATGCCGCCGCGGCGATTGTGCGGATGCTGGACATTGGGGCCGTGCCTTTTGTGCTGGCCGATTCGATCAACCTGATCCTGTCTCAGCGGTTAGTTCGGCGGACTTGCCCCGACTGCAAGCGGGTTCCTTCTGACCCTCGCAAGGTCGAAATGGTCAGACAGATGGCGGCCAGGCTGGGGTGCACGGACACGGGCAAGACGGGCGAGTTCCAGCGGGGCGCCGGCTGCCCGAAATGCCACGGCACCGGCTATAGCGGCCGGATCCTGATCTCCGAGGCGCTCGTGATGACGCCGGAATTGATAGCCGCGGTGCTTCAACGCGCACCTGTCGCCGAACTGCGGAAAGCGGCCGTCGCAGGCGGAATGACGCCTATGGTCGCTGACGGCCTGCGCCTCGCCGCCGCCGGACAGACCACGCTCGACGAAATCTTCCGCGTCATGCCCGGCCAGTTGATGAGGGATGCATAGAGTCAATAGACCCTGAAATATGACATGCTCTTGTGGAATGCATCAAAAAAGTATGTTTGGGCCCAGTATCAAACGCTGAATATAAGGTGTAATATCGAAATCAGATCATAATGATGGACATGAATAGGCAGACGAGCGGCGTCTGCCTGCCGGTTAAGGCGGAAATGGACAGTTCGCCTCGGCCGGGTTTATCCGGTCTGTCCAATCATTGTTCGCTGAAGGAGCACCAATGGCAACCGAAGATATTTCAGTTGAAGAGTTGTCGGCAAAGATTGGGATTCCCGTTCACATTTTGGACCGTGCCATTGAGAACGGCCTGCTTTTGCCGAGAAATAACCGTCAGCCCTTCGTGTTCACCAGAGAAGAAATTGCTCTGATCAGTGACTGGGCTGCTGTTCCAAAACTCCTGTCCCGCATTAGGCGGGACGGCAACGGCGAATACGTCGGCCGCTATATTGGTCCTGATGATTATGGCCAGAAAAACCGATACATCCTGCCGTTTGAAGGATGCTGGCTGGTTACTGATGGAGGAAAACTTCGGACTGCAAAAGGACGCATGCGTTCTTTTGATTATTATATGGCCCCTTGTGTCCGTTGGGCATGGGATTTCTGCGCCATCCATCCCGATGATTACGGGAAATGCCACGTAGGAATGCCGATAATCGAGATGTTGCGGCTTCGCTTCAGGAGAGGGCAGGAGCCAAACATCCCGGACTACGATCATTCGGAACCTGGCGACGAACATGAATTCCGCAAGATATTGAATCCGGAGGCTCTGGACAACAAACGCCATTACCTCTACGAAGTCGATCTTGTAGCTCCCGCTCGGGGTGTGATCATGACGCGAAAAAGCCTTTTGGATGATCCATCGTTTGTGGAACGGATTGAATTTTTAAGAGACCGTGGTGAAGACGATGATCATGAGGGGTTTATGATCAAGCATGATAATGACGAATATTCCCAATTTGCCCATGTCTTGGGGCGAACCATTGCGGTTCGGCCCGGCCAACAGGTCGAACAAGGCGAATTCCTCTGCAAGGCTGGAGGGAAACATTGTTTTATGCCGCATCTTCACTGGGCTGTATGGGATAATTGGCATCCGATTCTTGCCCAGGGTTTGCCGATCCGGATATCCAACTGCATGGCCTATCGGGAGAATCAGTTTGTTGCTGAAAATAATGTTTGGCTTGAAAGAGGAATGCTGGTAAAAAATTCCTAGAATCGGCAGGCGGCAGCCCAAGCGAAACTGCATCGCAGCGGTGCTTGGGGGTGTTCGTCATTTTTCTTAAATTCAAACCATAATAAAATCCGCTCCTGATCGTGATAACTATGAAGGCATCGGAAAATACCCGGTAAGTCGACATGATCGACGCAGGAAAGGACCGGTTATGGATTTTCGCAAGTTCCTGTTCAAGGGCGGAGTGCTGTGGATGGCGGCGATCGTCCTGGCGGCGGGGACGGGCGGATTTTTCCTGGGCCTCAACTGGCACAGGTTGGTTCCGCCGCCTCCGGACGCCTCGGGCAATTCGCTGTTCGTCATCAATCCCTACAAGCACAACGGCACGTGGGTCTTCGACGACCCGGCCCGCAAACTCCTCCGTGAGCCGTTCGTCAGCGGAGCCGACAAAATTCTCGACATGCTGACCAAAGACATGGCCGGCGCGGCAGGCGGGTTCCGGCTGATGTTCTCGGCCAGTCCCTTTCCCGGCAGCACGCACAAGATCGTCTGGCGGCGGAAGGGACAAAATAGCGGCGACTGGTACTGGTGCCAGCAGCTCAACGCCGAGGGCTGGCTCTGTCCGGCCATGGGAAAATTCTTCGCCGAACCTCCGAAAGAAATCCACTTTCAGGCCCTGCCGCTCAGCTAGTAGAAGCGGCAAAGTTGGTGGTACCCTCAATCGCAGTATGTAGGTCTCGCAACTTGTTGCGCGCCAAAATTATCCGCGTGCAACAAAGTTGTACGCCCTACATTTTAAGTTTGGGTGCGCCGCCATATCTCTTGTTCCTCAATTTTTCGGCAGGACAATATTGAAATTCGCCGCTGCCCGGCGGCACGGTAAAAACGATAACTACGCTGAGCGGCGCAGGCGCCAACACGCCCAAGACTGAAAACACGATCGAAGTCGTCGAATAACGCCCGCGAAAACCGGTAATATCAATTAAGAGCCTATCCGAATGGTCCGGCCATGCGTTGTTATTTCTCAAAAACCGTGTCCGGCACGCGGCCGGAGGCCTGAATTTATTCATTTGACCGGCCAACCGCTTTGAGGTAGCCTATACTTTATCAATTCGAGGGATTCCAGAACATATCTCAATGCTCGGTGCATGGGGATTGGCTGTAATCCGGTTCGAATCGAGGAGAAAACGATGAGCAGGAAGATATTGGCTGGTCTGTCGGCTGTGGCGTTGGTCGCCGTATTTTGCGGAGCAGTTTTGGCCGAGGACCTGGTGGACAACCCCGGTTACGCGATGTGGTCAAAGCACAAGCCCGGAACGACCGTTAAATACAAGACGACCGTTACAGCTCCCAACATGAACAACACTACCGAGACAACTCAGACCCTCAAGGAGGTTACAGCCGATAAGGTCGTAATCGAGATGGCCGTGCCCAGCATGAATACGCCGCCGATGAAATCGGACATCCCCGCCAAGATCGCCAAGGACAAGTTGCCGGAAAACATGGCCAACTGCAAGGAACTTGGCAAGGGCGACGAGGAGATCAAGGTCGGCGACAAGGCCTACAAGTGCCAGTGGAAGGAATACGAAGTTACCATTCAAGCCGGCGAGCAGAAGTTCGTCACCAAGTCAAAGGTCTGGATCTGCAACGACGTGCCGGGCGGCGTCATCAAGACGGCCACCGAAACAACCGGGGCAATGGCGTCGAAGTCGGAAATGCTCCTGGTCGAATTCACGGCCGGCAAATAACGCCTTATCTCCTATAACTCGCTGACACACGGTGCAAGCCGCCCAGGCCCGCGTCAAAACGGACCGGGCGGCTGTTGTTTTATCCCGCGGAAATCTCCGGCGACAGACGCGGCGCTCAAACCGCCGGACATATTCATTTGACCTGCGCCGGACCCTCAAGTAGCATAAATAAAGTCTGTTCGACAGATTGCGGGACAATATCCCGATGCCAGGAGCATGGGATCGGCCGCTGTCAGGTCCGGACCGAGGAGAAAATAATGAGCAGCAGGATTCTGGCTGGTTTGACGGCTGCCGCACTGGCGGGCATTTTCAGCGGCATGACATTCGCGCAGGAGCCCGCGACGGCCCCCGCCGCGGACGCCCCGAAGGAAATGGCCGAAAATCCGCAATTCGCGATGTGGGCCGGTTACAAGGCCGGCACGACCGTCAAATACAAATCGACTATCATCGCCGGCGAGAGAAACACCACCAACGAAGTTACCAACACCCTCAAGGAGTCTACCGCCGAAAAGGTCGTCATCGAAATGAAGACCGCCACAACCATCCCCGGCATGGACAGGCAGGTCGAAAACTCCCTGAAAATGGATGTCCCGGCAAAGATCGCCAAAGAACTCCTGCCGGAGAACTCGTCGAGCAATAAGCTGATCGGCAAGGGCGACGAGGAGATCAAGGTCGCCGACAAAATCTGCAAGTGCGAGTGGAAAGAATACGAAACCACAACGGAAATCAACGGCCAGAAAACCGTCTCCAAAAGCAGGATATGGACATGCAAGGAAGTTCCCGGCGGGCTGGTCAAAATGGAGGCGGTCACTATCGGCGCCGACAGCAAGGCCGCCTCGGAAGTCAAGATGACCCTGGTGGAGTTCAAGGCCGCTCCATAACCTCGCGTAAATATCTGACACTCGGACAAAATAGCCCGTTCCCGCTTTCCGGACGGGTGGTTTTTTTTCGATATTGTTCCTCAAGTGGTTCGGCCGCATTTTGCAGCTAACCTTTTGAAGTAATAAGTGTCTTTATGATAAGAAAGGGGTGATTACCATGAAGACGAAAATTTCTCTGATTCTGCCGCTCGTGTTTGGCGCAGCACTGATGCTGGGTAGAACTGATCCGGCCAGCGCAGGCTCCAAGAGTTACCGGTCCTATGACAGGTCCCACAGCAGCTCGTATCCATCAAGCTACTATCGGCAGACGCCGTCAAGGTCGTATTACAGCAGCCTGCCGACGTATTATTCCACTCCGCAGGTCGTCTATATCGTTTATATATCTTCCGACAGCAACTGCCATTCCAGCCAGCCGGTCAATTACCGCTACTACAGCAATGATCGCGGTTATCGCAGCCATCGCTGAAAACAGTCAAACCTGATTACATGATGGTACGGCTTGGCCGCCAGGCCGTACCATCCTTTTTGTCTACTCTTCATCCATCGCAGATCGAAGTCTCTGAGCACTCATCCGATACTATCTCTATATTGAAGTTCCTACGACGATGACGGACTGGCCGATAAGCGGCGGAAATATCTGTTCGACGGCCGAGAGCATGGGAACCATACGGTCGAAGAGCCGGGTCTGCTTTTCGGGGATGGTTGTTTTTTTGCGGACCCTTGCCCGCCACCACCAGCCGAAGGCCCCGATAAGGTTCATGTACCTGCCGTAGACCGGTTTCAGCCCCGCCGCCCGGAACGCCCGCCGCAGCGAGCCGAGGGTGTATCGCCTGAAATGTCCCATCTGGCGGTCCATCGCGCCGTAGATCCAGGGCAGGGCCGGCACGAGGACGACGGCCTTTCCGCCCGGCCGAAGCAGACGCCGAAATCGCACCAGCGCCGCGACGTCGTTCTCGATATGCTCCAGCACGTTCAGGCAGACGACCGAATCAAAACTCCCCTCGCCCACCTGGTCGTTGGGGCAATCTTCGATCCGCAGCGGCGCGATGCGGACGTTCAGGTGCTTCTGAAACCGCTCGGCGAGGTATTGGCGATATGTGTCGTAAGGCTCCAGGCAGACGAGATTTTCCACGTTGAGCAGGAACTGGGTTATGTTGCCCATCCCCGCTCCAACCTCCAGGACGCTCCTGCCGAGATGGTCGCGGACGGCGTTGAATATCCAGTGGTTGTAGTGATAGACGGTGGCCAGCACGGCCAGGCTGTGCGAGACCACGTCGGGCGACTGGAACGCCACGTCGACCGGGGCGATCTCTGGCGGCTGCTCCGTGTGCCATTTTTCCGGCGTCATTTGGTCATTCCCAGCACGGCCCGCAGGCCGCTGAACGCCTGTGCCCAGTCCCCCAAAGTCCGCATGGAGGCCAGGCGCATGGAAATATACTCCGGCCGCAGGAAGAACCGCCAGTATGCCTTGCGATAAAATTTGTTGATCTGCTCGCCCGACACGGTGGGCAGTTCCATCACCGTGTGGGCCAGGTCGTAGTCCTCCCAGTCCCTGGTCCTTATGCAGCCGTTCCTGTCGGCCCAGTCGAACATCTCGGTCCCCGGGAACGGCGTCGTGATGTTGAAGATCACAAGATCGGGATTGAGCCGCATCGCGAACCGCAGCGATTCCTCCATGGTCTGGATGGTTTCGCCGGGATTGCCCAGCATGAAGGCGGCCCGGACGCTTATGCCGACGTTCTTGGTCATGCGGACGGCCCTTTTAGCCTGCGCGAGGTTGACCCGCTTGTTGATGTTCATCAGGATGGCCGGCGAGGCAGACTCGATTCCATACATGATCTGGTGGCAGCCGGTCCGCTTCATTATCCGCAGGGTCAGCTCGTCCACCGCGTCGATCCGGCTGAAGCACGACCACGTCAGATCGACCCGGAGCCTCCGCAGCTCCAGGCAGAACCTGCGGACCACGCGCTTGACGGCGGTGAAGGTGTCGTCGTAGAAGCTCAGCTCGCGTATGCCGTAGTTGTCGTGGAGGAATTTGGCCTCTTCGGCGAGCCTTTCGCCGGACCGCACGCGGAGTTTGCGGCCGAACTGCCGGTAGCAGAACGTGCACCTGCCCGGACAGCCGCGCGTGGCGAGCATCGAGATGGCCGGCAGGCGCTTGTATGCGCCAAGGGCCGGGTGATAGCGATCCATCGGCAGCAGATGATAGGCCGGCAGGGGCAGGCTGTCCAAGTCTGCGATCAGGGGCCGTTCGGGATTGTGTTTTACCGCGCCGCCCTGCCTGAACGATATGCCGGGTATGTCCTCCAGCGGCCGGCCTGCCGCCAGTTCGCCGATGGTCATCTCGCCCTCTCCGCGGACGACGACGTCGACGGCCGGCTCGCCAAGCACCTCCTCCGGCAGGACCGTCGGATGCACCCCGCCAAGCACGACCCTGGCCGACGGCATTATTTCCTTCGCCTGGCGGGCGATGTGCAGGGCGTTGTTTATGAGGCTGGTGGTGGCGGTTATGCCGACGATATCGAACGGCCCCCACTGGCGGAGCCTTGCGGCGATTTCGTCCAGCCCGACGTGCTCGGCGTGGGCGTCGAATATCCGCACCTGGTGAGCCTGTTTTTCCAGGACCGCGGCCATCCATGCAAGGCCCAGGGGCGGCATAACGCTGGCTACATCGTGCCAGATGTTATCCTTCCGCCGGACCCACGGCGGATTGATGAAAAGAATCCTCATGATTCACAAAGAACATAGGCTTATCGCCCGCCCGTGTCAAGCAGCGGCAAAAAACGCCGCCGGCGGACCTGATGGCAAAAGCAAAAACTGTGGTTTTGAAAGCCCGGTCGGCCGATTTATATATCTGGACATCGACACGTTCAGGGCGGACCGGCTGACGCGAAACCGGCCGCCTGCGGAGCACACAACATGGAACAGCAGACAAAAGTTTACTGGATAGCGGTCAAGCCGGGCGGCACCAGGCCGCCGGTCGTTCACGGACCGTTCACGCACCAGGAGGCGCCCGCAAAACTCCAGGAAATCAAAAAGAACGCCGCCTCGCTCGACAGGGTCAGCAATTATTACTTCGCGGAAAACCATGATGCCGCCGTGGAAAGGGCGAATTTCTACCTCTGAGTCATCTGCTGCCGCAGAACGCCCCACTACTGCGACGAAATGAAATAGCTTCTTCTTTATCGCCGCAAAGCTGCGGAGGAGTTTTAAAACGCTTCGTGGATTTCCTCCGCCCCGGAGTAAACTGCAGGGCGATTTCACAAGCGAAGTTCAATTTGAATCTCCTTGCGGATTCATCGCCGCCAGAGTGAAGGCCTGTAAGGCCGGCTTGTAGTCCAGGGTGAAGCGAGTACGCCGTCAGGCGTACCGAGCGAAACCCTGGGGAAATCGTCAAACAAAAAAGTTCCCATTTCCGTTCGCGCCACAGGCGGTCGACTCAAAATTCCGGAATGCACCGGCCGATTATCTCGGTCGATTCATTCATCCGTTTCGGGTTAGAGCCTATCCGAATAACTACGATGAGCTGCGTTTCGACAAAAACCGGATGGATTCAAGGAAGACCGACGCAGGCGACCCGGTTAGGGTC
>JACRIL010000020.1 GCA_016235825.1 Planctomycetota bacterium
ACCAGGCGTCAACGCGCTACCGTGGCGCGAGAAGCGATTAGCCGAGCGCTCGTCGCGCTCGGCTATCTTATGGTCCGGAGGAAGTGTATTACTCCGCCATTTAATCTCAAAAAAACAGGAATCATTAGGTGAATGCCACAATGATATTATCCGGCGAGTTGAAGGCCGGCCAGCAGATCGCCGAGGAAGGCCTGACCGCATTATTCGGCATAAGCAGGACGCCAATCCGCGAAGCGATCCGCCGGCTGGGCGAGTACGGCCTGGTCCGCATCAGGCCGCGGGCGAGGATCGAAGTCGTCCTGCTGTCAGACAAGGAAATCATGGATGTGATGGAGGTTAGGGCATCGTTGGAGAAGTTGGCGGTCGTCCTGGCGTCCCAGAATGCGATTGCAGAGGAGCTGGAAAATCTGCGTTTAATCGCCGCACAATGCCACAAGCATCTGGCCGACGGCGATATCAGCCGCACGTTCGAGACCGACAGCCGGTTCCACCTGGAGCTTGCGCGTCTCAGCGGGAACGGGGTGCTTTTGCATTCGCTCGAAAGACTCGACGCTTTTGTCCAGCTCGCACGGTTAGTGCATTGTCAGAACCGCGAGACTATCTCCTCCGCCCTGATGATGCACGACGACCTGATCAACGCGCTTGTTGCCGGCGACATTGGCCGTGCCACGCAGATTGCCGAGAGGCACTCGCATTTCGAGCCGCCGCCATCCGGAGAAAAACAGTCATGAAACTTGCGATGGCAATCGCGTCGAAAAACACTTCGCCAAATCCCTTTGATGGATGGAGTGGAGATATTCAAGATAATAGGGCCAGCCGGATTATTCGAAGAGATTATCCGGCAAACGCGACAGAGATCATATGGGCATGAAAATCGATCTGCACATGCACACCGCCGAACATTCCAAGTGCTGCCAAATCCCGGCGGCTGAGATGCTTCGGACCGCGCGGGACCGCGGCCTGGACGGCGTGGTCATCACCGATCATCACTACCATCTGACCGAGCCGGAGCGGGCGGAACTGGAACAGGCCGTGCCGGGCATATGCGTTTTCCGCGGAATCGAGATCGGCATATGTGAAAGCTGGGGCCAAGGGCCTGCCTGGGAAGACCTGGTTATAGTCAGCGAACATCCCTGGGAAGGCAAGGACCCCGTGCCGTCGGAGGACCCCGCGATGCTGGCCGAATACGCCCGGCGGACCGGGGCGCTGACTATTCTGGCCCACCCGTTTCGCTATCATCGTCATCTGGCGTTCGACCTGGGCCTCTACGCGCCCGATGCTGTGGAGCTCGCGTCATCCAACGTCGGGCCGTGCGTCTTTGCCGAGGTGGCGGCCATGGCCCGCAAGTATGATATGAAAGTGGTGGCCGACACTGACGCCCACAGCCTCAACCTGGTGGGGCTTTACTACGTCGAGCTGGACAAGCCGGTCCGGACTGAGACCGACCTGGCGCGGGCCATTCGAGCCGGCGATTATTGCCTGGGCTTCCACGAACCGACTTTACAGGCCCGAATTGACGAGGTCCGGCCGCAGGAAGACCTGGCCCGCCGGATCCTCGCACAGGGCGGGACGCTGGAGAATTTCCATGCCCAGGGCGGCATTCATGGATGCTTCTTTACACGCGTCGCCGAGGGCAGCACGTACCTGCCCGATCGCCGAATCAAGGGGTTGCGAAACCCCGTCGAGCCGACGACCCAGCCAACAGATTTATAATATCCTGGTTTTCAGAAAGGATAAACAATGGAGAATCTGCGGATCGTTTCTTGCTTCATGGTGTACGTCTGTTCCGCCATGGTGGCGATTGCTGGAGTTGACGGGGTCAAGGTGATAGACCCCCTGACAGTCATCTACACCAAAGATGACGTGGTGAAGGCTGCGGACCACGGCACACTCACGCTGAACGGGCCGCGCAACGGCGCGTGCTCCGGCCAGGCCGTTGTCATGGGCTCCGGGCTGGACAAGGTGAAAGCAACAATGACTCCCTTAAAGAAGGGAAAGGACGAGATACCTGCGGCCGCGGTCACGATCAGGTACGCGGGCAAGGAGGAGGGCTTCAAGATTGGAGAACTTGACCAACGGGAAGGACACACAACGCATAACTATCTTGAAGCGTATTACGACATCCTGTTCCCGGAACCGCCGAAAGACACGGGTGTCATGCCGGTCTGGGTCACCGTCGATATCCCCGCGTCAGCGGAACCCGGCGAATACACGGGCACGCTCAAGGTCGGGGAAAAGCCGATCCCGGTCTCACTGACTGTGTGTCCCTGGATCTGCCCCGATCCTGACAAGCGGGATACCCATGCAGGCATAGTGCCTTCGCAGGAAACCCTCGCTCTTTATTACAAAAAAGAATTCTGGTCCGAGGATCACTGGAAGCTTATCGAGCAGGAACTGAAGCTGCTCGGCAAGCTCGGCAATGATGACCTGTGGATCCACGCTCTCGGAGATCTGGGCTATGGCAAGGGCGGCACCACGATGCTCAGGTTCAAAAAACAGGGCGATGCGATCGTTCCCGACTTCATGGTTATCGACAGGTATTTCGACCTGTACAAGAAGTATTGCGGCACGCCCCAGTACGTAATTATTACCGCCTGGACAGAGGAGCCTCGAAGCAGCCAGGGCCGACCGGGGAAACCAGAGGTAACCGTGATCGTGGATGGACAGAAGGCAAAGGCGCCACGGGTGCATGCGCCGGGCGGCAAGGAGATATGGAAGTCCGCTTTGGACGGAATCCGTCAGCGCGTCGGGACCATGGGCTGGAACAAAGACAGCATTCTTATCGGACTGGCCGGCGACCATCGCCCCAGCAAGGAAGAGGTGGACGGATTCACCGAGATCGGTTGCAGCAAATGGGCGCTATGGACCCACGGGCGAGGAGAAAAAAATTACCAGGCTGTCCAGCCGGGAGAGAAGTTCACGGATTCCAGCAACGGTATGGAGTTTGCCTACTATGTTCATCCGTTCACGCCGGATCCGAAAGAGTGGAAAGTGGTGGGACAGAAAGGCAACGGATCACTTCAGAACGGCATCCAGGGCGGATGGAACCTGAATGCAAACGCCTATTCCTCGACGCGCAATGACATCCACAAATACGCGGCGCTCACGCAGTATCGGGGATATGCCAACGGCACAACGCTTGGTGGATACGGCATGCGCAATGAGGCCAATGGGTTCGCCTTCCTGTGGTTTGACTGGTGGGATCTGCCCGGCTCAAAGTCGTCCTCGCAACCTTTCATATACCGGGTGTGCGACACAATGGCCCGCAACAATAGTCCCGCGCTCATCGCTCCGGGACCTGACGGACCCATCGGGACTGTCAGGTATGAAATGCTCCGTGAGGGGATCCAGGAATGCGAAGCGAGGATATTCATTGAAAAGGCACTCGGTACCGGAAAAGTGGAAAGCAGCGTTGATTCGCAGACCAGGGCTCTCCTCACTGAAATGATCAAGTACCGGTTTCTGAACGGCGCCTTCAAGGGAGGTCATGCAGGCGGCAACCTGGGAGTGCCCGTCCGAATGTGGGGATTCGCTCCGTTTCCGGAGTGGCAGAAATTGAATGGAAAACTGTATGAACAGGCCTTGGCTGTTGCCCGCAGCATCAAGGCGACACAGCACTACACGCCGGGAAAATGACCTTGCCCCCGAGATTGTACCAGGATAAATTCCGGCATGTGCGCCTGTTGTTGTGCCGAAGAGCGGGCATATGAAAGTAGCGCCGGCTGATAAGAGTCTATCCGAATAACTACGATGAGCCATTGTAGTTATCCGGATAGGTTCCAAATAATAAAGGGATGTTTCATGACAGCGATTTCCATGAACATGGGCTGCTTCGGTTCGCTGGGCATAATACCGGTGCTGATCAGTCCGCTCCAGGTTCTGCTTGCGGTTCTGCCGGGCCTGATCGTGGCGATGCTGGCGGCGATAGCGTCGCTGTTCCGGCCGCGGACGATGTGGAACCTGCTGAAGCTCATGTGGCGGCTGAAGATTCCGCTGGTTATCGCCGCGGCGGTTGTCGTCGGAATGGTATGGATAGTCAAGACGATCTGGCCGGCAGGCAGGGTCGCGGCCGCCTCGTCCGAGATCGCCGGGCGCGACTGGCCTATGTTCCGCGGCGGGCCCGGGCGCTGCGGCGCGGTCGGCGAATCGGACGCGCCGTCTTGTGCAGCAGTCAAATGGATATTCAAGGAAGGCAATATCGGGTTTTTCTGTTCTCCGGCGGTGGTGGGCAACCGGATTTATGTCACCTCGGCCGACAAGGACGTATTCGCCGATGCCGGCGCAATTTATTGTCTTGATGCGAACAATCGCGATGTGATCTGGAAAACCGTCCCCGACGGCTATCTCGCCACATTTTCATCGCCAGTCGTCAGCGGCGATTACGTTGTCTGCGGCGAGGGGCTGCACAAGACTCAGGCGGCGAGGATCATCTGCCTTCGCCGCACTACAGGCCAGATCGTCTGGATGTTCCGCACAAACCACCACGTGGAATGCACTCCCGCGGTGTCTGAAGGGCGGGTATACGTCGGCGCGGGCGACGACGGAATTTACTGCCTTGCACTTGAAGGCGGCGGCAACGGCCAGCCGAAGGTGCTCTGGCACCTGCCCAGCAAGGATTATCCCGATGCCGAGACCTCGCTGGTCGCCTGCGGCGACAAGGTCTACGTCGGCTTGGGCAACAAAGGACAGGCAATCTGCGCGATTGACGGCAAGACCGGCAAAGAATTGGGCCGAATCCCTGCGCCTTATACGGTCTTCAGTCCGCCGGCGGTCGTCGGCGGCAAGCTTTACGTCGGCATGGGCACGGGCGATTTTATTTTTACCGCCGAGGAACTGCACCTGCCGCCTGCCGGCGAGGTCTGGTGCGTGGACCTTGCCGGTTTTAAGGTGGACTGGAAATTCAAGGTGTCCCAGACGGTACTGGGCGCAATCGCCGCGTCGCCTGAGGGCTACGAACTGTATTTCGGATCGCGGGACGGCAACCTGTATTGCATTGGCACGGACGGCAAGCAGCGGTGGAAATGGAACGCCTTTTCTCAAATCCTGACGTCGCCGGCCGTGACGAAGAACTGCGTCTATTTCGTCACGGCTTCCGGTGCGCTGCACGCCATTCGGCGCGGCGACGGCCAGCCAGCGTGGGAACAGAGCCTGGGCAGCAAAGGCACGTTCGCCAGTTCGCCGTCAGTGTCGGGTTCGGACGTTTACGTGGGGACGCAATTCGACGGCCTTTTCTGCCTGTCGCAGAGCGCCGGAAAGCTGACGCCGGTCTGGGCGGGTCCGCTGGGCTCGCCTGGCCGGGCGGGCAACGCCGACGATTCGGCTCTGAGCGATTTCGGCGACTTCCACTGGCAGTATCCGGCCGATCAGTCGGGCCAGGGCAAGGACGCGTACGTAAAGGCCCCGCCTGCGGTGATTGGCAGCAAGCTGCTCGTGCCTCTTGCGGAAGGGCCGGCCAAAGGCGTGGCGTGCCTGCCGCCGGGCGGCGAGACGAGAAACAAGGCGCCCAAGCCCGAGTGGTTCTTCGCGACGACCAACGGGGTTTGCCTTTCGCCTGCCGTCAGCGGCGACAACGTGTTCGCGGTCGACGGCCGGGCCGGGCAGGCCGGCCGCAGCCTGCACTGCATCGCACTGGGCAATGGCGTTCAGCGGTGGCGGACGGAGGTTGCCAAGGGCGCATCCGGCGTGATGTCCGCGGATGTCGCCCATGTTTTCGTCCAGGATGAAAATGAAGCCGTCAGTTGCTTCGGAATGGATGGGCGGAGAATCTGGCGGCAGAGCGTCGGCGTCATGGACCATCCGCCGGCCGCGGCGGATTCGATGCTGATCGCGGCGACGACCGGTAAGCCGGAGCTGGTGGCGATGGACCTGCCGACGGGCCTGGTGTTGTGGCGAGCCTCGCTCGACGCGGCGCCGACGACCGGGCCGGTCGCGCGCAACGGCGTGATCTATCTTGGCACATCGGCGGGCCTGGAGGCGCGCGGCGCGGTCGACGGGAAAATGATCGCCGGCTGGCACGTCGAGCCTGGCGCGGCGGCCGGGGGCGGCTTATCGCTTGCGGGCGACCGCATCGCTTACGTCAACGCGAAGGCGGAATTGCTGGTCGTGTCCGCCGAGGACGGCCACGTTATTTTCCGCCAGGCCGGGGTCTCGCCGGCGGTCGTGCCGATGATAAGCCGGGACGCGATCCTGTATGCCGCCAAAGACGGGCTGAAGCGGCTCGCCCTGGACGCGCCCGACAATAAACCGGCGGCGTGGGCCGATACGTCGTGGCTGGGCGAGCCTTCGACTTCCATGATCCTGTGCGGCTCGAAAATTTACATTGGCATGACCGGCTGGGGCCTGGCCTGCCTGGGGGCAGGCAAATGAGCGTCACCGAATGGGTACATTATTTCTCCGACCCGCTGCCGGCAGGCTGCGACGATCCCAAGTCGCTGCTGGGCGGCAAGGGCGCCGGGCTGAAGGAAATGTCGCTTGCGGCCCTGCGCGTGCCGCTTGGGTTCACCATCAGCACGGAATGCTGCAGCGAATATTATCGTCTGGGCCGGCGCTGGCCCGACGGGCTCGAACAGCGGGTCCGCGAGAACCTCGCCCGACTGGAGAAAGAGACCGGCCGGACGTTCGGCCGCAGCAGCCGGCCGCTGCTGGTTTCGGTACGCAGCGGCGCGGCTGTCTCCATGCCCGGCATGATGGACACGATCCTGAACTGTCCGCTCAACCCCGACCTGGCCGCGGATTTGGGCGACACGCCCGATTACTGGGACCTGTACAAGCAATTCGTGACGTCCTTCGCGAGGATTGTCGACAAGCTGCCGCACGAGTCGCTGGTTGACGGCGACAGCGGTGTGGCCGACCGGGCAAAGGCAATGGCAATGCTGGACCGGTATTGCCGGCACACCGGAAGGGAGTTTCCGACCCAACCGTGGGACATCCTGATCCGGTGCATCAACGCCGTGTTCGAGAGCTGGCAGAGCGAGCGCGCGGTGGCGTACCGCAGCCGCAACGACATTCGCGGCCTGCCCGGCACGGCGGTGAACGTGCAGATGATGTTCCCGTCGGAGGTCTCGGGCGTGCTGTTCACTCAGGACCCCAACAATCTTTCGGCCGGACAGATGGTCATCGAGGCGTCGTACGGCCTGGGCGAGTCGGTCGTCTCTGGCGACGTCAGCCCCGACCGCTTCCTCGTCAGCCGCGACGATTTCACCAACGTGCGGTCCGAGATCGGGCGCAAGGCCAGCCTTGTGCGTGCGCTTGGCTCATCCGGAAGCGCGGTTCGCAAATGCGACCAGCCCAGCCTGACGCCCGAGCAGATCGGCCAGCTCGCCCGGCTTGCCATGCGGGTCGAAAAACATTTCGGCCACCCGGTCGACATCGAGTGGGGCCTTGCCGACGGCGAACTGGCCCTGCTCCAGGCCAGGTCCATCCGCGGCATGGACGTGGCCAGAGAGGTCGAGCCGGCCCGGCAGGAAGAGATTCGCCGGCTGGAAGCGCTGGCCGGAAAAGAAAGGCGGGTCTGGGTCGTTCACAACCTCGCCCAAACTCTCCGCCAGCCGACGCCGCTGACGTGGGACCTGGTCGGCTATCTCATGGGCGGACTGACCGGACAGGGGCGGATGTATCGACAGCTCGGCTACCGGCCTTCGCGCGATGTGTGCGAACACGGATTCCTCGAACTGATCTGCGGGCGGATTTACGCCGATCCGGTGCGGATGGCCGGAATGTTCTGGGACGCCCTGCCAATGCGATACGAACCCGAGGCGATCGCCGCCGACCCGTCGCTGCTGGAACGCGCGCCCACGAAGTTCGACGCCGCCAAGGCCGGCAGCGGATTTTTATACAAACTTCCGGCCGTCATAGTCGGCATGGTCCGCGTGTCGCGCCGGATGGCGGCAGGCAGACGAGACGCGGCGAAAATTTTCGAGCAGCAGGTGCTGCCGGCCTACCTTGAATACGTAAAGGTCAAGCGGCAGCAGGACCTGTCGGGCCTGCCGGACGGCCAGGTCATCGAGGAACTCAAGGATCGCGCCCGCCGCGTGCTGGATGAATTCGGGGCCGAAAGCCTCAAGCCCGGCTTCTTCGGGGCCATCGCGTTCGACGCCCTGAAAGCCATGCTCGCCCAGCTCATGGGCAAAGACGATGGCAACGCCCTGGCCGGTGTGCTGTGCAGCGGGCTGGAGGGCGAGACGACATTCGAGCAGGACGAACTGCTCTACCATGTCGCGCTGAAAAAGGCGGACATGAAGGACTTCCTGGACCGCAACGGGCACCGCTGCGTGGGCGAGATGGAACTTTCCCGGCCGCGCTGGCGCGAAAACCATTCCGACCTCGACTCGTTGGCCGCGCGGCTTGCCGCGTCCGGCCGCGACCCGGGGCAGATTCATCATCAGAACGCCGAGCGCCGCAAGGCCGCCGAAAAAGAGCTGCCCGAAACGCTCAGGCAGCGGGGCGGCAGCAGTTTTCGCGAGCAGGTACAGGCCGACCTTGCCGCCGCCCAGGCGCTTTTGCCTTACCGCGAATCGGGCAAACACTTCCTTATGATGGGATACGAGCTGCTCCGCCTGGCGACCGAGGAACTGGCCGAACGCTGGGACCTGGGCGGGGGAATTTATTTCCTGCGCCTCGAGGAACTGGAAAAGTTCGGAACGGATCGCGAGAAATTAAAGGACCAGATCGCGGTTCGAAAACTTCGCTGGCAGGCCCTTTCACGGCTGGACCCGCCCGACGTGGTCGATTCAAAAGACCTCGCCGGCCTGGGAATGCCCCCGCAGTTGTCGCGGGCGGATGAGTTGAAAGGGGCCGCAGCCGCGCCGGGCGTCGCGACCGGACCGGTCCGGATCGTCATGGACGCCGCCAAGGCCGGCGATCTTGGCAGCGGCTACATCCTCGTCTGCCCCTCGACTGACCCCGGCTGGACGCCGCTGTTCATGAACGCCCGCGGGCTTGTGGTGGAACGCGGCGGGGTGCTTTCGCACGGCGCGATCGTCGCCCGCGACTTCGGCATACCCGCTGTGGTATGCCCCAACGCCACGCGACTGCTCCACGACGGCCAGACCGTCCGCATCGACGGCAACACCGGCCGCGTGATCGCGACGGAAGGAAAGGCGGCCAATGCTTGAATGGTGGAACAATCTGTGCCTGACAATATTTGATTTCCTGCTGGGCTTTTTGCTTCGCCTGCCTTCGGACCTGGCCCTGCTGGCGCTGGCCCTGATATCGGCCGCGATCCTGGTGACCGTCCGCCGGTTCACGACAAACCAGGACCTGCTGCATCGGGCCGCGCAGGACAAAAAGCGGCTCAAGGAGCTGACCCGCCAGGCGAAACAGAACAAGGACAAGGAAGCCCGCCGCCGATACAAGGCCACCAAAAACCTCATAGCGGCCAGGATGCTCTCTGCCGAGGGCCTGCCCCTGCTGGCGACCATCCTGCCGATAGCCATGCTGGCGACGTGGGCGATCTTCCGGCTGGAGTTTCATCCGCTCAAGCCGGGGCAGGACATTCAGGTTTCCGTCTACACTCCTGTTTCCGCCCGCGACCAGGAAATCCACATTGTGCCAATGGGCGGCCTGGCGGCAGATGGCTGGGTCAAAGTGGTGGAGCCGGTGAAGGACGACATCCAGCCGCACGGCAAGGCCACGTGGATACTGCGAGGCCAGGCCTCGGAGAAACCATATATCCTCGTCTTCAGGCTCAAGGGCCGCACGTTTCAGCGCGAACTCATCGTCGACGGCAGGACGTATGCCCCGCAGGTCGTTGACGAGGGCGACAGGATCGTTACAGAAGTGCAGATGAATCAGATCAAGCTGTTCGGCATGGTTCCCGGCATAGACGCCATCGCCATGCCGCCGTGGATCGTGGCGTATCTTATCCTGGCCATAATGATCGTGCCGCTGCTCAAGCGGGCGTTCCGAATCTGGTGAAAACATCCAAATTAAGGTAATGGGCACGGCACTCGGATATGGCATGCGCTGAATCATTACGTTGAAGAGGCGTTGAAGAATGAAAACCGAGAACAGAACTATTGATACCCCGGGCGGTCCGGGGTAGGCTTGCGCAGGGACGCTGTGTTTTTGTTCCGCCCCGCGCTACAATTCTGCTTCGCCCTTTACATAGGAATGACCATGACAACATCTAGAATGCGATTCCGACGGCTACTGGCATGCTTGGCGGTGGTGGGCCTCCTGGCCGGCAACTTGGTCGCCTTGATCAACCCCAAATTCACGCCTTCCAATTTGGCCAGGCAGTCCGGCCAAATCCTGGAACTTGATGTGAGCCGGCCGGACAAGGATGGGTTGATGCAGGTCCGCATCCTGAAGTCTGTCAAGGGCCAGGCTCCGGCGGAACTGCTCATAAAAGCCGCCGATGCCGCGGTGAGAGAGCAACTTGTGGGCGACGCGAACGATGCCGATTCTGCAGATAAGAGCTTATTCGGCGGGCATAAGGTCTTGCCCGCGGTGATCTTCTTTGGCAAGCCCGGCGGCCCCGCCTTCCTGCGGCTGGGCAAGGTGTGGTTCAACCTCGCGCAGGCGGACAAGGTGTGGGAAATGCGGAAGGACCAGCAGGATCTCAAGGCCATCTGGGACGGCGATACGCAGATGCTGGCAAGGTACATGGAGTATCTGGCGGCGGACCCCAAAGCGGAGGTGCCTTCGGTCCCGACCGGCAAGTGGGGGAAGTGGGAGAAGCTTGGGCCCGTCGCGGGAAATGTGTGCGCTCTGGTCGCGGCTGACCTGTCCGGGAAGGGGCATCTGACCCTGCTGGCGGCTTCGACCGGCGGCGACCGGGCCTTCCGTCGCGAGGACAAGGGCTTCGCCGACGTCACTGCCGAGCTCAAGCTGGCAGGCAAGTCGCGGCTGTTGGCGGTGGGCGATTTCAACGCCGACGGCCGGACTGACCTGGCCTGTTGGGACGGCAAGGCGCTGGACCTGTTCGCCCAGGGGCCCCAGGGAACCTTTGAGGTCAAGACAGGATCGGTGGAACTGGCCGACTGCACGGGCCTGACGCCGCTGAGTTGGGCAGCGGGTCCAGCCTCGCTGCTGGCTGGCACGGCCGGCGAACCGTTGCTGGCGACTGTGGGCAAGGACGGCAAGCTTTCGGCCGCCCCGATCGTGGCCAAGGACGCCTTCGCCGCGGCCAGGGACAAGCTGGGGGACGCCCGCGCCTGCGTGGTGGCCGACTTCGATTCCGATGGTCAGCCGGACGTGCTTCAGCCATTTGTCTCCGGCGGGTTGTTCTACAAGGGCAAGGGCGATGGAACCTTCGCCGGACCAGCCTCCTGTGGCGATGTCTTCTCGTTCTTCAAGGACCAGCGGGGGGCAGTGGGCGACTTCGACGCCGACGGCGAATTGGACGTGCTCTTCGCCGGCTCGGGAGACGGCGTGCTGATATGGCGAAACCTCGGCAAGGGCAAGTTTGCCCTGATCGACCAGACGCAGGAGGCAACTTATAGTGTCCGGCCTGGGGCGGTGGCTGTAAGCGTGTGCGATCTCAACAACGACGGCTGGCAGGATTTTGTGGTCTTTCCCGCTCGTTCGACGGCGTTGCCTTTTTACGGACGCGGCTTTGCCGCCTTCGGGTTTGAGACGGACATGGATTTCGCCAAGATCGAGGAGTTGACCAATGGTCAGCGCTGCGGTCTCGCCGCCGATCTCAACGGCGACGGCCTGACCGACACGGCCATGGTCCTGGCCGATGGCTCGGTTTACCTGGTGTACCAGGCGGCGCGAGACAAGACCCCGCCGTTGCTGGCGGAGCTATACGTCCCGACTGGTTCGGCCTCAGCCGGCCCGATCAAGGTGGTCGCCACGGATGGCAATCGCCGGCTGGGGGCTTGGAGCGTGTGGGCGGGCGGTCCGCCGGCGGTGCTGGCCAAGAAGGCCCCGGGCGAGATGAAGATCACTGTTTCCCTGCCAGGCCGGCCGGCCTGGACGGGCCAAGCCGTGCTGAAGGACGGCCCAGTCAGGTTTCTGGCTGGACCAGAGGGGCTGAAGGAACCGGCAAAATAGGCTTTACCTAATGCTTGCCCGCTTGCTTCCATTGAAGTGTAACCGGACCCTTCTCACGCTTTGCAAAAAAGCCGTCGCTAACTGTGCTGACGATCTGGGCGGTAATTCCTTCACCAACTATTGTTTTCTCATGCTGCCATAGCACAACGACACCGATTATCCTGTGAACATAGCCATGCTGATGATGGTCCACCGATCTTTGCAAGCTATTTGCCCGGGTATTTTTCATATCCAATAGCGATTCTTCCGGAAAATCAGTCCTCATCGACCACGAAAAACACCCGAACAAATGGCCTGCAGATATCGCTGGACTATCACAGAGCGCCGGGGTTTCCCCGCAAGCGGTCGTAAGCCTTTGGCCGCAACGGGATATAAAAAAAGCCCGACGGCTCTCGCCGCCTGGCTTTCGCGATATTTCGCGGTTTTCGCCGGACCTCCAGTGACAGGACTTGAACCTGTAACCACCCGGTTAACAGCCGGGTGCTCTACCAATTGAGCTACACTGGAATAAGTCGGCCTTTTTGCCGGTTTTCCAGACGGTCGCGTTTTTCGGGCCGTCCGCGGCCGGGGAAAAAACCGACAAAAGCCAGTAACGCATTATATCCTGACGGGCCGGGCAGTCAATTATTTTCGGCATGTAATGGGGCAATTACGGGGGGATTGTGGTGCGGGCATCCTGCTTCGCTGACTCGTCCGGCGTAGTCTTGACGAAGCCGGAAGCTTCGCCGGACAAGTCCTGCCTGCAACTCCATGAATTAAAAATGCAGGCGAGACGCCCGCACCACAAGATGGCGAAACATTGTTTGAGTCTCCCCCTGTAACTGACCCATTACATGCCGTAATAATGCCTGTTCGGGAACATGCGGTTTGACTCTATGCAAAAGCGGCGCGGCGCGTTAAAGTTGCCCGCAGGAGTTTTCCAATGTCGGAATATGAACTGGGCGTTATAGGCGGCGGGAACATGGCCGAGGCGATCATCGGCGGCCTGACCGCAAGCGGATTCGTCGAGTCGCGGCGGATAATCGTTTCGGACGTTTCGGCCGAGCGGAGGGCCGCGCTTTCCCGGGCGCACAACGTCGTCTGCACGGACGACAATCTTGTGCCGGCCTCCGCGCCGAAGGTGCTGCTTGCCGTCAAGCCGCAGGTCATGCCGGCCGTGCTGGCCCAGATCGCACCGGCCGTCCGGGCCGACGCGCTGCTCGTCTCGATCGCCGCGGGCGTGAAGACCGCCCGGATAGACCAGGCCCTCGGCGGGCGAGGCAGGATAGTCCGCGTGATGCCCAACACGCCGATGCTGGTCGGGGCTGGGATGGCGGCCATCGCGCCGGGTCCGCGGGCCGGCCAGGACGATGTCGCCTGGGTTCGCAGGCTTTTTCTGACCGCCGGGGCCGAGGTAGTCGTTGACGAGGCCATGATGGACGCCGTAACGGCCCTGTCGGGTTCCGGGCCGGCGTACTTTTTCTATCTGATCGAGGCGATGGTCGAGGCGGGAACCGCCGAGGGACTCACCAAAGAGGTCGCGCTGGAACTGGCTCGCCAGACCTGCCTGGGGGCAGGCAAACTGCTCGTCCAGACCGGCCAGGCCCCCGAAGAACTGCGGAAAAAGGTTACAAGCCCCGGCGGAACCACGCAGCGGGCGATCGAGGTCAAGGATGCCGCAGGCGTCAAGAAACACCTTATCGCCGCCATCCGCGCCGCAGCCCAACGCAGCAGGGAACTGGGCGGGTAAGCGTAATAGTGGCTCAAAAAATCCAAGATAAAACTTTGTAAATTCCATGAGAAAGAGAGACTGGCGATGGCGAGTTCGGCGAAAATTCAAAAAATCGTAACGACAATAGCAGGATTTATTCTTTCGGCGATTATGGTCGTTCCGGCGGCAATCTTGCCCGCACAGGCAACCAAGCCTCAGCCTGCAACGTCGCAGGCGGCAACAGTGCCTGCGGCAAAAAACAAGTCCCTTGAAGAAAAATTCGGCGACAATGTCATCAAGGCATATACAGGCGACCCCAAGTCGAATTTCCGTGAATTCCTCGCCAAGGCACAGACAGGCGACGCCGAAGCACAATTCATGGTCAGTTTTTGCTACACGGAGGGTGTTGGCGTCGCCAAAGACAAGGCGGAGGCGACCAAATGGTGTCAAAAGGCCGCAGAACAGGATTATGCAATGGCGCAATTCATCCTTGGCGCAGCCTTTTTAAACGGAGATGTTCTGGCCAAGGACGAAACTGAAGGCATTAAATATTTTCGCAAAGCAGCCGATCAGGGGCTTACCTCCGCACAGCGCGTCCTTGGAATGTGCTACCAGGAAGGCAAATACGTTCCCAAAGACAAATCCGAGGCGGTGAAATGGTTTCGCAAGGCGGCGGAAAACAATTCACCCGACGGTTTATATCGGCTGGGCTTATGCTATGCGGATGGCAATGGGGTGGCACAAGACAAGGCTGAGGCTCTTAAATTAATCCGAAAATCGGCAGAACTTGGATGGGTTTACGCACAGCGTGAACTTGGATATATCTATTCTATGAGCGAAGGAGTAACAAAGGACTTGAAAGAATCCGCGAAGTGGTTCCATATCGCTTCCGAACAGGGCGACGCTCTATCGCGGCTTGAACTTTCAAAGTGCTATATGTTTGGTCTTGGCGTAAAACGGGATTTAGATCTCGGCATCAAACTCCTGAGGCAGGCCGCGGAACAGGATTATGCGCCGGCATTGTATGACTTGGCCCGATGTTATGAGGACGGTCATGGCGTCGATAAAGACCAGTCCGAGGCATTCAAATTATTCAAACAGGCTGCGGAAAAGGGGGATGTCCAGGCCCAGATGAGAATGGGTGACTATTACAGCAATCTTTATTCTTCCCCGGTCCCAACAGATAAAGCCGAATCGCTGAAGTGGTACATCAAAGCGGCGGAACAGAATTATCCTAAAGCTCAGCACACTGTCGGAATGTGCTACTTGAAGGGCGAAGGAACTGACAAAAAACCCAAAGAAGCCATTGCATGGTTTCGCAAGGCGGCGGAACAGGGTGATCTGGAATCTTATTTAAAAATCGGATCGTGTTATGAAGACGGTGTTGGCGTCGGAAAAGATATCAATGAAGCCCAAAGGTGCTATCTCAAGGCGGTCGACAAGGATTTTATGCTGGCCGTAATGGGGATGTACAAGGCATATCAGTGTTATCTCAACGGTGCTGAGAAAAAAATTGACGATGCGGAGGCTCTGGCCTGGTTGTATGCGGCAAGCACTATTTTAACTGGAATATACAAAGCCGACATCGAAAAACTTGAGGGTAAACTTGACGATGAAAAACGCCAAGCAGCCAAGAAACGGGCCGTTGAGATAAAAGATTCTTTCACACCAAAATTTCGTTAAAGAGGTGCTGTTTTACCGATGGTGGCGGCCGCAGCCCAACGCAGCAGGGAACTGGGCGGGTAAATTCCCGCCCTACCGCCCCAAAATGATATCCTTGTCATTGGCCATCGCAGAGGTGAACTTCTTCATTTTTTTTATTTTCCCTGTTCTTCCGCCTTTTTGAGCCATTTGGCGGCCTCGTCTTTATTCTGCTCAACGCCCACGCCTTCGGCGTAACATTGGCTGAGATTCCTTTGCGCGTTGGCATAACCCTGTTCTGCGGCCAGCCGGAACCATTTTACGCCCTCGACCGGGTCCTTTTTGACGCCAATGCCATCACAGTAGCATCGGCCGATGTCGGTCTGAGCGGCTGCAAGACCCTGAGCGGCGGCCTTGCCGTACCATTTGGCGGCCTCGGCGAAATTTTGGGCAACGCCTTTGCCTTCCTCGTAGAGTTTTCCAAGCTGGTATTGAGCGCTGACGTCACCCTGTTCGGCGGCTTTGCCATACCATTTGACGGCCTCGGTGAAATTCTTGTTAATGCCGTTGAAAAACCCGAGATACAACTGGCAGAAGACGTTGCCCTGTTCGGCGGCCTTGCGGAACCATTTTTCGCCTTCGAGCAGATCCTTGCTGACGCCCTTGCCAGTGGAATAGCACAGGCCGAGATTTTTCTGGGCCAGGGCATACTCCTGGTCGGCGGCCGCCCGCAGCCATTTGACGCCCTCGACGAGGTCCTGGGCGACGCCCGTGCCGTTTATGTAGCAGACTCCCAGATTGTTTTGAGCCGACGGCACGCCCTGAGCCGCGGCTTTTTCATACCATTTGACGGCCTCGGTGAAATCCCGGGTAACGCCCGTGCCGCTGTCGTAGCACAAGGCCAGATTGTTCTGTGCGCCGGCCAGGCCCTGCTCGGCGGCCCTGCGATACCACTTCGCCGCCTCGGACCTGTCCTGTATTTCGCCCTGGCCCTTCTCGCAGCAGAGCCCGAGATAGTATTGCGCGAAGGCGTCGCCCTGCTTGGCGGCCTTGCGATACCACATGGCCGCCTCCACGATATCCCGCGAGACGCCCAGGCCTTTTTCATAACAGACGCCCAGGTTGTACTGCGCCCTTGGAAAACCATTTGACGCCGCGTTTTGCAGATGCTTGATGGCCCGCGGCTTGTCCTGCGCGACGCCCTGGCCGGTCAGGTAGCAGACGCCCAGGTCGCAAATCGCCTGGAGGTCTCCCAGGTCCGCCCTTTTTTTGTAATCGGCGAACTTTTCTTCCTTTGAGGCGGCCGTGGGCGCGGCGTTCTGCGCATGCAAAAAAACGGCCGACAGAAGCAGCGCCATCAGGCCCGCCGGGAAAATTTTACCCGCAATTTTTACACCATGTCCGATCATGCCGTCTTCCTCACTGTGCGCCCTTGCGGCAGCTTATCGACGCCTTCTGGAACAACCGGGCGATTTCCTCATCAGAAGCGAATCGGCCGGCCAGGCCCCTGAACGAATTCTCCAGTTTGCCCCACGAATGACGGGAGATTTTTTCGCCATGATGCACGATATTTGCGGCGATCACGGCGTAGTACAGAACCGCCGTCGGGGAAGCGGCGTCCGTCGGGCCGGACCGGGAGGCCAGCCCCTTGAAATATTTTTTCAGATGCCGCCAGAATTCCTTGGGCGGGACTGGGCTGGCCAGAATCTGCCTGAGCGCGTACTGCGACAGCATGGGCCTGAAGGCGGGCGAGCAATTAGCGAAGACATCCTCCGGCAGCCTGGCATCGAGGATTGATTCCAGGGTCTCGGCTTTCGGAGATCGAGTTTCAGCGACAGGGCCTGCCGACTCCATCTCGCCCGATACGGCCAGATTCCAGAGCGACCTCAACTGCTCCGGGTTCGGCATGGTCGTTTCGATATTTGTCACAAGTTTTCTTTCTGTTCTTTCAGTTAATCCGTCAGGCCGCGCTGGGCCTGCTCGGGCGGCAGATGTCCATCGCCTTTTCAAATAATACCCGCAAATTCTCCGGCAGCCAGTTCTGGATTCGCAATATGTCCAGATTGTGGGTTATAAACGCCGGCTCAAGATTGCTTATCATGCGGCCCCAGTTTACCAGCGAGCTCGCTATGGCGGCATTATAAAGGACTTTCCCGAAAATACGGGACTCCGGCGTGAAATTCTTCAGGGCCAGCTCTTTCCCGACGTGCTTGAGCATCATCAGGTGTTCGGGCTTGACCTCGCCCTGGCAGAGCATGTCCAGCACGTCCTCGTTGCCGTACCGCAGCGCCACGGGCGGGCAATCGGCCGATTCCACCGACATGTTGGATGGAATATCCCGTAATTTATCGCCTCGCAGTTGAAAGACCTTGTTGAGGCTCCGGCCGACCTCGTCGGCATTATATTGGTTGAGTTTCATCGCGATAGTCCCGCTTATTCTGTCGCTTCATTATTCCATACGCAAAGGCTCGATGGCCCCTGCCGGCTTTTTGGAAAGAATTTCGAGAATTTCCGCAAGTTCCTGTTCCACATCAACTTCCGAACTGACGTGCTGCAGCAGATACTCCCGAAAAACCAGTTGATACTTCCGCTTGACGGTAACGATCATGTTGGACGCTTTTATCTCGTCGGCTATGCCGTATTTGCGGCAGAGTTCGGGCATCGCCGGCGTCTCGCCGCCGTAAAGGGCCGGCTGGATCACCTTGTCGTAAAAGACGCCCCATTGAATATCCATTCCCTTGCCGCGGCAGGAGGATTCGACCTCCTTGAGTACCTTCCGGATGATCTCCCAGGCCCAGGAATAAGTGAAAGCGTCTTCGGGCGAGGAATTCATGGCCGGCTCAGGCAGCGAATGGCCGTCAATTCCGTCCAGGGTCAGGATCGGCCCGGCCGGAGATCGCCTGGCGGACGCCTGCTTGCGGTGGACGCTCCGAACGTAATTATTCAGGGCCGTCAGAAGCAGGGCGCGGAACCGCCCTTTGCTTTTGTCGGCCAGGGCGACCAGGTCTTTACCGAGGAAAATATCCTGAAAAAAAGCCTGCGTCAGGTCCTTCGCCTGCTCGTTGTCGTATCTTCGCCGCCGCAGGTAGCAATAGACCGGCCGCCAGTAAGTGCCGATCATCCCGTCGAGCATCTTCCTGCGGGCCGCCTCGTCCTTTTGTGCATACCTGAATATCTGCGTCCAATGAGTGGACTTGAACGCGTTTTCATCGCCGCCCATGGAAGTCAATTCATGGCCAGGCATCGGAATCAATCCTTGTGTTTGCCGGTTCTTGCCGTGCGAACCAATGACATGATGGTGAAATCGTCCTGCGGCGGAAGCGATTCCTGGAATTTCTCGACCGCCTGCGAGACCTCGCCTACCAGCGATTTTGCCGAGACGCTCCGGCACCGCTCCAGCGCGATTTTCAGCCGCTCGTCGCCGAACTGCTCGTCTGCCATCGTTGCAGCCTCAGTAATGCCGTCCGTCACGCAGACCACGCCGGTGGCAACCGGAATGGACTCCAGTTCCGCCTCGTAGCTGCATTCTTTGAGCCCGATGGGCAGCCACCGCGGCGTTTCCAGCGGGCCGGCGTGGCCCTGGAAATCCACCAGAAACGGCTGAAGATGGCCGGCATTGACGTAATCCAGCCTGCCGGTTACCGGCTCGATGACGCCGACGAAAAGGGTAATGAACATGGACTCCGGCATGTTCTGCCTCATCAGTGAATTGACGTGAGTCATCGCCTGCCCGATGTTGGGGCAGAAGTTGCAGGTCGCCCGCAGCGCGGCCTGAAGGTTTGACATTATCATCGCGGCGGGAAGCCCTTTGCCGGACACGTCTCCGACCGCGAAGGCCAGGCGTTTGTCCGGCAGCAGCCAGAGGTCGCAATAATCGCCGCCCACCCACATAGCCGGCTTGTAGCAGAACGCCACGTCCACCCCGTCCACCGATATGTCGGAACTCGGGGTCAGTTTCGTCTGGATCGACCTTGCCATGGCCAATTGGCGGTCCAGGGCGTCCCGCTCGTTCTTCGATTGGGTCAGCAGGATGGTTTTTCGCGTGAGCGATATCTGCCTCGCCATGGCGTGCAGATATTCCAGCATGTCCCTGCCGCACTGATTCTGGATGACGCTCACGTACAGGACATCGACCGTTTCGCCGACTTCGGACAGCGGCAGGCCGAAGACCGCGCTCGGCACCGCATCGTCATCGGCGGTCAGCACCAGGCTGTCCCCGCCGGAGGCCCTGGAATTAGCGCGCACGACGACGCCTTTGGTCCGCACCGCCTCGATGACCCTGCGGGAAATGCGGATCGGCGGCGCCTGCTGCTGCGACGGGTCCCATGTCCTGTTGAACAGTTCGCATGCGAGTATCTGCGTGGAAATTTCGGCCGGCGGCTGCCCGGCCGAAACCCGCAGGATCATGGCGGACGTGCCGGGGTTTCCCGCCAGTTCGGCACAGACCATCTGGTAGAGCTTTTCGCCGGTATCTACTTCCGCCAGCCGGTCGGCAAAGCGGTTAAGCTGCTCGAATCTCGCCTCGAAAATATTGCCTGTAACAGGGGTGTCAACCAGAACAACTTCCGTCGTGGCGTCGTCGATGGTGGTGGCGTTCCTGAACTTCAAATCGTCCGTCGATTGAAGCTGGACTTCCTGGATTATCTGGAGGGTATACGGGCGGATGGTGATGACGTTGGCCGGCCCGACCGCCATGGACTGGACCTGCCGGCCGTCAACCCATGTCCCGTACCGGCTTTTGAGATCCTCGAGAATCCATCGCCCGAAGGGGTCGGGGTAAAGCCTCGCGTGGCGTCTTGAAACCGTGGCGCCCGTCAGCTCCAGATGGCACTGCGGGTCGCGACCCATCAGAATGCCGTTGGCGGGCAGGACAATCTTTTTGGATTTGTCTTCCCATCGGATCAGCAGATATGCGCCGGTCTTGTTCATGTAATCGCCGCCGTCTGAATTTTACCCTTTGTATTCCGCCCGACAAGTGTTTAGTTGCGATTAATCCGGCCAGAGATGGAATACGATTGACGATGCTCAATATGATCGGAATAATATGCGGATATGTTGCTTGACTGAACTGGTTGCGCTACCGATTCGGGCTGAATCACTCCAGGGAGAATATCTATGTCCAAAGAACATGTGGTTCGCAACTACATCGCCGGTCAGTGGCGGACGGCGGAAGCCCAAGGTTTCCTGGACGTGGAGAATCCGGCGACCGGCGAGGTCATCGCACGGACGCCGCGTTCGACAACCACGGAGGTCGATCGCGCAGTGGCGGCCGCCCGGCAGGCGTTTCCGGCCTGGGCCCATATGTCCGTTGCGCGCCGCGTGAGCTGGCTTTTCCGGTGGCGCGAAATCCTGATGAAGAACGAAGAAAAAATCTCCCGCATCCTGGTCGAGGAGATGGGCAAGTCGCTTTCGGATGCGCGGGCTGAAATGAAACGGGTCTACCAGAACCTCGAAACGGCCTGCGCGGCGCCCATGCTTCAGCAGGGCAGCAAACTGGTCGACTGCGCCGGCGATATCGACGGCGAGGAGATGCACGAACCCATCGGCGTTTTTGCGGCGATCACGCCGTTCAATTTCCCGGCCATGGCGCCGTTCTGGTTCATCCCGTACGCTCTGGCCACCGGCAACACCCTCGTCGTTAAACCCTCCGAGCGCGTGCCGCTCACCCTCGAAGCCATTACCGAGTTTCTGCATGAGTTGGAGCTTCCCCCAGGCGTTTACAACGTCCTGAACGGCGACAAGGACGCCTCCATCGCCCTCGTAAATCATCCGGACGTCAAGGGCGTCTCTTTTGTGGGCAAGACCGACACCTGCCGGATCATCGCATCCCGCTGTGCCGAACTCGGCAAACGCTGCCAGGCCATGGGCAGCGCCAAAAACCACCTGGTGGTGATGCCCGATTATAAACAGATCGATGAACTGATCCGCAACATGAGCACGTCCTGTTACGGATGCGCCGGCCAGCGCTGCATGGCATCCTCCGTGATTGTCGCCATCGGCGATGCGATGTATGAACGTATCTCCGCCACTTTTGTGGCCGATTCCAGAAAGTACCGGGTGGACAACCCGCTGAATCCCGACGTGCTTGAGGAATCGCTGGTGATCGGTCCGGTTATTTCAGCGCAATCCCAGGCGTTCATCCATTCCATGATCGAGATCGGCGTCCGGGAAGGCGCCACGCTGGCACTCGACGGCCGCGGCATTCGCGTGCCAGGCTGCGAGAAAGGCCACTTCATCGGCCCCACCGTGTTCACGAACGTCCGGCCCGGCATGCGCATCCACCAGACGGAACTCTTCGGTCCGGTGGTGTGCATTATGAAAGCCGGCTCGCTCGATGAAGCCATCAACATTATCAATAACCATCCGTATTCCAACGCCTGCTCGATCTATACTCAAAACGGATACGAAGCTCGCAAATTCAAACTGAACGTGGAAACCGGCATGGTGGGGATTAACGTGGGCATTCCGGCCCCGGTGCCTTTCCTGCCGTTCGGCGGCATGAAGTCGTCGATGCTCTGCGATATCAAGATGCAGAGCCGTTCGGCCTTCCAGTTTTATACGCACAATAAAGTCATCGTGGAACGATACTGGCCGACCGAATGAACCGGCGGAAGTGAAGATCGGACGGTCGTTCGGAGGGGCAACCTGAGGAGTCGATGTCATGGCGATCAAGTTTGCTTTGCGAACCAGGGTTATGATGGGTTCCGGTTGCCGTACCGGGATTTCGACGGAAGCTCGCGCTCTGGGCGTCAGAAAGGCGCTGGTGGTTACGGACAAGGCGCTCGTGAATTGCGGCCTCGTGGGCCGTGTTCTGGAGAAAATCGAACCATCCGCCCTGACATATATCCTTTTTGACGAAGTAACGCCGGACCCGACCCTGAACACCGTGGATCGTGGCGGCGAACTGGCTCGCCAGGCCGGATGCGACGTCATCGTCGCCGTCGGCGGCGGCAGTCCCATCGACGCCGCCAAAGCCATTTCCATCGCCGCGACCAATCCGGGATCATGCGCGGCCTACGAGGGCATCAATAAATACGGCAATCCCCCCCTTCCGGTATTCGCCGTTCCGACCACGGTCGGAACGGGCAGCGAAGTAACCTTCGGCGCCGTCCTCACCAACGCCGGCACAAACTCTAAATTTATCGTGTACGGCGACGACCTTGCGCCCGTGGTCGCGTTTCTGGACCCGGAACTGGCGGTGGGATTGCCACGATCTGTGCTCGTTCCCACGCTCATGGATGCGCTCACTCACGCGCTGGAATCATATGTTTCCAGAGGATCGACTCCGCAATCCCGCGCGCTGGCGTGGTTCGCGGCCCAGACTATCGTGCGGCATGCCCCGACGGCTTATGCGGACACAAAGAACCTCGACGCCATGACCGGACTGTTGTACGCCGCGAACATGGCGGGCGCGGCTTTTGCCTCCTCGCGCCTCGGCATCGTTCACGCCATGGCGCTGCCCCTGGGCGCCTATTTTCATGTGCCGCATGGCATGGCCAATGCCGTGCTGCTGCCCTACGGATTGGAATATAATCTCAACGACGCGAAAGACGGCTACGCTGAAATGGCGAGGGCCTTCGGAATTGCGGGATCCGCGAAGGCGAAAGACGACGCACTCGCTTTGCGCGACGCCGTGGCGAGGTTCGCGCGAAGTCTCGATGTGCCGGCGCATTTGTCGGAATTGGGCGTCAAGGAAGACCAAATCGAAGCCATGGCGGCCGATGCCATGAAAAGCAGCCACATCGCCGCGAATCCGCGAGCCATCGTCCAGGCGGACGTGGCGGCCTTGTACCGCAAGGCGCTGAAGTAGCACGAAGGGCGTTTGCCAGTAGCCCTTCGGGCTGAAAACGATTGTTCCGGGAAAATATTCGTGAATGACAAACAATTGTGCCGGACGTACAACCTCGCGGAAAAATACAACCACGTTTCAAAACCGTGAAGATTATATTCAATTCCTGTCTCATCTTGACATAGTGCGGGGAATCGGCATAGCATTGCGATATTCGCCGTACACTTCCGAATGGAGCGTGCTGCATGAGCTACAAGGTCAGTTGGCACCAGTTCACCGAACGGCCGCAATCGGATTCGTGCTGGTCGCTGTCGACCGGCCCGGACGGGCGAATATATGTGGCCGCGTGCAACGAGCGGGACCCGGGCGGCGTGGTGGCGCTTGTGCGGTACAACCGCGAGAACGACTCGCTGGATTATCTCTTCGAGTTGGACGAGAAGGTGGGCGACCCCCGCGACTCCGGCCGGGCCACGCAGTGCAAGATTCACTACAGCTTCGCCCCGTCCGTCCGCGACGGCATTATGTACATGGCCACGCACCTCTCCGGTCCGCCGATCGACCTGCCGGCCTACTCGCCGTGGAATTTCTGGCACAACCCGGAGCGGTGTTTCCGCGGCAGCGCACTGCTGGCGTTCGACACCGGCACGGACAAGGTCCTGTGGTGGGACACGCTTATCCCCAAGGAAGGCTGCCGCTGCCTGCTTCTGGACGAGCAGCGCCGCCGTCTGTACGCGATCAGCTACCCGCGCGACCACTTCATCATCTACGACCTGGACAAGCGGGTCTCGCGCGACGTCGGGCGGATCGGCTCGGTAAATGCGCAGGCGCTGTTCTCCGACGGCAGGCATCGCGTCTGGACGACCGACGATTACGGGCATTTGGTGCGATACGACCCGCAGATCGACCGGCTGGAACGTTCACCCTACGTGCTGCCGCACCACGCGCCGGTGCAGACCGGCTGGCACAGCGTGTTCTACGACGTGGCGGCCTCGCCGGACCGGCAGTGCGTCTACGCCGCAACATGGAACGGCAGGCCGTTCCTGATGCGGATATGGCCGGAGGAAGGCGACTGGGGCCGGGTGGAAAACCTCGGCCCCGTTACGCCGCCGCACGATCCGGCCCTGCCGGAAGACTATTTTATCGCCCATTGCGGCGGGCTGGTGTTCGGCGGCGACGGAATGCTCTATTACGTCGCCTCGCGTTGGGGAGGGGCCTTCCCGGCGGAACGCGAGGCCTTCATGCTGGCGAACGCTCCCGGCGGACAGAGGCGGGTCGAGGGCGTGCTCTGGCGTATGGACCCCAAAACGCTGGAGCGTCAGGAGGCAGCCTTACTGCGGCGGCCCGACGCATGCTCGCACTACGTCTCGCGCGGGGCGATAGATTCGCACGGCGATCTGTATTTCGGCCACGTCGGTCCGACGCCGGTGGGATTTTTCCGGGTGGCCATGCCAGAAAACGCCAGGCGGAAGGACGCCCATCTGCCGCTGCGGACCTGGGGTTGAAAACATGATAAAGAAAAGAAAGCGATACGACCGCAATCTGCCCGGCACGCGCGAACTGGCGGACTCGATCGTTCACGGCGCGGCCATAACCGAAGGCACGATGGTCGCGTTCCCGACCTGCTTTCCCGGCGTTACGTCGCCCGTTGCGGCCGACGAGAGCCGGATAACCGCGATGAGCATCGCGCCCGATGGAATCGTCTATGCCGGCACGAGCGGTCGGGCGGCGCACCTGCTTGTGGGGATGTTCCACGGCATCACGGGGATGGTGTTCGACATGGGCGAGGCCGAAGGCGCCGTCGAGTGCACGGCCGTCTGTTGCGGGCGAAAGACGTTCGTGGCGGCGGTCAACGGGCCGGCAGGCGGACAGCTTGTGATACGCGAACTCCAGCCGCTGCCGTTCGACCTGATTCAGGAGTGGCACGTTTCGAGGCTGCCCTATCGTTATGTGCAGGTGGATGCTGGCCGGCGCATTCTGCACGCGGTTGCAAATGCGGATCGGGATACCGTGATCGGCGTAACCGAGGCGGGGCTGTTCACATATAAAATCGACGGCGGCAAATTGGATATGATAGGCGAGGTTCCGGGCGCGGGCCGGCTGGCCAGAGGACCCGGAGGCTGCATCTACGGGCGGGAAAAATCGGCGGCACTGTGGCGTTTTGACGCCGGCTCGCGGCGGATCGACCGCAAGGCCGTGCCGCTGCCCCAAGGCGACTGGAGTTTACCGACCCTCTTATGGGCGCAGGATGAGACGGGCGAGGGGCTCTACACGGTTGACGGGGCGGGTAAGCTGTTCCATTTCAGCCACAAAGGTTTCAGCAAGGCGCTGGGCGTTATCCCGATCCTGCCGGTCGGCGCGATGGCCGTTACTCGCGACGGGCGGCTGTTCGCGAGTTCCGGCGACGGCATAGCCCGGATGTTCTGCTACAACCCGACGAGCGGCAAGATCGCGGACCTGGGCGTGGCAGTGTCGGTGATGGAGCGGAGGAGATACGGCTATTGCTTCGGCGACGCCGTGGTCGGGCGCGACGGAGAGATAATCTTCGGCGAAAATGACGACATGGGCCACTTATGGCTGTATTTTCCGAGCATATTGCCAGCCGGAAAAGAGCGGAAATGAGTATTATCTGGAACGGGCGAAGCGAGTATCAGATTGTTGCGCCGGGCAGGCACTATCCGGCGGAGAATCATGCCGCGAGAAACCTTCAGGACGGCCTTGTCCGGATGACCGGCGTGCGCCTACCGGTGCGATGGGCCCACCAAAGAGTAGCTGACCGGCCGGCCATAATGGTCGGCAGCAAGGATTCGCCGGGCGATGCGGAACTCTGGCACAAGGACGGCTACGAAATAGCGCCGCGGGATCGCGACCTGGTTCTTTGCGGCACGACGCGGCGGGCGACGCACTGCGCGGTCTTCGCGTTCATGGAATCGCTTGGGGCCAAATTCTTCGGTCCCGACGACGTGATTTATCCGCGGCTGGATCGCGTGCCGCTTCCGCCGCAGGCCGTGCGTTCGACGGCGTCGTTCGGTTATCGGAACGTGTTTTACCCCACCGCCGAGGAGCCGGAATGGGCAATTAAATGGGGCCTGAACGTTCATACCGGCCGGGATGAACGCTGGGGCGTCAATGCCGGCGCATATTCGCTGGGACATTCGTTCGCGGCCCTGGTTCCCCTTGAAAAATATTTCGCGACGCACCCGGAATACTTCTCGCTGGTGGATGGCCGCCGGCGGGACCGCACGCAGCAGTTGTGCTGCACCAATCCGGCAGTGGCTGATGCCGCGTCCGAGACAATGGCTCGGTGGATTGGCGACAACCCGCACCGGCGGATTTTCCCGGTCGGGATGAACGATTGGGCTGGTTGGTGCGAGTGCCCCCAGTGCGCCGCGGTGGACAAGGGGGAGGGCGGCCCCACCGGCCAACTGCTCACGCTGGTAAACCGCGTCGCCGGGCGAT